>DASVVT010000043.1:0-63822 GCA_036386415.1 Pyrinomonadaceae bacterium
GTAGACAGTAGTCAGTAGCCAGTAGAAACGAAAGCACCAAACGCTTTTCTTTCTACTGGCTACTGACTACTGTCTACTGTCTACTTTTTTATCTTGCTGGCTCGTACTCGTCCTGGCGTGCGCTGGCCGAATCGAGTTCGGTGTCGGCGAGGCGCATGGCGAGCGTGAGAGGACGATAGTTGAAGGCTGCCGGGCCACCGCGCGTGCTTTGTAGCTGTGTCACCAGGGCGTCCTGGCTCTCGCGGAAGCGCAGCACGTTGCCGCGTTGATTGAAGATGACGAACAGGAGGGTCTCGCCCCTGGCCGTCTGCATCTGCCCGACCAGTGCGCTCGCGCCGCCGTCGGTTCTAATCAGCGTGCCCGTCTTGGCGATCACGCTCCCGCGCGACGGGTAAGAGGTGTAGCGCTTTTTGAGCGTGCCCGGATCAATGCCTGCGACCGGCATGATGTCCGAAGGCTGTAGGCGGTGCTTCGCCAGCTCGTCGCGCAGGGCGCGGAAAATCTTCATCATGGCGCGCGGCGTCACGCGATTGACGCCGAGGCCGCTCGTCGTAGCAAGCTGTATATCTGCCGGTTTGAGGCCGACCGTCGTATTGATGACGTGGCGACGCACGCCCTCAGTGCCCCCGAGTGTATCGCCGATGCGCTCGGCCATGAAATTGTTAGAGTAGCAGAGCAGGACTTTGAGGACATCCACGAGCTTGCTCGAACGATGGGTCAGAAGCAGGCGCGCACGCGGCGGCACGGAATCGACGTAGACGGCTCCCATGACGGCGACGCTTGGCACAGTCTGAAGGCTCGCGGTGTCGCCGAGCGACTGGCGCTCTTCGTACCAGTTGCGCGTGGCCGCTGCCGGACGGCGCGCGGCATCCAGCGTATCGTAGAGCACCTCGCCCGAACGTTGCGTAGACCAGTCGAAGTTCATAGAGAAGCGGGGCGCGACGATCAGGTCGCCCGTCACGGTGCGTATGCCCGCACGGTTCAGCTCGCGCGCGATCATGATGGCATGCTCGTAGTGGAATGATGGGTCGCGACCCGAGATGATCAGGTCGCCCGTGATCGTGCCGGTCGCAGCGTTGAACGTACCATCAGTCCACACGGCTGTGATGAAGCGATGCTCGGGGCCGAAGCTGCGTAGCGCCGAGAGCGCCGTCGCAAGCTTGACGGCTGAAGCGGGATTGAAGGCGACATCTGCCGCCTGTTCCATGACGGAGCTTCCGTCGAGCGTCTGGACGAGCAGTCCCTGCGTCCTGATGAGCGGCGTCTCGTAGTCCGGCACATATGTGTCCGGGGCAGGGGCGATGGGCGCAGGCTGCGTGCCCGGCGTCGCAGGGCGCGAGAGAACCGTCGGGCGTGTATAGGTCGGCGGCGGAAGCTGATCTGTGGTTCTTTGCTGAGCCAGCGCCGCAAGGGGCGCAGTCGTCAGCAGTATGAGGAGGCTGAGGCTAAAAAAGAGTCGCTGCGAGATCACCTGTCGGGTCATTCTTTCCTCCATTAAAGCTCGTCGGGTGAGGGCGCATGATAGCATAACACGTCTTCTTTGCATTCCGAAAATTTGTCGGCCATGAGGAGAGCGCAAGAATCCCTGGCTGAGATGTCTGTGGGCTATGGTCAGTTGTCCATTTGTTTGAGGACGCACAGGGGCCGCCAGCCAGTCCGTCAGGGAGAGCTTTTGCCGCCGCCCGCGTGTATCCCCTCCCTCAAGAACCGGCTCAGGCATCCGTGATGCCCGGTCCCTATCGTCACACCGATTGCACGATCTCCGACTATAATTTCTTTGACAACCCTGTCAGCGCGCTCCTACAATCTGAGGGTCTACATCAAGAGCGTGCGACGAGACCACCCACCCGCCACAATTGAAAAGATACGCGCGACGCACCGCGAGCGACGCCAGCAGATTCGCGCCCGGCTCGCGGAGTTTCGCGAGGTGTGGGCTACTGGATCGGATGCGCTGCTGTGGGAAGAACTGGTCTACTGCATCTTCACGGCGGGCGCATCGGCGCGTATGGGTCTGCGCTCGATTGAAGCCGTAAGGCCGCTCCTACTGGAAGGCAGCCACGAAGAGATGTCGGTTGCGCTTTCCGGCGTGCATCGTTACCCGGTGGCGCGCCCCGGCTACATCGTCATCACGCGCGAGTACCTGCGCGAAAATTGTCAGATGCGCCTGCGCGAGCGGCTTGAAGGTTTCACAGACCCGCTCGCGCGCCGCGACTGGCTGGCGCGCGAGCCGCGCATCAAAGGTCTCGGCTATAAAGAGGCGAGCCACTTCCTGCGCAACGTGGGCTTCAATGGCTACGCCATTCTGGACAAGCACATCCTGCGCAGCCTGCATGAGGTGGGGGTCATCGAATCATCTCAGCCGCCCACGACCCGCGCCCGCTACCTGATTGTTGAGGAGCGGCTCAAAGGATTCGCTGAGGACTTGCGGATCGACTTTGACGAGCTAGACCTGGTGCTCTGGTCTATGAAGACCGGTGAGATTCTTAAATAAATAATGAGAATCTCTGAGGATCACAAGCAATAAAGTTGTGGTATAGAAGCAACTACTTGCCGCTCCTGGCTCATCAATGCGACAGGTAGACCCCCAATGCGACTCCATCTTGCAAAAAACAGAGTGATACGGGCGCGAGCCGGTAGAGTGGTCGCCATCGTTGTGTGCCTCGTCATCGGCGTGGGCATCGCTGCTGCTGCTGAAACGCCGCTCACGGGGGATAAGACGCGCAGCCGCGCCCAGCGTGCCCTGCGCCAGGGCGAGTACGAGACCGCCGAGAAGCTGTTCCGCGAGCTGCTCGCAATTGATGCCAACGACAAAGATGCCCATCTGGGTCTCTGCTTTTCGCTGCTCAAGCGCAGAGACCTGCGCGGCGCATTCGAGCATGCGACGCGCGCCGTCAGTCTCGATCCGCGCTCGGCGCGAGCCCACGCTCTGGTCGGGACTGTGGTGCTCTCTTCCGGCGACTTTCGCACGGCGGTCGAAGAGTTCCGCGTGGCACTCAAACTGAGAGATGATGAAGCGCTGGCCGTCGCCGGACTCGCGATGGTCCATTTTTATGAGAACCGTTTTTACGATAGCTTCTTAGGACTTCAGCGCGCCGCCGCGCTCGCTCCAGAAGACCCCGATTATCTCTTCAATCTCGCGCAGGCCGCCTCGCGCATCGAACGCTTCAAGGAATCGGCAGATGCTTACGAACGCTTCCTGCGGGTTGCGCCGCACACGGATGGAGATCGTCGCGAGCGTATTCGCGGCCTGATCAGATTCCTGCGCTACCTGAGCAAGGTCAGCGATCTATATGTGATGGAGGGGACTGATCACGCCGTTGTGCCCTTCACTGCGGACGATAATCGTCCCGTCATGGAGGTGCGCGTCAATGGTGTGAAAGAGCCGCTCCGCTTTCTGCTCGACACCGGCTCAGGCATGACCGTCATCTCGGATAAAGCGGCGCAACGTGTGGGAGTGCGCGCCGTCGCACGCGGCGGCGCGGCGCGCGGCATCGGCGGCAATGGGCGCTTCGATATTGTGTACGGCTTCCTCTCGTCGCTCGATGTCGGCGGCGCACGCATCCGAAACGTCCCCGTGTACATCCGTCCCTTATTCACTTCAGGCCTTCCCTTGGACGGCTACATAGGTCTGACGGTCGTCTCCAAGTTCCTCACCACCGTAGATTACGGAGCGCGCATCTTCACCCTTGATCGCCAGCGCCTGCCGGTTGGTAAGCTTGCGGCGCAGGCGCAGCCGCCATCGGCTGGAGGAGTCGAGATTCCTCTGCGCACGACGCTCGGCGGTTACCTGAGCGGCGAGGTTCAGCTTGAAGGGATTGACAAGCCGCTTAACTTCATCATCGACACGGGCGCGAGCGTCTCGGTCGTCTCTCAACTGCTCGCCATGCGCGAGGAGATGGATCGCTTCGCCAAGACGACGCGGCTGCGCGTCTACGGCGCAGCCGGGGTCGCCGAAGATGTCAAGCTGCTGGTCTTGCCGCGCGTCACCCTGGGCTCTTTCATGCGCGAGAGCGTCCCGGCGGTCGTCCTCGATCTCAATCCGATCAACGAGACTTCAGGCTTCGATCAGACCGGCATCATCGGCGGAAATTTCTTGCGCCACTTCCGCATCACCTTCGATTTCATGCGCGGCGTGGTGCGCCTCGAACCGTTGAGACGCGCCGCCGCGATGCCGGAACAGAGAAGCGATCCGTCAATTAAACCTATCCGAGCTGAACCATGAAGCAGAGCCTTTATCTGGAGACCTCTGTCATCGGCGCTTACCTGGATAACGGCGAGCCCTTTCGTCGCGACCTGACGATTCGCTGGTGGGAGCACGAGATGCCTGAGTATCGCGCGGTCGTGTCGCCTCTGGTGACGCGCGAGCTGGAGCGCGTGCCTGAGCCTCATCGCACCGGATACTTAAAGCTCGCCCGCCCGCTCGAACAGGTCGAGCTCTCGGACGAGGCGGCGATCCTCGCCGAAGGCTACATCTCACGCGGCATCTTTCATCGCAAGTACATCGCAGACGCGCTGCATGTCGCCATCGCCTCATTCCACAAGATAGATTATCTGGTGACGTGGAACTTCGGACACCTGGCGAACGTGCGCCGACAGGCGCGCATACGCCTCTTCAACACGGCCGCAGGCTTCTTCGTCCCGATGATCGTCACGCCCGAGTTCCTCGTCTCAGAAGCAACAGAGACGGGCCGGTCATAAATCGTAAATCGTCACTCCCGGATCGTAAACAGAAGATTTAGTCTTTACGATTTACGATTTACGATTTACGATTAACGGGTCATGTATCGCAAGCCAAGATTTCTCGAAGTGCTGCACGCGATCCGCGAGGAGATGTCGCGCGAAGCCGACTATGACGTAGACCTGTTTGCCGAGATGGTGCGTTCGGGCACGCAGCCTACACAGGGCGCGGAGCGTCACATACGCGGCTACAAGACGCGCGCGCCGCGCCGCGAGGAAGAAGCGGCTCCAAAAACTACGTCGCCTAGACGACCGAAACGAGCAGCAAGATAGGATGTCAGATACTAGATGTCAGATGCTGGACGATCCGTTAAACTGACATCCAGCATCTGGCATCTGACCTCTGAATTTTTATGGATGTGACATTCGAAACCATAGGGCTCGAAGTGCCGAGCGAGAAGGCTTTTAATCATCTGGCTCAGCGCGCGGGCGATCAAGGCGAGCCGACGCAGCTCTCGCGTCGCGGCGCTGTGCTGCACGGGCGCTGCTGGAAACTGGGCGAGGGCCTGGAAGTCTGGACGGTGCTTTACGAATCCGGCACGGGCGACATCTTTTACGCCGATTGCCGTCCGGGCTTTCGCGCGCGCTACACGCAGCGCATCAGCCCCTGGGCGCTCACCGAATACGACGAAGAGGGGGAAGCCGTCATTCACGGCTACTCGGATGGGACGGACACGGAAGTCCTTTTCGAGTTGCAGAATCTGACGGAGGTCGGCGCTGCCGGGTTTCGCGCCCCAGCCTTGCATGTCGGCCTCTGCGGGCTGGCGTATCGCGCGCGCGTCTGCGAGCGTGCGGCCAAAACGCGCTGGGAGCCGCTCGAAAAGTATGCGCCGACGCGCGCCGCGCATGAAAACGATTGGAGCCTGGCGGGGCGCGTCATCGCTTATAAGCCCCTGCGCAATCCGCTCTCAGGCAGCGAACTCTACTGGATCTATCTCGATCTCGAACGGTTGAGGCTCGAAGTGCTCGTCAATCGCCGCGCGCTCAGAGGAGGCGCGCTCACCACGGGCGCAACCCTTTCGGCGGAAGTCTGGTTACAGGGACATGTGCTCGATGAACGCGCTCTGCGCTCTCGCTACGAAGGCGTCGATCTGGCCTACGCGACCAGCGCCTTCTGGGCTAATTTGAAGAGGAAGAATTGAAACGGTAGTCAGTAGACAGTAGTCAGTAGTCAGTAGAAAAGAAAGACGGTTGAAGCTTTTCCTACTGACTACTGTCTACTGTCTACTGTCTACTGGCAAACAATGAAACGTCTCGTCCCAATCATCCTCATACTTCTCATCATCAGCGCCGTCGGCCTCTACTATTTCAATCAATACTGGATTCATCGTTACGACGCTGTGATCGCGCGCCAGGCCGGGATTTACCGCCTTGATCCTGATCTGGTGTGGAGCGTCGTCTATGAGGAGACATACTTTCGCCCGTGGAAGATCGGGGGCGATGGTGAGATCGGCTTGATGCAGGTGACGCCGACGGTCGGGCGCGAATGGGCTGCGGAGACGGGCATGCGTGATCTTGAACGCCAGATGGCGCGCGATCCGGTGGCGGTGCTGCGCGAGCCGGAGCGCAACATACAGATCGGCTGCTGGTATCTTGAGAAACTCTGGGAAGAATATCGCGACACGCCGGGCGCGGAGGCGCGCATGATCGCCGGCTACAATGCCGGGCCGAGCCGCGCTGCCGATTGGAATCGCACGGCCAACGGCGCTCGCCCGCTCACGACCGAAGAGTTCATCGCGCGCATAGACATTCCTTCGACGCGCGCCTACGTCACGTCAATCCTCGAACGCTACCGCAAGCTGAAAAAGCAGAAGGCAGGAAGCGGCACACGCAACGCCGTCGGCAGAAAGCAGGAGGCGTTAGAGATCAAGCTGCTTTTTCTACCTACAGCTTTCCGCCTGCGGCCCTCTGTTCTCACGGGGGCGCAACCTTGACGTATCGCCAACTGCTCAGGGGGAATGCGGATTTTCGTCGCCTGTGGACGGGGCAGGTCGTTTCAGAGATCGGCGACTGGCTCAATAACATCGCCGTGCTCGCCTTAACGATTCAGCTTGCGGGCGCAGGGCATGAAGGGCGCGCGATTGCGCTCTACGCCATTGCGCGACACCTGCCGCTATTTCTGTTCGGCCCGGTGGCGGGCGTCATCGTTGATCGAACGGACAGGCGGCGTGTGATGATCCTGGCGGACATCGCGCGCGCCATCCTCGCGCTCGGTTTCCTGCTGGCGAGAAGCTCCGCCGAGCTGCCTGTGATCTATCTGGTAGGAGCGTCGCTCTTCTCCATCTCGGCCTTCTTCAATGTCGCCAAGCGAGCCGCGATTCCGAATATGGTCTCAGGGGCGGACGAGCTTCTGACGGCCAACTCACTCTCGTCTTCCACGACCGCCGCGACGATTGCCGTCGGCTCGGCGCTCGGCGGCATCGTCGCTACCCTGACGGGACGCGACGTGGTCTTTATACTCAACGCCCTGACGTTTATCGTTTCGGCGTTGATGATCCGCCGTATACGCGCGCACACGCGACAAACGCATGAAGAGGCGCTAATGCCCGCCGTTGGTGTTGAGACTTTGAGCGAGACGCCTGCCACGCGTCATGGTCTACGTGCTCGTCCGCGTCTTCTGCGCGGCGTGCTACGTCATATGGTCTTAGATTTTCGTGAAGGCTTGCGCTACGTGCGTCGCAATGATCTGCTCGCTTCGATCTTCATAGTCGCCGCCGGATGGGGGCTGGGCAATGGAGTGGCGCGCTCGCTCTACAGCATCTTCGGCGCGCGCCTCGGCCAGGCGGCGGTGGGCGGATGGATTGCGCGCCCCACCGATTTTGGAAACTCGGTGCTATATTCTGCGATGGGATTGGGCGGCGTGCTGGGCGCATTGGTCGTTCGTCGCTTCGACGCCGGGGCGGAAAGCAGGCTCGCCTCGCGCATGGGACGCTCGATCATCTTCGACGGGTGCAGCCTCGCGCTCTTTGCGCTGATGCCGAGCCTGTGGAGCGCGGCGCTCGTGCTCATCTTCCGCGAGGTCAACTATACTTTGTGGAAGACGGCGCAGACGACCATTATGATGACTCGCATGGATGACGCTTACGGGGGGCGCGTCTTCGCCTCCTACGAAACATTGACGACGCTGATGATGACGGGCTCAATGCTGGCTTCGGGTGTGGCCGCAGACGTCTACGGCATCAAGCCTGTGACGGCCACGGGCGGCATCATCATCGCGCTCTCCGGTCTGCTCTGGTTCGTGCTGCGCGGGCGGCGGCGCGCCATCAACGGCGAGAGCGCGGAGAAAGCACAGAGAGGCGCGGAAGGGCTTTCATCTTGAGTGAACTCTCACCAAATATGTTGATCGTGCTCAAGCTGCTGCTCAGTATGCTGTGCGGCGGCGCGATAGGCATCGAGCGCGAGTTGAGCCGCAAGCCTGCGGGTTTGCGCACGAACGTGCTGATCGCCATGTCCGCCACTCTGTTGATGATCACCTCAAGGCACATCAGCGGGGGCGCGCCCTACACAGACCCTGCACGCCTCGTCGCGCAGGTTGTCGTCGGCGTCGGCTTTATCGGCGGGGGCGTGATCATCCAATCGCGCGGCTCCGTGACGGGGCTGACCACAGCCGCGACGATCTTCATCGTGACCGCCGTCGGCATCAGTATCGGTGAGGGGATGTTCGGCGCGGCGCTCTTGACCACCCTGCTCATTATCTTCGTCCTCGTCCTGCTGCGCCGCGCCGAGCGGGGCATCCTGCGTCGTCGCCGTCTCTATCACTATTCGTTCAAGACGCGCGACCCGGCCTCTGCTCTCGCCAGCCTGCTCGATCTGCTTGAGACTGAAGGCATGCGCCTGGATGATTTCAGCATCAAGGATATGGGTCAGGACGAACATCAGGTCAGCCTCAGCGTGGTCACATCGCTGGACGGAAACAGCCGCCTCATTAAGAGCTTGCCGCAACTGGGAACGGGACTGGACACATCGACGCACGATGAGATGGAATGAAGGTGCTAGAGAGGAAGAGATGAGCAATAGCTGTCGTGATGATGAGGGATGCTCGCTCGTTGAGCTTCCCGTAGCCTGCAACCTGTCCGAACAGGAGCTGCGAGGAAGGCGCGAGGCTTTAGCCTCAAACATCTACGGGGATGTCGAGCAGGTCTGTGAGCTAAAGGACGGCTACGCGTTTCGTTATCCGGGCGGCGAAGCGAGCGCGGGGAAGCTCCTTGAGTTCATCACGTTTGAGAGAAGATGCTGTCCCTTCATCACCTTCGAGCTTATCTTCGAGCCCGATCAAGGCCCCGTCTGGCTGCGGCTCAGGGGCACGGCGGGCGTCAAAGAGTTCATCAGGGAAGAGATGCGTATGCTCGGCACGAGAGATGACGTCTGATCGGCGTAACCAATGTTAAGCAAACTTATTAGAGAGCCGCGCAAGCGGCACGAAGAAGGTAGCCAGACGTGCAACGTCTGGAACTTGATCGGCAAGGTGATTGCGCGTTGAAGACGCGCCGACATAAATAGATGCCATCAACACACACAAGCCTGCATTGCCATCTAGTCTTTTCCACGAAAGAGCGTGTGCCGTTGATTTCAAAAGAGTGGCGCGGAAACCTGCACGCTTATCTCGGTGGGATTGTGAAAGGCTTGGACGGTGTCCCGTTGGCAATCAGTGGAATAGAAGACCACGTCCACTTGCTTGTCGGCTTAAAATCCTCGCATCGGCTTGATTATTTTTTGCGCGACCTGAAAGCGGATTCTTCCGAGTGGGTACATAAGGAGATTAGAAAAGGAAACTTCGCTTGGCAAAAAGGCTACGGCGCATTTACGGTCAGCCCGTCTAACCTCGCAGGCGTCAAGCGATATATTCTCAACCAGGAAGAGCATCATCGGCGTAAGACTTTTCAAGAGGAATATATTGAACTATTACAAGCGAGCGGCATTGAATACGATGAGCGATATTTGTGGTGAGTATCTGGCGCATCTTCAATGCGCGAAACTCGACGCTTGACCGTTCCAGACGTTTCACGTCTGGCTACCTTCTGTTTGCGTCTGCCGACGCAAAGAAAGCTATGACAATAACCACGCTTTACAGCGCGCGTTGGGTTCTGCCGATCTCAGGCGCTCCGATTGAGGACGGCGCGGTGGCCGTAGAGGGCGCGCACATCGCTGGCGTCGGCACGCGCGCTGCTCTGAGAGCTAGATTCCCGGAGGCGGTCGCGCAGGAGTTCGGAGAAGCGGCGATTCTGCCCGGCCTGGTCAACTGCCACTCGCATCTTGAGCTGACTGTGATGCGCGGCTATCTGGAAGAGGGGGACTTTTCCGCCTGGCTCAAGAAGCTGACGAGAGCGCGCCTTGAACGCATGACGCCGGATGACTTTTACGTCTCCGCCGCCTGGGGCGCAGTTGAAGCGGCGCACGCGGGCGTGACCTGCCTCGGCGACGCGAGCGACGCGGCGAGCGCAAGCCTAACGGCACTGAGCGACGTTGGCTTACGCGGAATCGTTTATCAGGAGAGCTTCGGCCCAGACCCGCGAGTTGCCCATAAGCATTTTGAAGAGCTGCGTGAGAAGATTGCCAGGCTGCGTGAGCTTGAATGCGAGCGCGTGCGCGCAGGCGTATCGCCGCACGCGCCGTACACTGTGAGCGCACCGCAGCTTGAGTTGATCTCAGAGTTCGCGCTCTCCGAACAACTGCCCATGATGATGCACGCGGCTGAGTCTGAAGCCGAAACACGGTTGATGCTTGAGGGGCGCGGCTCATTTGCCGACGGCCTCGCGCAACGCGGCATAGAGTGGCGCGCGCCCGGTATCTCGACCATCCAATATCTCGCTCGCCACAATGTGCTGCGCGCACGCCCTCTGCTCGCGCACTGCATACGCGTGGACGAGACGGATATGGAAACGATTAAAGAGGCGGGCGCGGCTGTCGCACACTGTCCGAAGTCGAACGCCAAATTAGGTCATGGACGCGCGCCCTATGCAGCCTTCGTCCAAAGCGGTATCACCACCGGCCTCGGAAGCGATTCCGTGGCGAGTAACAACACCTGTGACATACTGGAGGAGGCGCGCTTCGCTGTGATGCTCTCGCGAGCAGGCAGCGACCGTGTCAGTGAAGGTCGGATGATAAGCGCAGACGACGCGCTCAAGACTGCAACGCTCGGAGGCGCTCGCGCGCTCGGTCTAGATCATCAAACGGGCGCGCTCGCAGAAGGCTTACAAGCAGACCTCACGGTCGTTGCTCTCACGGGCGCACATCAAATGCCTGTCTACGAACCGGCCAACGCGCTCATCTACGCCTCTTCAGGGCGCGACGTGCTGCTAACGATGGTCGCAGGAAGAGAGGTCTACCGGGACGGACACGTCCGCCATATTGACGAGGAGCGCCTTCGCGCACGCATGAAAGAGATTGCAAGGAAGATGAGCAAGTAGAAAGTAGACAGTAGTCAGTAGCCAGTAGAAAGAAAGCAGAGTGCTGGTTACGTTGCCCACTATGATTTATGATGAGTGCCATCCACCGCCGCGCCGGATTTTCTTTTCTACTGGCTACTGACTACTGTCTACTGTCTACTTGAAAAGGATTTTGATGATGAGAAGCATGGCGTCGGTGTTGCTATTATCGCTTGCGCTGAATGGCGCAGGCGCGGCGGGGTGTGAGACAAAACGGGACAAGAATCAGGCAGCGCAGGATGTGAAGACAGCGGGAAATAACAATGTGCCTGCTCCTGCGGCAGCGACGCCGACGCCTGAGCCTGCGACGAATGGAGCTGCAAGCGATGGTTTGAAGGTGTTGATGGAAGGCAGCCAGAGCGGCGTGGCCGATGCGTTCGTGGCGGTCGCGCGCGATGCGGAGACTTACGGCGCGCTGCGCGAAACGTTAGGCCGCTTGCCGGAGTTGAGTGCTGATTCGTTTAGGACGAGCGTAGTCGTCGCGGCGTTTCTGGGCAGGCGCACGACGGGCGGCTACAGCGTCCAGATCACAAGCGGCGAGGTGGGGTCGATACGCCTCTCGGAATCGCAGCCTCCGAAGGGTGCGATTGTCACACAGGCGCTCACCACCCCGTTCAAGGTCGTCTCCGTGCCCGTCGGCGACAAGCAACCGCTTTCGCTTGAGATGGAAGGTGGGTGGAAGAGCATGACGCGTCCCTTTAATGTGACGGGGGGCACGTTCACCGTGACGGGTGGATTCGCCGGAACGACGGAGGACTTCCGGCTCGAAGGCGGAATCGGCATCATGCGCGAGGGCAAGCTTGCCACGCTCGCTTTCGACCTGAAGGCTGCGAGCGGTACGAAGACACGCGCCCTGAAAGATGTCGCCACAGGGGTCGTGCAGCCTGACGGCTCACTGATGATTACGCACATGGCCGCAGGCCCACTCGTGTCGCTACCGCCCGGCGCACTGCGCGCTGACGGAAAATTGATCGACGGCGAAAGCAAGCTCACGCTCGCCTTCGAATCTCTGCCTTCAAACGTTGACGACGGCTACCAGGGCAAAGGCAGGCTGGAAGCCACAGCCTCCGCCCCGCCACCGCAGAAGAGAAAGCCTTTTTCTGAAGATCACCCCGTATAATACCAAGTTGGAATCAACAGAGGACGGGGGACGATCCACGAAGTAACACTAATTGACACGAAGCAACACGAACAGAGGGGCTCTTTCGTGTGGTTTAGTGTTACTTCGTGGATCGTCCGCCCGCCTTCTTTTATTCTGCTTGCCTGGTATTAGCCTTCTTCTACAACGTCGCCGACGCGAATCTTTCCATCCGTCAAAATCTGTGCGCGAAGACCGCCCCTGTGAACGAGGCCGCGTACGACCGCTCGATGGCTCAACCTTGCGAGGTGCGAGCAGGGCTCGCAGAGGCGTATGCCGCGCAGGCGTACGGAGCCTACCTGAAACTCCCGCCCGACCAGGTCATTGAGCGAGACTCCGCGCGTGACGACATTGCGACGCCCGCCACCCGCCTCCAACTTCACACCGAAGTCGCGCTTGAAATCCTCGATGGCTTCGATCTCAATCAGCGTCAGCTCATAATCAGGCAGTGGCTTCCAGAAAGTCCCCTCCTGATTGAAATAACGATCTCCTTCGAGCCCTCTGCCCGGCACCGCATGCGCTTCGCTCACAGACCTCATCGGCTCTCTGGCCGCCGCCGCGACGTAAATAGAATCAACGCTACCTTTCGACATCATTTCTCAGTAGCCAGTAGCCAGTAGAAAAGAAAAGCAGATGTCTTTCTTTTCTACTGGCTACTGTTTACTGTCTACTGTCTACAGCTCCTTATTGCTTCATCGAAAATCTCCAGCGCGACGTCTACGTGCTCGCGCGCGATGATGAGCGGCGGCGACCAGCGAATGGTGTTTACGCCGCAGCCGAGGACGATCAGGCCGCGCTCGAAGCAGGCGAACTCGACGCGGTCGCGCAAGATCGGCGCAGGCTTCATAGAGTCGCGGTCTTCGACGAACTCACAGCCGACCATCAGGCCGAGGCCGCGCACGTCGCCGATGCAGTCATGCTTGTCCATCAGCTTGCGCAAACCTTCTTGCAGGTAGGCTCCGACCTCCGCGCTGTTGGCGACCAGCTCGCGTTCGAGCAGCTCTATGGTCTTCAGGGCGGAGGCCAGCGCGACCGGATTGCCGCCGAAGGTCGAAGCGTGTGCGCCGGGCTTCCAATCCATCAGGTCTGCCCGCGCGACCGTCGCTCCGAGCGGCAAGCCCGAAGCAATGCCCTTGGCGATGCAGATGATGTCCGGCTTCAGATCATGATGATCGCTGGCGAACATCTTGCCCGTGCGTCCCATCCCTGATTGCACTTCGTCTACGATGAGCAGGATGCCGTGTTCGTCGCAGATGCGGCGCAAGCCCTGCAAAAACTCTGTCGGCGCGGGGACGTAGCCTCCTTCACCCTGCACGCATTCGACCACTATCCCCGCACACTCTTCGGGCGGTACGGTCGTCTTGAAGAGTCTGTTCTCAATCCAGTCCAGACAGGCGCGGCTGACCGTAGAGGCGTCTGACTGTTGGCCTGTGAAGGGATGGCGGAAGACGTTCGGGTAAGGCACATGCGTGACATCGAGCGCCTGACGTTTGAAGCCTTTGCGCTGGGCTACCTTCGAGGAAGTGAGAGAGAGCGAGCCGAGCGTGCGGCCATGAAAGCTGTTGAAGAAGGCTATGAACTTCTCGCGTCCGGTCGCGTGCATGGCGAGCTTGAGCGCGGTTTCGACAGCCTCCGTGCCGCTGTTGGCAAAGTGCGTGCGCGTCGGGCTGGGCACGGGCGTGATCTCGTCCATCTTGCGCGCGAACTCAGGCATCTGGCGATAAAAGTAGTCCGTCCCGCACATGTGTATGAGCCGTTCGGACTGTTCGCGTATGGCGGCGACGATCTCCGGGTGACAGTGGCCGGTCGAGCAGACGGCCACACCTGCGTTGCAATCCAGGAAGATGTTCCCGTCCACGTCTTCAACCCACATCCCTTCGGCGCGTTCAGCGACCAGTTGCCAGGCGGGGCGCGGGTAAGAAGGCGTGACGTATTGCGCGTCAGCCGCGATGATCTCTTTGGCCTTCGGGCCGGGCAGAGCGGTCTTGATTTCAGGCCGTTTGGCCGGAGCAATCGTAGACATCAATCTTTCTCCTTTAAGAAAAGCAAGGGAAAACCATTAATGGATCAAGTTATTGCGGGCATGAAACGAGCAGGGCGAGAGGCTAGTCAGCGAAAAGGTTGGCGCGCCGCTCAATCGGACGGGAATGTGGATTGCGGAAGAACATAAGCGAAAAGAAGGAGACAGAAGACAGAACACAGAATACAGAATGAAAAAACGGCAAATGGTTTCTTCTGTCTCCTGTATTCTGTATTCTCTATTCTGCTTTTGTCAACGCCGTTTCCAGCGCACGCCGTCCTTGGTGTCTTCGAGGGTGATGCCGCGCGCGGCGAGCTGGTCGCGTATGGCGTCGGCGCTGGCGAAGTCGCGTCGCCGCCGCGCCTCCTGGCGCTCGTCTATGAGTGCCTGTATTTCGGCGTCGAGCATCTCAGCCCGCGTCCCGCTGCCGAAGATATTGAGCACGTGGTCGAAGCGACCAAGCAGCGCGATCATGTCGCGCTGATCGTCTGCGCGCAGGGCACAATCGGTGATGGCTGTGTTGACTTCGCGCGTCAGGTTGTGCAGCGCGGCCAGTGCGACAGACGTGTTGAGATCATCGTCGAGGCCAGCCTCGAAGCCTTCGAGCGCGCGGCGCGCGGCCTCCTGCATCCTTGGATTGCTGCCCGGCGTGCACATTGTCTCGCGCACGCGTATGTTGAAATCGCGCAGGCTGTTGACGGTCTTCTCGGCTCCGCGCAGGGCATCGAAGGTGAAGTTGAGCTGCTTGCGATAGGGCACGCTGAGGAGAAAGTAGCGTATGGCCGCTGGGTCAAAGCCCATCTCGGCGAGGTCGCGGAAGGTGTAGTAGTTGCCCTTCGACTTCGACATCGTCTCGCCTTCGACCTTCAGGTGCTCTGCGTGCAGCCAGTATTTGACGAACTGTTTCCCGGTCGCGCCCTCGCTCTGCGCGATCTCATTCTCGTGGTGCGGAAAGATCAGATCGACGCCGCCCATGTGGATGTCAAACGTCTCGCCCAGGTACTCCATGGACATCGCGGAGCACTCGATATGCCAGCCGGGACGACCGCGCCCCAGCTTCGTGTCCCAGGCGGGCTCATCCACTGACTCTGCGGCTTTCCAGAGCGCGAAGTCGCGCGCGTCCTCTTTCTCATAGCGATCCGTGTCGATGCGCTCGCTTGCGCCCGCGATGTTGCCCGCGAAGTTGATCTTCGAGAGCTTGCCGTATTCGGGAAAGGAGTTGATGCGATAATAGACGGAGCCTTCGGAAGCGTAGGCGTGGCCGCGCGCTTCGAGGCGTTCGATAATCGAGACCATCTGCCCGACGTGGCGCGTCGCGCGCGGCACATGTGTCGGGCGCGCCAGCCCGAGCGCGTCCCAATCCTCCCACAGCCCCTCTATGTACTTCGCCGTGTACTCGTCAATCTCGACCCCCGCTTCCATCGAAAACTTGATGATGCGGTCTTCCACGTCCGTGATGTTCATCACGTGCGTCACGTGATAGCCCTTGAACTCAAGATAGCGGCGCAGGATGTCCGCCACGATCATCGAGCGAAAGTTCCCGATCTGCGCGTAGCTATAAACGGTCGGCCCGCAGAAGTACATCCCGACCTCGCCCTCGCGCAATGGATGAAACTCTTCCGACTTGCCTGTCAGTGTGTTGTGAAATCTCAGCATCGGTTTCTCACAAAGATTACTTCAGAAGGAATGATGCTGTGTCGGAGGCTTCCACGTCAAATCATCATGGCGGTCTCCAAACACTCAAGCACACGCCCGTTGACGCAGGCGGTGCTGACACGAGGTGTTGTGCCGCAATGGTCGTATCGCTATCTAGAGTGCGCGAAAACTGGAATCAGTCTTCTGAAGAATGGCTTCAACCCCTGCAAGCTTGAAGTCTATCCTGTGAAAATTGGCGTCAATTTAGATATGCGTAAGCGGCTCTGCCGCCTCGGCTGTGCGGAAAGCCTACGGCTTTCCGTCCGCTGCCTCTCTCCATATCCGGCGAGGCTATGCCTCGCCGACGGCAAGGCGCAGCCTTGCCAGAGAGAAAGTAAGCAAGTAACGGAAAGGCAGAGCCTTTCCGCACAGCCGAGGCGGCAGAGCCGCTTAGGCAGGCGATATAGCCGCTTGGGCAGGCGGCAGAGCCGCCGTGGCGAGAAATGCCCCTGGAGCGAAACCGTCAGCGCGACCGTCACGGGATAATGAAATAGATTGGTGTTTAGCTGCATATCTGTTGTAGACGGCAAACAGAAAGGAGCTTAATCAATGAGATTTGACAGAGCCATTTTCTTCAGGGATTACAGGGCACGCTTCGGCTCCCTCTCGCAGACGGAGGTTGACGGCCTGAATTTCCTGCTCGAACAGATTGAGCGTGACGAGGCGATGACCGTGCTGCGGCAGGTGGCCTATTTGCTGGCGACGGTTAAAGGGGAGACAGGCAAGTTCCAGCCGCTCAAGGAGAGACGCGCCAATCCGCGACGGCAGCCCGCTCTCTTCAGACAACAGCAGCGCTATTTCCCGTCAGGCTTTTTCGGGCGCGGCTACGTGCAGTTGACCTTTCGAGAGAACTATCGCAACGCGGGGCAAAAGCTGGCGGGCATGGTCATCCAAGTCCCAAACGGAAACGGCAGCCAGCGCACCATTACTATTTCCAGAGACACCTTCGTGAATGAGCCCGATCTGGTCATGCAGCCGGTCGTCTCCTACCTGATCTTATCGCGCGGGATGCTTGAGGGATGGTTCAGAAAGCGCCCGAACGGAAGACCCTTCAAGCTTTCGGACTTCATTCAGGAAGGAAATCCACCCGATTACCTCAACGCGCGCAACATCATCAACCACCCGTCAAGCGGTGCTCGTAAGTTCGCCCAGTTTGCCGAAAAGTTTGAGTTGGTACTGCGCGCCTCTCGCGTCGGAAGTTAACGCCGCGCAAAGGCGCTCTGACATAGAGTCGCGGGGACACGGGAGGCCGCCTGCGCGCTCGTGTTCCATCATCACAGCACTGTTCTACCTCGTTGCGCTCGTGCGGATGGTGAACTCCGTGCCGCTGCGCAGGTCAAGGTCGTCGCGCCCCTCTGCGTAGACGCTGCCTGCGCCTGCGCCCGCGCCAATGGCCGCGCCAATGGCCGCGCCACGGCCTCCTGCGGCAATCGCGCCGATGATCGCGCCGACGGCTGCGCCAATGGCCGCGCGCTGCGCCGTGCGATTCGAACGGCTGTCGCGCTCCTGCACGCCGCCGCCGCTCTCAGGCTCGATGCGCACGTTCTCACCGTTCACTGCGCGCACTCCCTCAATGTATCCGGCGAAGCCAGCCGTGCGACCGTCGCGCAAGATTATGCGGTCGAAGTTGAGCCGCATCTCGGAGCGTCCCGAAATGCGCCCGGCGCGCCTCACATTCGTGACGTGGCCTTCGATAGTTGCCCCTTCAAACGCGCCCGGAGTGCGCACAGTCATACTGAAGCGCTCGCCTTCGCGCGACTCAGCCGTGCTCAGACTATTGTTGAGCACGGCCATTAGCTGCGCGCCGTTCGGGATCACCGGAAAGTCGCCTGCGCTGCCTCCCTCGGACGGCGCTTGAGCCTGCGCCGGACGCTCCCTGATGACGGGCGCAGTTGGCTGGGGCACGCTGCTTACGCTGTTATCCTCTTGTGGAAACGGCTGGGGATAGCTGTCCCTGTTATCGGCGGGCGGGACGGGCTGCGTATTCGTGGCCGTAGCCGTCTGTGCTGTTTGCTGCTCGCCGAAGATGTCCCATCGAGCGACATTGGAACTCTTATCGTAGATGCTCTGGATGACGAGAGGCTGATCCAGTTGCGCCGAATGTATGCGGCGCGTCACGCGCAGCCGACGCCCGTTATCAAAGGGATCGAAAGTGACACTGAAATCGTCTTTGGGGCTGCCCTGGGACGAGACCATCAACTGATCGCCGTACAGCACGGCGCGCGTGCGTACAGCGCGCCCGTCCGATGCCTGCTCGGAGCGCTCGAGCCCGTCGGCCTCGAAAGAGATGCGCGGCGCGCGCGACGAGGCGATGTCGATGGTGCGCCCGCGCCGTTCGATGGAGAGCAGGGCGGGCGCTGTCAGCCTGTTCGCCAATTCCTCTGTCACGCGCTGCTGCTCCGTAGGTGGAAGATTGCCTGCGGCGCGCTCTGCGACCACACGCGGGTCGTCGCTGCTCTCGACATCCAGACGATAGACGCCCGTCAGGAGCGACTGCGTTTGAGGTGCGCGACGATGAGCGATTGACGGCGCGCTCTGCTGTCGCTGTGGCTGCTGCGCCTGCGCCGGTAAGCTTCCGATGCTCACGATGACAAGTGTGAGCGCCATCGCGACGATGCGCCTTGCTCTATTCATCTGACTTCTCCCTCCATCTCTTCTTTTGATAGAGCACAGCATGACGGCAGCCAATCAGTCAGGCCACGCGCTGCTTTTCTCTTCGGGGGATTTGTTCGCGACGAAAGGGGAGAGGGGGTGTTTCGTGTTAGATAGAGATTAGTGCCATCGAGGACTTTTATGCAAGTCGCAGGAGAGGCCAATCGCACTTGATGCCAGATATGAGAATAAAAGAAGGAGGGACGATCCACGAAGCAACACAAAACCACACGAAAAGAGGGGATGTTTCATGTGGTTTCGTGTTGCTTCGTGTCTATTCGTGGATCGTCCCCCGTCTTCCTTTGATTGCATCCTGGCATGGCGCTACTTTATTTGCGCGCTTTGAAGTGTGTGAAGCCTGCCGGCTTCAAGCTTCGCGCACGACCTTCATGGATAAGACGTATGCCTCTGGGTTCATCTGTCACGTCGCCAATGTAAGTGACGGGAAGGCCGTCTATTTCAGATGGAAGGCGAGCCAGACTGCTTGGCCTGACTGTGAAGAGCAGCTCAAAGTCTTCGCCGCCATGCAGGGCCAGCGAGAGGGGATCGAAATCACGAGCCCCTACGATGAGCGGATCGATGGGGATGCGCGAAGCCTCTATGCGTGCGCCCACAATGCTCTCGCGGCACAGGTGTGCCAGGTCTGATGAGAGGCCGTCGCTGATATCAATCATGGCCGTCGCCAGTCGCCCCTCGCCGAGCGCCGCGCCCCAAAGGACGCGCGGCTGCGGGCAGAGGTGGCGCAGCAACAGGCGCTCTGCCCTTTGGGTCTCGCGCCGTCGCGGAGCGCTTTTCATCAGCCGCGCGCCGCCCAGTATCAGTTGCAAGCCTGCCGCCGCGCCGCCGAGCGCGCCCGTCACAAAGATATGATCGCCTGGCCGCGCACCTGAACGAAGTATGGCCGGAGCGCGCGAGATTTCACCGAGGACGATTGAGTCTATGACGACGCGCTCAGGTGTGCGCGACACGTCGCCGCCGACGAGCGTGACGGCGTACCGGTCTGCGAGCGCGAAGAAGCCTTCGTAAAACTGATCCAGAAAACTGGAGCGCCAGATGTCGCGCGGCACTCCGATAGAAAGCAGCGCCCAGAGCGGACGCGCGCCCATCGCGGCGATGTCAGAGAGCGAGACGGCGAGCGCCTTGTGCCCCAACAGGCGCGGCGGCGCGGCGTCTAAAAGAAAGTCTATCTCTTCGACCAGCAGATCGGCGGTGACGACCGTCTCACGCCCGTCAAACTGCCTGATGACGGCAGCATCATCGCCAATACCGCAACCAAGGGATGAAGGATGAGGGATGTCATTAAGGGATGAGGGATGAGGGATGAGGGATGAATCAGAATCTCTTGCCGCGTTGTGATGTTTGAGGGCGCGTCGGCGGATGCGTTCGATGAAATCGAATTCGCTGCGCGAAGCAGGGCGGTTGGATGAAGTCTGAGAGATAAAATGAGAGCTCTTATTCCTTACTTCATCCCTCATCCCTCATCCCTCATCCCTTAATGACATCCCTCAGCCCTGCTCTTCAGAGGTTGCGGCGCATGGAGTCGAGCCCGGCTTCGATGGTCTCCAGGGAGGTCGAGAAGGAGAAGCGCAGGTGGCCTTCGCCGTGCGGGCCGAAGACGACGCCAGGCACGGTCGCGACCTGCGCGCGTTCCAGTAATAGGTCAGCGGCCTGGCGGCTGTCCGTATGGATGCGCGTGACATCCGGGAAGGCATAGAAAGCTCCGGCGGGGCTCTGGCACGCGAGACCCAGCTCGTTCAAGCCTGCGAGCAGCAGGTCGCGCCGCTCAAGATAGGCCGCGCGCGACTTCTCTAGAAAGTCAGAGGCCGTCGTGAAGGCCGCGAGCGCAGCCCATTGCGAGGGCGTGGAGACGCCGTTTGTCGAATAAAGCAGGGTCTTACGCATTCCGGTCATCCAGGGCTCTGTCGCCACGGCGTAGCCCAGACGCCAGCCCGTCATCGCGTAAGATTTCGAGAGCGTAAAGGACGTAATGGTGCGCTCCAGCATCCCTTCGAGCGAAGCGATGGAGACGTGCTCGCCATCGTAGACAAGGTCTTCGTAAGCCTCATCTGCGATCACGACGAGGTCGCGCTCGCGTGCGAACTCGGCGACCGCCAAAGCCTCTTCGCGCGTAAAGACGACGCCGGTAGGATTCTGCGGCGTGTTGTAGTAAATGGCGCGCGTGTGCGTGGTCGCATAGCGTCTGAGCGTCGCACTGAATCCTTCGCGCCGCGCTTCATCTGTCGGAACCAGGACGGGCGAGCCCTGGCAATGTGCGATGAGGTCTTTGATCGGCGTCCAGTAAGGAGAGAAGACTATAACTTCCTCGCCCGGATTGACGACAGATTGAAACGCGCCAAAGAGCCCCTGCATGCCGCCGTTCAAAACGATCACATCTTCGTCGCGCGCCTTGATGCGATTGCGCTCGCGCACCTTGTCACTGATAGCCGCGCGCAGCTCCTGTATGCCAGACGAAGGCGCATAGCGCGTCTTATTCTCCTCAAGGGCACGCGTCATCGCCGCCTTGATGTAGTCGGGCGTATTACTGTACGGCTCGCCGCCTTCAAACTGGTGGACGGTCGCGCCCTCCGCGCGCAGCGCCATGATCTTGTTACGGATTTTAACGATGTCAGAGAAGCCGACACCATCCAGCCGCGCGGCAAGACGATGAGCAGTTTGAGACGTGGACACAGGTGCGATCAACCTCCAAGAAGGATACGGGCGTGCGAAGAGAAGCGAGATTATAGCCTGTCGCTTCTCTCTGCGTCCACCAGCGGGAGGGAAGGATGAATGCGGAATGCGGAATGATGAATTGAAAACCAAGCGCTTTGATTTCGGTTCTTCTGTTAATTCCGCATTCCGCATTCCGCATTCATCATTTGCTTCAGATATAGATGAAGTCGCGGGGTCTAAATTATAAGTATTGACATGGTTAGGGTGCGCGAGTAACATGGCGGCAGTGGGCTGCGTGAAGCTCGTCCGAGCCGCACCCTTCGTCAGTCAATCTTTGAGCGCCAGCGAAACCCTTTGTGAGTTTCCGGCAAGGTCTGCGAGAAATCATGAACCGCGCCGCCGTCGCCATCCCCGAAAAACTGTTTTTCAAGATCGGCGAAGTGTGCGAGTTGACAGGCGTGCAGGCGCATGTGCTGCGCTACTGGGAGTCGGAGTTTCCCATGCTCGCGCCGCAGAAGAACCGCGCCGGGCAGCGCACCTATCGTAAGCGCGACGTGGAAATGGCCTTGCGTATCAAAGAGTTGCTCTACGATGACCAGTACACGATTGCCGGGGCGAAGAAGAAGTTGGCCTCAGAGCTGCGCGGCGCAAGCAAGCTTAAGGTAGTCACGCCGGAGATGAGCGCGGCACAAGCGACAGCAGCGCCCGCACCCGTAGCCGTACCCGAAGCGGCACCCACAGCGCCTGCCGCCAGCGCTCAATCAAGCTACCAGGCAAATGCTACGGGAACCGGCGCTCCCATCACAGACGAGCAGCGCCTCGCCGTTCGCCGCCTTGCCTCGCAATTGCGTGAGTTGCTCTCGATACTCGACGCAGGTGGAGCGGAGCAGGGCTCGCGCTGAAAGATAGAACCCCTTTTACCTTACTCAAAAAAGCGGCGCATCACCTGCCCGTACCATTTGACCAAAATAGCTTTTCCAGAGATACTAAAGTCACCATAACGGGACGTGGCGCAGCCTGGTAGCGCGTTCGCTTGGGGTGCGAAAGGTCGTGAGTTCGAATCTCGCCGTCCCGATATTCAAGGGCTTCTAACTTGCTTGAGTTAGAAGCCCTTTTGATCTTCATCTACGTCTATCCGGTGCACACGAACCTTACACAAAGCCTCACAGGCGTTAAAGAGAGAGGCGAACTCTTTCTTTTGCGCCTTTGCGTGAGATCACGAAATGGTTTTAAACCCTCTGCCCAGCAGGTCACACCACTCGGCGCTCTCCGTGACGATGAAATGCTTGAAGACTTCGACGCCTAGATGCCAGGCGGCTCTGGCCTCTGTGTCGGAGCGCCCGATGCCTGCATTCCAGAGGGTCGTGCGCCATCCTTGAAATTGATGAGCGGCGAAAGAGGTCGGGCAGACCTCGAACAGGACGGAGACATTGCCGGGCACTTGAAAGGGCGTCGCGAACTCTTCAAAACGTTGAAAGAGCTGGTGGTAGTTCTCCTTCTCCCCGTTGAGGCTGAGAACCTCAAATGCGATGTCAACATATGAGACCAGACGCCTATTGAGACCGGGGTCTTCAAAGTCCATCGAGGCGACATCGCAACCGAGCGTGCGGAAGATACTATCACGATGGTTGGCGGCTCTGACCAGATCCTCAAGCTCAGGCCAGCCGTAAAGCTCCGGCACTTCCGTGACGTGTCGCGGATTGCGTTTGAGATCGAAGTAGCCATGATTGATGCCGTCCGGCCTGCGCTCCGGCATGTACGGGAGATACAAGGGTTCTTCCGTCTCCTCTAAGCGCATCTTCATGGCGGCTGAGAGTGATGATGAATATTGTAGTGATGACAATCTTTTCAGTCCTTCAGATCAGCGATGACAATCTCGGATGAGAGGGTTTTATGAACAGGACACTTGTGCGCGATCTCTTGCAGTCGCTCGCGCTGCTCGTCGGTTAAATCGCCTTCGACCGTAACTGAGCGTTCGATGCGGTGGACGTATCCTTCCGTGTTCTGCACGCATTCGGCGCAGTCTCTGGCGTGGATTCTTTGCTGGCGCAGGCGCACCGTGACGCGCTCAAGCGGCCAACCCTTGCGACGCGCATACAGTGTCACGGTCATAGAGATGCAGCCGCCCAGTGCCGACAAGAGCAGCGTATAGGGATCGGGGCCTGCGCCGTCGCCGCCCAGACCTTCAGGCTCGTCGATCACAAGGATGCGCCCCTCGCCATAACGCACCTCGTTCTGCAGGTTGGATAGTGAAACTACTGTCACCTCGCTCATCTGTCATTTCCTCCCGATGATTTGGAGAGAGGTGGTATCACCACTGCGGTCAGAAAATCAACTATCGGAGAGCGGTAATTGAATGAGCGGCGTACTGGCAGGCGTTCGCCCACAGGGCGAAGAAGCATTGCGACGGAGAAGATCTACGGGGAAGGATCGTCGCCGAAGGCGCGCGGATTAGTTCAACCGGCGTGGGCTTTTGGCCTTAGCTTTTAGTCGAGTTGACGCGAGTGGCGCGCCACAAAAGCGCCGCGCCCGCAGTGAACATGAGCGCCGTGATGAAGGCGAAGATGGGGCCTACTTCCTGCCCCTGAGCGGTATTCAAATAGATCGCACGAAAGATATGCACAAGGCTCATGACGATTAAAAAACAGCCGAGGAGTTTTTGCGCGTTCATCCTTTTCAATCTCCTTGAAAGAGTCTGCCACAGTGCTGCGGATAGTATGCCACGCAGGTTAGACACTGCTCACGTCGTAAAGTTCCCGAATCTCGTGAGCGAAAGAGACGGGGAATAACCACAGCGACACAGAGAAGACATAAGAGAGATCAAAGCAGATTAAATGATTTCTCTATTTCTTCTCCGTGTCTGCGGTGTCTGCGGTGGTTAATTTCTCTGTATTCTGAGCTTCATTCATTCGGCTCCGGCAGGTTCGGGCAGGTCCTGCGGTACTTCTGACCCGCGAGGTAGAGTTCCCACTCGGAGCGCCTCAGGTTGCGGTTGGCGACGCGGCAGGCTTTCTCAATCCATGATTCCAGCTTCATGTCCCAAAGCTTCAAGGCTCGCGTCCCGCTGCCAGCATTTCTCTGACCGCCCGGAAAGTCCGAGCCGGCAGACGCCAGCACCCGCCCGTCCGGGCTGTAGGCTATGTCGTCAAGATTATAGGTGTGAGCGGTGATGGGCTGTCCGATGAGCTGACGTTTATCCAAGTCCCAGAGGAAAATGTTGTAGGTTTTATTCTCCGCCTGCATCGTCGCGGCAGTAACCAGCGTCTTGCCGTCGGGACTGAAGATCATCTTCACCATGTCGGTGTCATAGCCCGCCAAAGCCCGCCCGGTCGTCTGCCGCGTCGCCACGTCCCACAGTTGAATCGTATCGTCGTAACTGCCCGCAGCCGAGGCCAGCGTCTTGCCGTCAGGACTGAAAGCCAGGCTGATGACTTGGTCTGTGTGAGCGGCGAGGGGGTCTCCGATCATCTGCCCCGCCTTCACGTCCCAGAAACGCAGCTCGCCTATGCCACATGAATTGTTTGGCTGGCCGGCTCTGCGCTCCAGTTTCCCACAGCCGCCTGAAACCAGCGTCTTACCGTCCGGGCTGAAGGCCATAGTTTGGACGCCCGCGGCAAACAGATTCGCCGATTCAAATTGATGGCCGGATCTGATTTTGCCGAGCATCTGGCGGGTGCTGGCATCCCACAGGATGATTGTGTCGCCGCCGCGCGAGGCGAGGATTTTTCCGTCGGGACTGAAGGCTAACATTTTAATGAAAGCGCCGTGCCCCGTGAGCGGTTGAGAGACGAGTTGCCCTGTGTCCAGATTCCACAGCCGTATCTCGTCCTGTCTGCACTCATTCCCCGTATCCGATTTTTCAATCTTCGCGCAACTGCCCGCGGCCAGAGTTTTCCCGTCGGGGCTATAAGCCAGACTGGTAATTTCATAGGGCGTGTCTGTCAGCCGACCGACGATTTTGAAGCTGGTTGTTTCCCATAGTTCGACTTCGCCACGTAGGCACTCCTCCTGCGGCGATCCGTTCGCCAACTCGCCGCAGCCGCCCGTAGCCATCAGCTTGCCGTCGGGGCTGAAAGCGATCCGGTTCACTTTTTGGACGAGGCTTTCCCGCAGGCGCTGGGCGATGGGCAGCCGCGCGTTGATGTCCCAGATGGTGGCTTCGCCCTCCAGGCAGTCGTTGTTCGGCCCCACCCTCCAGCAACCGCCCGACGCGGCCCACTTAAACGTCTCCGGGTTGATGGTCACGCTCTGCACCTGGTGGAAGTAGGTGGTGATTGCCTTCGCCGTGTTGCTCTTGACGAGTGCCAGTTCGTTGCTCCCGGCGGGCGAAAACTCGACCGTTCGCACCAGGACGTGGCTGCCAACGTCGGGCGAGCCTGCGTCAACTGAGATGAGGGTCTTGCCGTCGCGCGTGAACTGTACGTCTAGAATTCCGCTCTTGTGAGGCTCAGTGGTGTACGCGTAGAGCGTCTCGAAATCGGCGAGAGGTCGGCGCGCGGCCACGTCCCACAGCCTGACGGTCTTGTCCGCGCTCCCCGAGGCCAAGACCCTCCCGTCCGGGCTGAAGGCCAGGCAGGATATGCTGTCCTTGTGTCCGACGAGCGGCTGACCGAGGGGGCGGCGCGCGGCGACATCCCAGAAAATGACTGTGACTGTGACGCCGTCCTGCGTATACCTGCCGTTGCCGGAGGCCAGCGTTCGACCGTCGGGGCTAAAGGCCAGGCTCCTGACGATGCCCGTGTGGCCTCTGAGCGGCTCGGCGAGAGGCTGTCGGGTGACAACGTCCCACAGATAAATTTCCCCTGTCGCCTCCAGCTCGTAGTTAAAGCCGCCCGACGCCAGAATTTTACTGTCGGCGCTGAAGGCCAGACTGTAGACGGCATCCCGCTGCCCCGTCAGAGGACTTCCGAGAGGCTGTCGGGTGGCAACATCCCACAAAATGATGCCGCCTGTCTGGTCGCCGGAGGCCAGAAGTTTTCCGTCCGGGCTGAAAGCCACGCAGTTGACTTGACTCTTGTGGCCGGCGAGGGGCGCCCCGATGGGCTGGCCGGAAGCGGCATCCCAGAGCCAGACCGAGTTGTCTCTGCCACTCGCCCCGCCGCTCGCCCCGGCCAGAAGCTTTCCGTCAGGGCTGAAGACAACCTTATTAACTCTGTCCGCCGGCCCGTGAAGGTAGGTCGAGATGTGTTCGCGGTAGAGCATGTCGAGGAGCAGGGTTCTGCGGGCACCGAAAATTTCCTTGACGCGGTTGGCCTCGACGCCGAGCAGCAGGCCGAGATCGGGCCGGTTCTCCATCTGCGCGTAGGATTCCGCCGCCAGTTGTCTGGCTACAGCTATCTGCGCCTGCTCGTCGGCCCGCCTCCATTGGATGACCGCGAGCACGGCGAGAGCCACTGCGACGACGAAGCCAGCAGCCAGGGCAATGATGGCTTGTTTCTTCCGCCGCTCGACGGCCCGCTGCGCGGCCATGCTCGCGTCAAGAAACTCGCGCTCAAGCTCGTTCAGCGCACTCTCGTTGCGCTCGCGCCACTCGACGGCCTGTGCGAGGCGCGCGCCACGATACAGAAGGCTTTCATCTTTCGTCGGCTGCCACTCGCGCGCGGCTTCGGTCAAGCGGCGCAGGATGCGCAGGCCCGCACGGTCTTCCTCGATCCACTTCCGCAGCCTGGGCCAGCCGCGAATCAGCGCCTCGTGCGAGACATCAACCACCTGCTTACCGGGCTGCTCGTCTGTATCGGTGGTCAGCAGGCGCGCGTTCGCCATCGCCTGTGCCACGTTCTCGACGTTCGCAGTATCGCCCGCGCGTGTGACGAGTTCGTCCATCGTCGCGCGGCGGCGCGTGTCCTCCGTCCCCTCGCCGGGCTGTGTGAGGCGCAGCATGATGCGGCGCACGATTGCTTGCTGTTCTTCGGTGAACGAGTCGTAGATGGCATCGGCGCGCTTGGCAATCGCGCCCTGGACGCCGCCGCTCTCGCGGTAGGCTTCGAGCGTCAACAAGTTTCCGCGCCTGCGCTCCCACAATTCCAGCAGCGCGTGTTCCAGCAGAGGCAGCGCGCCCGGCTGGCTCTGTATGTCGTCCAAGATAGTCTCGACCAGCCCCTGCTCGAACTCAAGGCCGACATGCCACGCCGGCTCCTCAATCACCTGCTTCAAGTTCTTCTCGTCCATCGGGCTGACGAGGAACTGGTGCGCCGCGATGCGCTCGGAAAGCTCCGGGTAGGCGGCGCACTTCTGGTAAAAGTCTGCGCGCAGGGTCAGCACGACCGCGTTGCGCCCGCCGGGGATGAAGGCCGCGTAGAGCAGGTTGGCTAGAAACTGCGCGCGCTCCTTTTCGTCATTGCAAAGCGTGAAAATCTCCTCGAACTGATCCACGACCCAGACGACGCGCTCGCCCGCGGGGCGCTCGGCCAATGCCAGCGAGACGGCCAGGTGGAGCGTGCGCTCGTCGGCGCTCATCTCGTCGAGTGTGCGGTTCATGGACCCGTCAGGGTGCAGGCGCAGGAGGTTGGCGGCCAGGTTGGCGAGCGGGTGAGCAGTCGGCGTGAAGACGCGGATCGTCCAGGTGTCGCTTTCGGGCAGCACGCCTCTTTTGAGCCGCGGCACGACGCCCGCGCGGACGAGCGACGACTTGCCGCTGCCGGAAGCGCCGAGGACCGCCAGGAAGCGCGTCGTCTTCAACTTCTCGACGAGGCGCTGGATGTCGCCCTCGCGCCCGAAGAAGAACTCTGCGTGCTCCTCGTCGAAGGGTTGCAGGCCGCGGTACGGGCACACTTCGTCGCGCGGCTCAATCGGACGTTCGGGGCCGAGCGGGAGTCCCTTGATGGCGTTGATGAGCGACTGGAAGCTGCGCGCGTCCTCGACGCCTTTCCTCAAATCGACCCAGGTGCGCGTGCTCAGGAAAGGCGGGAGCTGACTCGTGTCGAAGGGCTCGGGCAGCCCCGGCAGCAGCACCAGGAAGACGCGGAAACTACGGTCCTTCGCCATGCGGTCAACGGCCAGCTTATACTCAAGGTCTTCCCAACTGCCTATGCCGTGAGGGCCGACGAAGACGGCGCAGGCGCTGGAGACGCGCAGCCCTCGGGCCAATTCGTCCTGCCAGTCGCCCGCGGGCGTCAGGCACCACTTGTCAAGCCACGGCTCCAGCTCGGCGCGCTTCAGCTTCTCGGCGATGCGCTCGACCGTAGGCTTCTCACGGCTATTGTGAGAGAGGAAGACGGCGAAGCGCCCTGCCGGTGTCTCGACTGTCTGGGTGGGCGTTTGCTCGACCATGGTCTCCTTAGAGGGGCACTAGGTGAGGCATAACTTACACCGCGCGCCGAGCGGGCGTAAAGAGTTAAATTGAGCCACCGCAGACACCGCAGGCGCGGAGAAAACTATTTCAATTTCAGAATCTGAAATTTGAAGTCTCAAATTTCCTTCTTCTCTGTGTCTGCGGTGGTTATTCTTCTCTTCTTACGCGCGGCGATGACTTGCAGACGCGCGCTGGTTGCGGATACACTCGACGCGCTCCACATACCAGAACGAAGAAGCGTTGATAATCGCTGATCGAGCGAGGACTATTCGATGAAGATTCACGAATATCAGGGCAAAGAGTTGCTGAAGAAGTTCAATGTGGCCGTGCCGCGCGGGCTGGTCGCGCGCTCCCCCGAAGAGGCTTATCACGCGGCGAAAGAGCTGGGCACGGACATAGTCGTGGTCAAGGCGCAGATTCACGCCGGAGGACGCGGCAAGGGCGGCGGCGTCAAGCTAGCCAAAAGCGCGGACGAGGCGCGAGAGATTGCCAGGCAGATGCTCGGCATGAAACTCGTCACGCACCAGACCGGGCCGGAAGGCAGGCAAGTGCGCGTGCTGCTCATCGAAGAGGGACTGCCGATTGACAAAGAGTTTTACCTGGGCGTCGTGCTGGACAGAGCCTCAGGCCGCCTTGTCTTCATGGCTTCGGCGGCGGGCGGCATGGACATCGAAGAGGTTGCCGCCCACTCGCCCGAGAAGATTCTCAAGGAGACGGTTGATCCGGCGGTCGGCTTTCGCTCGTTTCAGGCCAGAAAGCTCGCCTTCGGACTGGGGCTGCCCGCCGACCTCATCAACCAGGCGGCCAAGTTCATGCAGGCGCTCTACAACGCTTACGAGCAGATGGACGCCTCCCTGCTGGAGATCAATCCTTTCCTGTTGACGAAAGATAAGCGCCTGATCGCGCTCGATGCGAAGGTGAATTTCGACGACAATGCGCTCTATCGTCACCAGGATTTCCACGCCTTGCGCGACCTCAACGAAGAAGAGCCGCTGGAGATCGAAGCGTCTAAGTTCGACCTCAACTACATCAAGCTCGACGGCAACATCGCGTGCATGGTCAACGGCGCGGGGCTCGCGATGGCGACGATGGACATCATCAAACTGGCCGGGGGCGAGCCCGCCAACTTTCTGGATGTCGGCGGCGGCGCATCGCAGGAGCGCGTCGAAGCCGCCTTCAGGATTCTGCTCGCAGACGAGAACGTGCGCGCCGTGCTCATCAACATCTTTGGCGGCATCGTGCGTTGTGACATGGTGGCGCGCGGCGTGGTCGGCGCGGCGCAGAACCTCGGCATCGGCGTGCCCGTCGTCGTGCGTCTCGAAGGCACGAACGTCGAAGAGGGGCAGCGCGTGATACGCGATTCGGGCTTGAACTTCACTGTGGCGACGGGGATGCGCGACGCCGCCGAGAAGGTTGTGGCGCTCGCCGGATAGTAGGAAGCGCCGGAGGCGGAACTTCTTATGGGCTTGCTACAGAGACTATTTAAGTCTCTCCTGTCAGAAAATCGTGCCGGTGACATGGAGGCCGAGTCGCGCGCATGGATGATGCAATGTCCTTCGTGCGGTCATGAAATATCGGTCTGGGATGCTGGGGGAATTCGTTACGGGGCGTCGGGCAAACCCAAGAGATGGATGCGCTGTTCGAAATGCGGGAAGCGCGGGTGGCATCGCACCTACCGTAAGACGGAAGATCAGCCGCCGATGAACGTGAAAAACTGAGCCTTGAATTTTAGCTCTGTCGTGTTCGTTCGGACGTTATGAATCGTCGCACCATACTGAAAATAGCTGTTCAGCTTAGTCGCTTTGGCCTCGCCGCGCTCTTTATCTTTGCCGTCGCAGCGAAGCTCTACATGATGAATGATCCCAAAGAGAGCTTCTTCAAGAACATGCCATACCTTGTCGGCGAAAGCTGGGCATTGCCCGTAGCCGTCTGCATCATCCTCGCGGAAGTTGCCGCCGCCGTACTGCTCATCTGGCCGCGCACGGCGCGCATGGGCGGGATATGGGCGGCTGTGCTGCTGACAGGGTTTGCCGGTTATGCCCTCTATTATCGTTACGGTTTGAATAACGCGGAGGGGCTCGAATGCGGTTGCTTTGGCGGCATCATCGGGAGTCAACTGGGCGTCACGACCGCTTTGCGGAATCTAGCCCTGCTCGTTCCCGCCGCGCTCGTCATCTTCGGCCTGCCGCGCACGCGAAGAACGAAGGAAATAGCGCTTGAAAGAGAGGTCGCGCCGCCGCCGCTTGCTTAGAACGGCCTTCGTTGGGACGAGAGAAATTTAAACGCAAAGGACGCAAAGGGAAGAACGCAAAGAGCGCAAAGTGATTGAGTCTTTGCGCTCTTTGCGTGCCCTCTTTGCGTCCTTTGCGTTTAAATCTCACCTGCGGCCTCTGGGGCGCAGGCGGTTGATCTCGTAGCGTGTGTTGCCGATGCGCTCATCCACGTCCGGGTGATCGTTAAAGAGTGACCCGAGAAGGTCTGAGTTCTCGCGGTTGACGCGCTGTAGCTTCTGGAACATGATGATCATGCCTTGCGGGTTGAAACCCGCCTTCGCCATCGCATGCACGCCGAGGTAATCCGCTTCGCGTTCCTCTTCGCGATTGTGCACGGCGAGGAGTCCGCTGGCGACGATTGAGGCGGCGGCTGTGCCGAGTTGACCTGCCGTCTCGCCCGCGACGCCCGTGATCGAGCCGAAGAGATTGGCGAGGCCGCCGAGCGTCTGCGACTGCTGGATGGTCTTCAGGCTGTGGCGCGCGACGATGTGGCCGACCTCGTGTGCCAGCACGGACGCAAGCTCGTCGTCGTTGGCGAGTCTCATCAGGGCGCTGGTGATGTAGACGTGCCCGCCGGGGCCGGAGAAGGCGTTGATCTCTTTGCTCTCTATGACGTGGAAGCGATAGTTCATACCGGGTCGCAGGCTCGTGCGCGCGACGCGCTGGCCGATGCGGTTGGCGCGCTCCTGCCCGGTGCTGATGATCTCGTACTTCTTCGACACTTCCAGATGAAGGCGGTCTCCGAGACGCACTTCGTCGCGCTCGCTCAACAATCCGGCATTCGTATAGCGCGTGCCGCGAAACTGCGAGTAGGGGTCTTCGGCCACCAGGCGCGTGGCGGAAGTCAGAACCGAAGCGCCAAGGTCAAAAAGAGACGAGACGGGGGAACCGACAGTCGGTACCTCGCGCTCGGATTGCTGCGCGCCGACCGAGAGCGGCGCGACCGTCAACAACGCGAGCGCGAACATGATGGCGAAAAATCTGTGACGAACGAAATGCAGCGGGTGCATCTTTAATCTCCTCTTCAGTCGTTTTCATCCTCGCAGGCGAGCCGGAATTGAAGTCTCACCTGCCACCCGGCGCATCATAGCGCATCGCGCCTTTTAATAGATGCGTCCGTGCCCACTGAAAGACGGCAACCCCAAACTCTTTTGCAGGTGGCAGGGGAAGAGTCATCTGGCTTGGTAGCGTCCTAATATGATTAGCGCTCTGTGCATCCTCTGCGTTCTCTGTGTCTCTGTGGTGAATCGCTTCAAACAAGACTCACCACAGAGGCACAGAGGACACGGAGATGGCACAGAGAAGAACTGAAACCAGGGCACTACTGGTTTTCTTCTATTTACGATTCACGATTTACGATTTACGATTGGGAATCGCAGCACTGAAAATGTGGAGGGTCGAATGAGGCAGCTATCATTTTGGGGTGGCGTCGGGACAGTCACGGGCTCGAAGTATCTGATCGAATCCAGCGGACGAAGCGTGCTCGTCGATTGCGGCATGTTTCAGGGACTGAAGGAGCTGCGCGAGCGCAACTGGCAGGAGCCGCCATTTGATCCGGCGGCTCTTGATGCCGTGCTCATCACGCACGCGCATATAGATCATACTGGCTACCTGCCGCGTCTCGTCGCGCAGGGGTTCAAGAATCCAGTCTATTGCTCGCGTGGCACGGCTGATCTGCTCAAGATACTGCTGCCGGACGCGGCGAGGCTTCAGGAGGAAGAGGCCGATTACCGTAACCGCCACAACCTGACGAAGCACAAGCCCGCGCTGCCGCTCTACACGGAGGAAGATGCGCGCGCCGCGCTCGATCTCTTGCAGCCGTTGGCGAACACGGGCGAGGCGGTCGAGGTCGCCCCCGGGATACGCGCCGGATTCCGCATCGCCGGTCATATCCTGGGATCAAGCCTCGTGCTCGTAGAGATCGACGGCGAGGGAGATGAAGCGGGCTGCCGCGTCCTGTTCTCCGGCGACCTGGGTCATTACGATCAGCCGATCATACGCGATCCCGTCCAGCCACCGGCCTGCGATTACATGCTGGTCGAGTCAACGTATGGAGACCGCCTGCACGACCCGGAAAAGCCCGAAGATGCGCTGGCGCGTATCATTAACGAAGCGGCTGAGCGACAAGGCTGTGTCCTCATTCCCGCTTTCGCCATCGGGCGCACGCAGGAGATCATCTACCTGATACGCGAGCTTGAAGACGCAAAGCGGATTCCCATCCTGCCCGTGCGCGTTGATTCGCCGATGGCCGCCGCCGCGACCCGTGCCTACAGCAATCGCAAAGAGGAGCAGGACGAAGATTACGCGAGCGTACTCGCGCGTCGCGAGCATCCACTGAAAACACACTCGATGATTACGGCCTCTTCGCGCGAAGAATCGAAACGCCTCAATACGGAAGAGGGCGCGCGTATCATCATCAGCGCCTCAGGCATGATGACGGGCGGGCGCATTCTGCACCACGCGCGCAGGTTGTTGCCGGATAGAAACACGACGGTTGTTTTCGTCGGGTATCAAGCGGCGGGAACCACGGGGCGCAGAATCCTCGACGGCGAGCGGGAGGTTAAAGTCCTCGGACAGTACGTGCCCGTGCGCTGCCACATCGAACGCATCGGCGGTTTTTCGGCACACGCAGACTGGGGCGAAGTCCTGCGCTGGCTCGAAGGCATGCCTTCAGCGCCGCGCATTACTTTCACCACGCATGGCGAACCGGCAGCGGCAGAGGCTATGCGCCGACACATCATAGAGCGTTTCGGCTGGACAGTCGAAGTGCCGCAGTACGGCGATAAAGTAGAACTCAAATGAGCCCGGCGCGTCCGGGTGGCATGGTACGCCGCCTGTGCTATACTGCGCGCTCAATTTCAAGAAAAGTCTAGAGTCTGGAGTCTGGAGTCTGGAATCAAAGATAAAGACATTTCTTTTGACTCCAGACTCCAGACTCCAGACTCCAGACTCCGCTTTATAAGGAGCAAAAGCGTTGAGCGTCCTGGTTGATAAATCCACGCGGCTGGTCGTACAGGGAATCACGGGCAAAGAGGGCACGTTCCACACCAGGCAGATGGTCGAGTACGGAACGAATGTGGTGGCGGGCGTGACGCCTGGCAAGGGTGGAACTGAGCATGAGGGCATCCCTGTCTTTAACACGGTCGCGGACGCGGTCAAAGAAGCGGGCGCGAACGCGTCCGTGATCTACGTGCCGCCACCGTTTGCGGCAGACGCGATCATGGAAGCAGCGGACGCGGGGCTGCCCCTCGTCGTGTGTATCACGGAGGGCATTCCGGCGCTCGATATGGTCAAGGTCAAAGAGTACCTGGCGGACAAAGAGACGCGCCTGATCGGGCCGAACTGCCCCGGCATCATCTCGCCCGGCAAGTGCAAGATCGGCATCATGCCCGGCCACATACACCGCGAAGGGCGCATCGGCGTCGTCTCGCGTTCGGGGACGCTGACCTACGAGGCCGTCGGCCAGTTGACGGCTCTCGGCCTGGGACAATCGACGGCCATAGGCATCGGCGGAGACCCCATCGTTGGCACGACGCACACAGACGCGCTCGCGCTCTTTCAGGAGGACGACGAGACCGACGGCATCATCATGATCGGCGAGATCGGCGGCACGGCTGAAGAAGAGGCCGCCAGCTTCGCCAAAGCGAATGTGCGCAAGCCCATCGTCGCCTTCATCGCCGGGCAGACCGCGCCGCCCGGACGCCGCATGGGACACGCCGGAGCGATCATCGCCGGAGGCAAGGGAACCGCAGCCGAAAAGATGAAGGCGCTCGAAGAGGCGGGCATCAACGTCGTCAAGTCGCCCGCAGACATCGGCGCGGCCATGCGTGATATGCTGAGCATCCACGCGACAGTGTGAACCGATTGCGGATTTCGGATTGCGGAATGCGGATTGAAGAGGCGGCGGAAGTTTTCGCATCTTAAATCTCGAATCTGAAGTCTGAAATTTCAAATCCGCAATCCGCAATCCGAAATCCGCAATTGACTATGGGTAATCTTACATTCGGCATTATCAAGCCCGACGCTGTGCGCGGCGGGAAGATTGGACGGATCATCGAGCGCATCACGGACGATGGTTTTCGGGTTCGCGCGATGAAGTTGATCCACATGACGCGGCGCGAGGCTGAAGGCTTCTACGCCGTGCACCGCGAGCGCCCTTTCTTCGGTGAGCTGACGGAGTTCATGTCGAGCGGGCCGTGTGTGGTGATGGCGCTGGAGAAAGAGGGAGCCGTCAAAGCCTGGCGCGACCTGATGGGCGCGACCGATCCGGCCAAAGCCGACGAGGGCACGCTGCGCAAGGAGTTCGGCGGCTCGATGGGCGAGAACGCCGTGCACGGCTCGGACTCGGAAGAGAACGCGGCCATCGAAATATCCTATTTCTTCAGCCAGCTCGAGCTGGTCTGAAACGAAATGCGGAATGCGGAATGATGAATTAAAAGAAGAACCGAAAAGCGGAGCTTCTTTCTTTTCATTCTGCATTCATCATTCATCATTCATCATTTCTTTATGAAGCGCTGCCCGGCATGTAACCAAACCTATACGGACGATGATCTGAGCTTCTGCATCAACGATGGCACAGTGCTCGTTCGCGTGGGGACATCTGATCCGCAGGCGACGATCATGTCTGCGCCGCCACCGCCTCAGAGCTACAACGATGCCGGACAGTCCGGGTGGACTGATCCACCGGGCTACTCTCCGCCGCAAGCCTGGAATACACCTGGCGCATGGCAGTCTCCTCCTCCGCCACAGCCTATGCAGGGCGTGCCGCCGCCAACGGGCATGGCGCAGGTTGGCAGGCAGCAGCCACAAATCTCGCTCGGCGTAGCCTCTCTGATCTGCGGTGTCCTCAGCATCACGCTCGGCCTGATCACTTGTACCGGGCCCGTGCTTGCTCTCGTCGCGCTCATCCTTGGCATCGTCGCGCTGGTTCAGATAAAGAACGACCCGCGACGCTTCGGCGGCAAAGGATTTGCCATTGGCGGTATCGCGCTCGCCGCCCTGTGGGGAGTGTTCATCTTTTTCTGGCTGCTGTTGATGGTTTTAGGCAGCCTCGGGCGCTGAAGGCAGCCTGAGAAGTTCAGTTTTCAGTTTTTAGTTTTCAGTTTTCGGCACTAAAATGGAATCTGACAACTAAAAACTGAAAACTGATGAAGAGGTTTTATGTCGATCATTAGCGACGTTATTGAATCAACCAAAGCGATCATCAAAGGGATGAGCGTGACGTTTTCTTATATCCCGAAAGAGAAGTGGACGGTCGAGTACCCGGACGAGCCCGTCACGATGCAGCCGCGCTATCGCGGCCAACACCTGCTCCACGTCGACGAACAGGGGAGAGAGAAATGCGTCGCCTGTTTTCTGTGCGCCGCCGCCTGTCCTTCAGACTGTATTTACATCATCGCCAAAGACGATCCGCGCCCCCCGCAGGAGCGCGTCGGCGTCGAGGAGCGTTTCGCAGAGGTTTACAACATAGACTACGGGCGCTGCATCTTCTGCGGCTTCTGCGTCGAGGCGTGCCCGAAGGACGCGATCACCCACGGCTACAACTTCGAGCTATCCGTCTACAACCGCGCAGACCTGCTCAAGACCAAAGACGATCTGCTCATTACCAAGCAGCTACAGTCTAAGAATTATCGTGTCGCCTCGTCCGACGAAGATGTTGATTCCGAGTACAAAGAAGTCTAAACCAAGGGATGAGGGATGAGGGATGAGGGATAAATGAAAAGAAAGCAGCAGAGACTAGACACTAACCGCCTACTGCTTTCTGGCTGCCGCTTTCTGCCTTTTGCTTTTCGTCTTGATTCATCCCTCATCCCTCCGCCCTCATCCCTGTTTTATTATGCCTTACCGTGAATTTCACTACCGCTGGGAGTGGCAGCTTCAGTCGAGCCCGGAGGAGCTGTGGCCGCTCGTCGCCGACACGAATCGCTTCAATCGTGATACGGGGGTGCCGGAGGTCGAGAATGTGACGGGAGACGGTGGCAGCAGATTGACCAACTCGCGGCGGCGCTTGCGTCTCTTCAAGCTCGGCATGGCTGTGGAGTGGGAGGAGCAGCCCTTTGAGTGGATTCGTCCCTACCGCTTCGGCGTCCTTCGTCGCTACCTCAAAGGGCCTGTCGCACAACTGCGCGTGCAGGCGGAACTGACGCCCAAGCCCGAGGGCGGCACGCATCTCGTTTACCAGGTATGGGCGCAACCGCGAACGGCGCTCGGCCTGACGGCCATTCCGGCGCAGGTCGGCTTCCTCAGCCGCCGCAGCTTCGACGCCGCCATACGCCGTTACGATAAGCTGGCCGCGAGCGATAAGCCTTCGCTCTATACGCGAGGGGAAGCGAATTTCGCTCCGGGTGGCCGCGCGCGGCTCACCGCCTTGTGCGAAAAACTCTGTTCGCAGGGTGCTTCACGCGAGATCGTCACACGGCTCGCGGAGATGATCGAGCACACGGATGATCTGACGCTGCGGCGCATACGCTCGCACGCTCTGGCCGACTACTGGGGAGTGCCGCGCCGCGACGTGCTGGAAATCTGTCTCTGGGCGACGCGCGCGGGGCTGCTAGACCTACAGTGGGACTTGATCTGCCCGCACTGTCGCGGGGCCAAGCAGACGAGCGCCTCTTTGAGCGGCATACGCGCGCAGGTCTACTGCGACAACTGCAACATTGATTTCAGAGTCAGCTTCGATCAGACCGTTGAGCTGACCTTTCGTCCCAATCCGGCCATCCGAATCATAGAGGGGCGCGAGTATTGTGTCGGCGGGCCGCAGGTCACGCCGCACATCGTCGCGCAGCAACTTATCGCGCCCAACGAATCGCGCCAGTTGACGTTGCCTCTGGAAACGGGACGCTATCGCCTGCGCAACCTGGAGCTGCCGACAGGGCAGTTCATACAGGTCGCCGCAGACGGCGCAGCGGAGGCGCGGCTTCGCGCCACGGAGACGGGCTGGCCTGACGACGAGTTGAAACTCTCGCAGAGGCCGACCCTCCATCTTGAGAACGCTACGGGGAGCGAACAGCTCTTCATTCTGGAGCGCATGGCCTGGAGCGATCAGGCTGCAACCGCCGCCGAGGTCACGGCGCTACAGGTCTTTCGCGACCTCTTTGCTAACGAAGCGCTGCGTCCCGGCGAACAGATTTCCGTCGGCACGCTGACAGTGCTTTTCACAGACCTGCGCGGCTCCACGCAGCTTTATCGTGAGATCGGCGATGCGCCCGCCTTTGGCCGCGTGATGAGCCATTTCGACGTGCTGCGCGAGGCTATCGCCGGAGAGGACGGGGCTTTGGTGAAGACCATCGGCGATGCCGTGATGGCCGTCTTTCGTCATCCGGCAGCAGCCCTGCGCGCCATTGTGAAAGCGCAAGCTCAGCTTGCCTCGCCGCCTGAAGGCGCGCATCCGCTCCGGCTCAAGGTCGGCATTCACGCGGGCCCTTGCATCGCCGTCACGCTCAACGACCGGCTGGACTATTTCGGCTGCACCGTTAACATGGCGGCGCGACTCGAAGGACTCTCGACGGGCGAGGATGTGATCCTCTCGGATGCCGCTTATGCCGACCCGGAGGTGGCAGACATGCTCGCCGACCCTCGGCAGCAACTCTCCGCCACGCCCTTCGAGATGATGTTAAAAGGCTTCGACGAAGAGAACTTCGATCTCTGGCGAATCACACGAAGGGCTGAGGGAAGAACGAAGGGATGAGGGATGAGGGATGAGGGATGAAATAAGGAGAGATGAATCAATCTCTCAACGAGCTATTAATTCAACGATTCATCCCTCATCCTTCATCCCTCATCCCTCGGTTCATCCCTTATTGGAGGCTCGTGAGGTCTCGAAGGTCTACCGTATGGGGAGCGTAGAAGTGAGGGCGCTCGACCATGTTTCGGCTAGTGTGCTGGAGGGGGAGTTCGTGGCGATTCAGGGAACTTCGGGGTGTGGAAAATCTACGCTGCTGAACATGCTCGGCGGGCTGGATCGTCCGACGAGCGGCGAGGTGCTTTTTCAGTCGCGCTCGCTCGCTCCCTTCACCAAGAAAGAGATGGCTCGTTATCGCAGGCGCTCCGTCGGGATGATCTTCCAGAACTTCAACCTGATCCCGACCATGTCTGCGAGAGAGAACGTTCATCTGGCGCTCGCCTTCGGCGGTTTGCGTGGCAGGCAGAGAGACGAAAGAGCGCGCAACCTTCTCTCTCGCGTCGGTCTCGCAGAGCGGCTCGCGCATAGACCTGCCGAGCTGTCTGGAGGCGAACAGCAGAGGGTCGCCATCGCACGCGCGCTCGCCAACCGCCCGCGCGTGCTGCTTGCCGACGAGCCGACGGGCAATCTTGACTCGAAGCGCGCAGAGGAGTTATTAGCCCTGCTCCGCGAGATGGTCGAGCAAGACGCGCTGACCGTCTTGATGGTCACGCATGACCGCGAACTCGCCGCGCGCTTCGCCGACCGCATCATCCTCATGAAGGATGGACGCATTGAAAGGGATGAGGGATGAGGGATGAGGGATGAATCGGTTGAATCAATAATTCAGTTGAATCAAACATTCAATCTTATTCATCCCTCATCCCTCATTCCTCATCCCTTAGTTGAGGTGCTCTGATGTCTGCAACAGTTCCAACTCTGATGACGCTTGAGGCGTTGCGTTCCGTGCCGCTCTTCGCCTCGCTCGATGACAGCGCGGCGCGCGAGCTGCGCAGCCTGCTGCAAGTACACCAGGTGAGGGGCGGCGAGGCGCTCTTTCATCATGGCGACGAGGGTGATGCGATGTATCTGATCGAGAGCGGGCGCGTACGCATCCACGTCGAAGATTCGACCGGCCACGATGTCACGCTCACGGAACTGGCGGGCGGCGACTTCTTCGGCGAGATGGCGCTCATAGACGGCCACCCGCGCTCGGCGGATGCGACCATCGTCGAAGATGCGCGGCTCGCGATTCTTTCGCGCGATAACTTTCTCTCTTTCGTGCGTCGCAATCCTGATGTGGCGCTGGAGATGTTGAGCGCCATCACGCACCGCCTGCGCCATACGGACGAATTGCTGCGCCAGCGCGTCTCGCGCAACGTCAACGAAGAGGCGGCGGCGCGTATGACTCACGCCGACCGCATGGCTAACAAGCTCGCGGAGTTCGGCGGTAGCTGGCAGTTTATCGGCGTCTTCATCTTTCTCATCATCATCTGGGTGATCTTGAACACATGGATCATACGCAGCGGACTGGTTGACGAGTATCCGTACAACATGCTCGGCTTAATCATCGGCGTCATCGCAGGTCTACAGGCTCCCATCATCCTGATGTCGCAGAACCGGCAATCGAATCAGGATCGCCTGCGCGCCGACATAGATTTTCAGATCAACTTGAAGAACGAGCTCTCGCTCGCAGAAGTCCTGCGCCGCCTGGACGTGCTCGAAAGCGAGCGCCTGCCCAAGTTGTTCGAGGAACAGAACGCGAGGTTGGAAAAGAAGTAGAGAGTAGTCAGTTGTCCGTCGTCAGTTGGCCGTTGTTTCGCTATTCATACTTGAAGCTGTAGGATACAACGGGCGCTACACAAACAACTGACCACGGACGACGGACAACTGACTAATCCCTTTATGATTCATGCTCTCTTTTTTGATTTCAACGGCGTCATCATTGATGACGAGCCGCTTCAACTGAAAGCCTACCAGGAAGCGTTCGAGCCTGAAGGCGTGACGCTGACGGAAAAAGACTACTATGACGCGCTTGGGATGGATGATCGGACGTTCGTGCGCGCGATCTTCGAGCGTGCCGGAAAGCCGCTCGACGAGACCGTGATGGGCGCTGTGATCGGGCGCAAGTCCGATCTGCATCGACTAAAGCTCGAAGATGAGCTGCCGCTCTTTCCCGGCATCGTGACCTTCGTCAAGCACGCGGCGCGCCGTTATCAGCTCGGTATTTCGAGCATGGCGCAGCGCGTTGAGATCGACGATGTGCTGCGGCGCGCGCGCCTCGACAGCGCCTTCACGGTCATCGTCAGCGCGGAAGACGCGACCGCCTGCAAGCCCGACCCGTGCTGCTACCGGCGAGCGCTCGAACTCCTGAACGAGAAGCGGCAGGGGGCAGGCCAGCCGCCCATCAAACCGGATGATTGCCTCGTGATAGAGGATTCGCCGCCCGGCATAGTGTCTGGACGCGCCGCCGGAATGAGAACGCTTGGTGTCACCAACACCGTCTCTGAAGAGGCCCTCAGGGCCGCAGGCGCGGAGGTCGTCACCCGCAGCCTCGCCGACTGGAACGTAGAGGCCGTGCACCACATCTACGATAGGGATGAGGGATGAGGGATGAGGGATGAATAAGAATGAGTAATTGATTCAGTGAACACTTTCACTCAATCATTTCATCCCTCATCCCTCATCCCTGCATTATTATGACTCCTGCCAGTAAACTCCTCGCTGCGAGCATACGCGAAACCTTTGCCTTGGAGGTCGCGAGACCGGGCGAGTCGATTCGGCTTGACGCGGCGGCGCTGCTGATCGCCGCAGAGGATGAAGCCTATAAGAATGTGGATGTGGCGGCATATCTCTCGCGGCTCGAAACCTTCGGTGAGATGGCGCGCGAGCGCGTAGAGGGATCGACAGGCGTTGCCATCGAAGCCTTCAATCACTTCATGTTCGAGGAGATGGGATTCACAGGCAATCAACTGAACTACTACGACCCGCGCAACAGTTTCCTCAACCACGTCATAGACCGTCGCATGGGCATCCCGATCACGCTCTCGATCCTCTACATGGAGGTTGGAAGCCGCGCGCACCTGCGGGTTGAAGGCATCGGCCTGCCCAGCCACTTCATCGTTCGCGCCTTCAGCGCCGATTCGACTCAAGGCACGCTCGTCGATCCCTTTCACGGGACGACGCTCAGCCTCGAAGACTGCCAGGATCGGCTCGATACCATCTACGACGGACAGGTGCTCCTGACAGAAGAGCACCTGCGCGCCGCGACCAAGAGAGAGATACTGGCGCGCATGCTGACGAATCTGAAATTGAACTACACGCAGGCGCGCATGTACCGTCAGGCGCTCGCCGCCGTCGAACGCATACAACTCATCACGCCCGGAGCGGCCAGCGAGCACCGTGATCGGGCGGCGCTGCTGATGCAGCTTGACAGGCTGGCCGAGGCTATCGCCGAAACGGAACGTTACCTGCGGCTCGCGCCCAATGCCGTGGATGCCAAAGAAGCGCGCGAGCGCCTCCACCTGCTCCAAAGACAACAGGCGATGAGGAATTGAAAAGAAGTAGACAGTAGACAGTAGTCAGTATCCAGTAGAAAAACAGCATGCCCGCTATACTATCTATTATGATTTACAGAATCAGTATCAACCGCCTCGCCCGCTTTTCTTTTCTACTGACTACTGTCTACTGACTACTGACTACTTGAGCTTATGTCTTTCTTCGACATCATCTCTCTTTCTTTAAGGAATTTGCGCGAGGCGAAGCTGCGTTCGGGGTTGACGACGATGGGGGTCATCGTGGGCGTCGCCATGATCGTGACGATGGTGTCGTTCGGACTGGGATTGCAGCGCAACACGGTCGCGCGCTTCAAGGAATTAGACCTCTTCAACGAAGTCACAGTCTTCGGGCGCAGTCTGTCGAGCCTCGTCGAGGCGGGATTCAACAAGCGTTCGGGCGAGGGAAACAGCAACGCAGCGAAAGACAGCAGCGACAGGCGTCGGGGGACGCAGCCCCATGAAGCTTCTGCGCGCGTGCTCAATGAGCAGGCTGTTGATGAGATAGCGAAGATTCCCGGCGTCGTCTCGGTCGAGCCGAACATCTCTTTTTTAGCTTACGTGCGCGCCAACGAGCGTGCGCGGGCTCGCACAATTGGCGGCGCGCTGGTTCCGAACCCCGCGACACGCTTCAAGGAGTTCGCGGCGGGCGGGATGATCTCCGCGCCGGATGCGCTTGAGGCCGTCGTCGATGAAGACTTCGTGCGCGACTTCGGTTACGGGAATGCGCGGGACGCTCTGGGGCAGACGCTGAGCCTGCTCGCGCCGCCCACCGGCAGCAAGAGTGAGAAGGATGAGAAGGATGAGGACGATCAGTTGAGCTTCTTCGGTATTCCGCTTGAAGATGAAGAGGGGGGTGATGCGGATGGATTGGTCGCGCGCTCGTTTCGCATCGTCGGCGTATTGAAGGAGGGCGAGTCGGGCGCGTCGCGTTTTCGCGGCATGTCGCTTGCCGCCAGCATCTATATCCCTCTGCCTGTAGCGCGCGCCTGGTCTATAGAGCACCAGGACGACTTGGGACAGATCGCCACCCGCCTGGCGCGCGAGACGGGCGCTTTGGGCGAAAACGAGAGCGGGGGGTATACGTCGGCTATCGTTCGCGTCTCCGACCCTGTCTTGCTCACGGATGTGAGACGACGCCTGACGGAGATGGGCTTCAGCAGTTTCGCCATCGTCGATCGGTTGGAGCAACTGCGCACGGTCTTTCTCATCATCAACTCGGCGCTCGGACTCCTGGGCGGCATCTCGCTACTCGTCGCTTCGTTCGGCATCGCCAACACGATGATCATGTCGATCCTCGAACGCACGCGCGAGATAGGCATTATGAAAGCCATCGGCGCGGAAGATACGGAGATCAAGCTCATCTTCTTCATAGAGGCGGCTGTCATCGGCCTCGTCGGAGGAACACTGGGCACGCTCGCTGCGTGGGGCATAGACGCGGCAGCCAACCAGCTCGCCTACCGCTTCGTATTGCAGCCGCAGGGCGCATCCCGTGTGGACTTCTTCGCGCTTCCGCCCTACCTCTGGCTCGGCGCGATTCTCTTCGCCGTCGTCGTCTCAATCGTCGCCGCGCTCTACCCTGCCGCGCGCGCCGCGCGCATCGACCCGGTCAAAGCCCTGAGACACGACTGACGCCCTGTCCCCGCGTGCGAGCGCCCCTAATTACTGGCTGCACCCTCTCAGGCAGGCTCTCAACTGCCTGCGACACCGGCTGCGCCTGATGCCCGCCCTCAGGCATCTGCGGTACTGGCGGCGACATCTGGAGACGCAGCGTGAAGGGGTGGGAGCGGTGTTTGCGCTCGCGTTGCTGTTGTTTACCGGGTCTGGAATCGCCCGCATCATCGGTTGCTTGGGCGTGTTCTTGTTCTGGTTCTGCATCTGGCCTGCGCTCGCGCCCGGAGAGACCGCGGACAGATGAGCGAGTAGAGCGAGAGCGATGAAGAAGAGCAAAAGGGAGGTTCGTTTTCTGTTCATGGGTTCTATTGTTCCTTAGCAAAATCTGGCTCACGCCGTAGCTGTGCGTAAAGCTCTTTAAGCGGCGAGACAATAATGCCGAACGTGGTAGCAGGTCAATGGCAATCATCCGATCTCGACCGCGAATCGGGTTGACGGTCCGTCTTAACCAACGTGTGATGAGACGCGAGATAGTGCTGGCGGTCTGTTGAGCCTCCTTGGAAAAAGCGGCGGGCACTGTAGAGACAGAGCCCGCCGCCTAATACCTGACTGCCGAATAGATCACCTTTAGCCTGTTCGCCGTGCGTCTGCGTGCGGCCACGGCGTTATTAGAAACGTCTGTAGAGAAACTTGACCGTCTTGCTCGCCCCGGCATTGAGCGTGCCGATGGTGTACGTCACTCTGCCGGTGTAGTCGCCCACGGCGGTCGGGACGGTTGCTGAAGTGGGTGTGCAAGCGCTTCGAGTGTTGAGCCAGTTACCATATGTCTCGACCGCCGTCGAATGGGCAATCGCCGGTGTCAACGCTGTCAGACTGACCGCATGTGTCTCTCGGCCCCAGGACGATTCCGCACTGCGATCATAGATGTCGTCGGAATCGTCATTATCTATATCGCCATCGAAATAACGCGCCAGCTTGATGTTCGAGATGCTCCCGGTGGAAATATTGGTCAACGTCATCGTGATGGTGATGTCGAATTCCGCCGCGTCGCGGGAAAACACCTGTTTGAGTTGGAATTTGCCGTCCAAGCTGTTACGCGTGATGGTCAACGGGAAAGTGTTCGCGCCGTTCGGCTGGGTGATGGTTGAAGACCCCCAGCCAGCACCGGCGTCAGCGGAGTCATAAGCGTTGGCCGCTCCCGTCCCGCAGACGACGTAGCCTTCTCTGTAATTTGTTATGTAGGTGGCCGGGGATTCCAGGTTCAGGACGTTCCCATTCTGCGTGACGCAGAATGCAAACTTCGTCGCCCCCGCGCCGACGGCGTAGGTGCTTTGGCAGGTCTGGGTTTCGGGCGCAAACGCCTCCTTGATCACACTCGATTGAGCCTGGTCATCCGCCTGAGCCATGACCGAGCTGGATACCATGAACATAAGGCCGGCGAAGAGCATCGCCAGCGAGATCGAGGTTAAGGTACGTTTCATCGTCGTTCTCCTTATTGTTGAAGTTAAAGTGATGTCCGTGATCTATTGAGCCATTGCCACGCGACCTTTAAGGCTATGCTTCTGGGCTGCCTTCTTTGACTTGGCACAAACAACCAATGGCTGACCCCTCATTGCTGCCTTCACCTCTGTTAAGCGAGAACGGTGTCCGAAAGTGATCATCGTGGCCGAGAATTTTTTTGAGGTGCTTGGTGAAGCGGGAAGTCCTGAAAAGGTGCTACAATCCAGGGCGGAATGTAAGCAATAATCGCGCCGACGGGGTTTTTGCATGACGACGCCCTCGCCTTCAACGAAGGAAGTAACTGGACTGCTCTCCGATTGGAGCCGTGGAGACCGGGCGGCGCTGGAGAGGCTGACCCCACTGGTTTACGACGAGCTGCACCGCCTCGCTCATCGCTACATGAGCCGCGAGCGCCCCGATCACACACTACAAACCACGGCTCTCGTTAACGAAGCCTACCTCCGGCTCGTCGATCAAAGGAATGCGCACTGGCAGAATCGCGCCCACTTCTTCGCTGTCGCCGCACAGGTGATGCGCCACATCCTGGTCGATTACGCTCGTCAGCGTCACTTTGCCAAACGAGGAGGCGAGGCGCGGCGCGTAACTCTGGACGAAGCGGCGATTGTATCGCAGCAAAGGGCCGCAGAGTTCGTTGCGCTTGACGAGGCTTTGAAAAGGCTGGAAGCTATTGACCCGCGCAAGAGTCGCGTAGTTGAACTGCACTTCTTCGGCGGGCTGAATTTCGAGGAGATCGCCGAAGTACTGAAAGTCTCCGCCGTCACCGTCAGACGCGACTGGAGATCAGCCAAAGCATGGCTCTACAAAGCAGTGACCAGTGACGAGTGACAAGACCAGTTTTGAGTTTTCAGTTTTCAGTGAAAAGCTGCTGCTCGTCACTCGTCTCTCTGAAAACTGAAAACTCAAAACTGCTTTGCTCGTTTTATGACACCTGAACGCTGGCAACGAATCGACGAGATTTTGCAGGCCGCTTTGGATTGCGCGCCTCAGCGCAGGAAAACTTTGCTCGATGAAGCCTGCGCTGGTGATGAGGCGCTGCGAAAGGAGGTCGAGGCTTTGCTTGCGTCTGACGGCGAGGCAGGCAGCTTCATTGAGCGGCCTGCGTCTGAGGTGGCTGCCGAACTGCTCGCAGACGATCAAGTCAACTCAGCCATCGGGCAGCACATCGACCACTACAAGATCGTTGAGCATCTGGGCTCCGGCGGGATGGGTGAAGTGTACTCCGCCTACGACACACGGACGGGTCGTAAAGTCGCGCTCAAACTGCTGCCCCGCTTCTTCACCGAAAATCAACAGCGAGTGCGTCGCTTCCAGCAAGAGGCGCGCGCCATCCTGGCGCTCAATCATCCGAGCATCGTCACTATTTACGAGATCGGACAGGAGGGAGGGACGCACTTCATCGCCACCGAGTTGATTGAAGGTGAGACGCTCAGAGAGCGGCTGAGGCGCGCGCCGATGCGGATCCATGAAGTGCTGGATGTCTGCATACAGGTCGCGAGCGCGCTGACAGCAGCACATCAGGCGGGCATCGTGCATCGAGATATTAAGCCGGAGAACATCATGATGCGCCCCGATGGATACGTCAAAGTGCTGGACTTCGGGATCGCCAAATTAACTGAGAGATCACAGAGCGCGTCCTCGACGCAAGTGCCAACCAGGGTCAAAGTCGATACCGAGCCGGGAATGGTCATGGGAACGGCACACTATATGTCGCCGGAGCAGGCACGCGCCTCCAAGGTGGATGAACGCACAGACATTTTCAGTCTCGGAGTGGTTACCTATGAGATGGTCGCAGGCCGTGCCCCGTTTGAGGGCGCATCCGCGGGCGACGTGATCGCCGCCATTCTGGAGCATGAAGCGCCGCCGCTGGCGCGATTCGCGCGAGCGGTTCCGACAGAGCTTGAGCGGATCGTCAGCAAAGCGCTGCGCAAAGATCGTGAGGAGCGCTATCAGGTCATCAAGGACATGGCGCTCGACCTGAAGAGTCTCAAGCAGGAGCTGGAATTTGAGGCCAAGCTGGAGCGCTCCGTCGAGCCGGATTCAAGAAGCGCGGCGCGGCTCGCAACCAGTAATGAGCAGGCGGAAGCTGAAACTGATTCTAAGTCCGCGTCGGGAACCGTAGCTGCCGGGGCAGGACGCCAGACCTCAAGCGCAGAATATCTGGCGGGCGAGATCAAACAGCACAAGCGCGCAGTCATACTTACTCTGGCCGCGTTACTCCTTGTGATTGCGGGTGTCGTGTGGGGACTCAAATATACCGGACGGAATCAACTCCCAAACAAGTCGCCAGAGCCTTTTAGCAAGATCAAACTGACTAGACTGACGACGAACGGCAAAGCCCGCCTGGCAGTCATCTCTCCTGATGGAAAATACATTGCGCATGCGATGGGCGACACCGGGCAGGTCAGCATCTGGCTACGGCATATTGCTACCGGCAGCGATAAGGAGATAGTCCCTTCCACCGATGGGCCTTATTGCTGCCCGCTCTTCTCTCGTGATGGCAGTTACATCTACTACGCCAGAGTGACAACGGATACGCCGAGCGTGCTTTACCAAGTGCCTGTCCTCGGAGGCGCTCCGAGAGCGATCGTCGAAGATGTGGATTCGGTTCCCGCCCTTTCTCCTGACGGCAAACGATTAGCCTTCATACGCGGTTTCCCGCCCCAGGGAATTGTTGCATTGATGGTAGCGAATGTGGACGGGACGGGAGAGCAGAAGCTTGCTACGTATGACATAACCAACTTTTTCCCGCGAAACAACGGGATGACTCCGGCCTGGTCTCCTGATGGAGAAATCATCGTCATCCGTGCACCGACTTCTGATGCTCAGGGCAGTTACTGGCAGATGCTTGCCGTGCGTGTGAAGGATGGAGCGGCGACGCGGATCGGCTCTCAGAGATGGACTTCACTCGGACAGTTTGGGTGGCTTGCGGACGGCAGCGGCCTCATCTTCACGGCCTCAGACCAAGCGCCAGGATCGCCCCTCCAACTCTGGTACATTGCTTATCCTAATGGTGAAGCGCGCAAGGTAACCAACGACTTAAATGATTATCGCGGCGTCAGCCTGACAGCAGACTCTACTGCTCTGGTCACCGTGCCATTTGAGTTTCATTCAAATATCTGGATTGCGCCGGGTGGGGAGGCAGGCCGTGCCGCACAGATCACGTCCAACAAATATGATGGATCGGACGGCATCGCCTTTGCCCCTGATGGCCGCGTGGTCTACACCTCAAGGGCGGGCGGTAATCCGAACCTCTGGATTACAAATGCGGATGGGACGGGACAGAAACAACTGACCGCTGATACTCACCTTAACGTCACCCCGGTAGTCTCACCCGATGGGCGCTACGTTGTATTCGGATCAGACCGCGCGGGCTCCCAGAATATCTGGCGGATGAATATAGACGGCGCTAATCCAAAACAACTGACCAGCGGCTGGTCTGATGAGAAACCACACTGCTCGCCCGATAGTCGGTGGGTAGTTTACACCTCCAATGACAACGGCAGGCAGAGGGTGTGGAGAGTGCCGATCGATGGTGGCAACGCTGCGCCGCTGACTGACTATACTTCAGCCTATCCGATTATCTCGCCGGACGGAAAACAGATCGCCTGCGGCTATTTTGATGAACAGGCGAAGCCAGGTCGGTGGATAATCATACTCATTCCATTTGAAGGGGGACAGCCCACCAAGAGGTTTGACATGCCATCATGGCCGCTCAAGATGCGCTGGTCATCGGACGGGCGTGCACTCACCTACGTTCTGACCCGCGCTGGCAACTCCAATATCTGGAGCCTGCCTGTTGATGGCCGCAAGCCCGTGCAGTTGACCGACTTCAAATCCGATCAAATCTACTGGTTTGATTGGTCGCGCGATGGCAAACAACTCGCGCTCGCGCGCGGCCCTGCGACCAGTGATATCGTTCTGATTAACGATCTCAAATAGACTCGCTGTTGATGAATCATCTGCATTGCTTGAATCTCGCGGCGTGAGTTTTCATGGACGCAGCGATCATTGACTCGCTGGCTGAACACGCATATGCTCACGCCCGCTTGAAACAAAAGAACCGGCTGGCCTTGCCTGAGCCTTGCACGCAATCGGATTCGCGTACTCTTTAATACCAGCCTTGCATAACCACGGCGCTTCGGGAATCCCAATCGCAGCGCCCAACTATAAGGAGATTCCAATGAGACGAACCATTCTTTTGGCTACCATCATTCTGGCGGCCTCTTCCCTCGCTGTCGGTCAGTGCGGGGGTCACACAGCAACCATGGGGAGCAGCGTCGAGCAGGAGTTGATCAAGCTGGATAAGGATTGGACGGCAGCCGAATTGAAGGGCGATAAGGCGGCTGTGAGCAAGGTGGTGGCGGATGATTATCAGGGGACGACCGCCGAGGGTAAAGTACAAGACAAGGCGCAGTATATGGAGGGCATCAAAGCCAGCACCGATAAGGATGTGGCCGACGACTACAACGTGCGAGTCCTTGGCGACATGGCGATCATGACGCATCGCGGCACTGTGACGACTACCAAGGAGAGTTTTCAGTACCGCAGCACGCACGTCTGGGCTAAGCGAGATGGGCGCTGGCAGCTAATCGCCCACCACGGAAGCAACATCCAAGCGCAAGCACCGGCACAGCAAGCCGAGCAAGCCAAACCGGCGACGGATGCTACTGAAACCAAACCGGCAGCAGATGCTACGCCAACTACACCGGTGAAGGAAGCTGCCAAGCCACAGCCGGAGCAGAAGAAGCCGTAAGCAAAGCGAGTTCGAGATAGAAGATGGTCGAGCCTGATCGTACTCTACGAAAGTGCGGCTCGTTCGGGACAGATTCTCTTCGCTGTAGTGTGAAGAAAAAGCAGGGGGCTGGAATCAAACGTTTGATTCCAGCCCCCTGCTCTTGTCAATGGCCTGGCCGGTAGGAAAGCTTTTTACTATCCGGCCTGCCGGTTATTGATTGTAGGCTTGCACAGGGGCTTCATTAGCAGAGCCGAAGAGCTGCTGGCTGAAGCCTGAAGTGCTACCCTGCACATACCAGGTGTTATCCGATGGACGATACACCGCCAGGTCTGTCTTGCCATCGCCATCGAAGTCCGCCTGCACAGGGATGTCCGCGGACTGTCCCCACTGCGACCCGATCCAGCCGCCGCTGCTCTTCAAGACATACCAGTTGCCGTCCGAGGGTCGGAACACGGCCACATCCGCCTGACGGTCTCCGTCGTAGTCTCCCACTACCAACTTATCCGTCGTCGCTCCCCATTGCGTCGCCGCATAGGTCGATAGACCGTTGTAGCCGATGTACCAGGTCAATTGACCTGCGCCGGGGTCGTTGCTGCGAACGACAGCGAAGTCTGCCTTGCCGTCCTTATTGAAATCCGCAGGCACGGGCACATCCGTACTGGCTCCCCACACCTTGCGAATGTGAGTCGCCTGGTTGAAGTTATCCGTGCTCTTCAAGATGTACCAGACGCCCTGTACGGAGCCCTCCAGGGGACGGAAGACGGCGATGTCAGTCTTCCCGTCGCCGTCGTAATCAGCCGGGACAGGCTTGTCCTGAGTCGAGGGGCTGCCCCACGTGACAACTATGTCGCCGCCGGAGTTCTTACTGATGAACCACTGTCCGGTGCTCGTGCGATAGACTGTAAAGTCTGTCTTGCCGTCGCCATCATAATCGCCCGGCACGATCTCGTCGCCCAGGCTCTCGCCGCCCCAGAAGAGTGTACGGGGCGAGCCGCCGCTCGATGAGAGAGCGTTCCAGTAGCCGTCCTCACCACGGAAGGTGGCAAAGTCGGCCTTGTTGTCGCCGTCAAAATCGAAGGCGGCATGATAGGTCGGCAGAGCCACTTCGCAGGAAGAGACCTTCACGTCGTCTATGTACCAGCCGAAGGTCGTGCCGCCGCAGCCGTCCTGACTCATGTCATAGCGAAGCTTGATATTGTGACCACCCGTCGCGCCTAAAGCGCTCAGATTGACCACGGTCGTACCCCACGTTCCACCGACGCGGCCACCGTCCGTGCCTGTCCATGCGCGCTGGCTAGCGCGCGGGTTCGTGTTGCCGCCCGCCGAGGAGGTGAAAGTGCCTGTGTGCGCGTTGTAGGTGAAGGCCGCTTGCGGCACGAGCGTAAACGCTCCACCGTCGAGGCTCACCCACAGTTGGCCGCCGTCGTAGGTGGACTCCGTGGAGACCCAGTGCGCGAAACGTAGAACGGGCGAGGCCACACCGGAGGGGATGTTGATCGTCGGACTCGTCAGGCTCTGGACACCGGACTCGTCATCAGAGGCGTTGCAGCCGCCGATGTTCGAATCCTCTGCGAAGAAACCCTTGCCCGCGCGCCCGTCCGGCAGCGTACTGCTGACAACCCAGTCGGGCATGTTGTAGCCCGCGCCGACAGAGGTATGACTGATCGTCCAGCCGGAGGTGCTGCCCTCGAAATCCTCTGAGAAGATCACGCTCTGGACGGTTCCCGCGCCGCAGGTGTCGGCGGGCGGGCTCTGCGCCAGAAGCGGCTGGAAGTTGCAGAAGGTCGGGACAGCATTCAACTCTGTCGCCAGTACGGCCTTGTGCACCTGATCCAGATCAGCCGCCGTAATGATTTCGCCCGACGGCGTTCCGTCTGTGAGTTTGTTGAGGTTGGTGCTAGCGTTTTTCAGATCGAGCGCGGCCTGCTCAAGAGCAACGGCGTGATCTGCGAAGTCCGTGGTCGCGTGCTGGTAAACAGACTCGGCACGGAAGTAGATATGCGCGGCCTTGGTCATACCGAGACCCGTGATGGTCTGGCCGTTATATGTGCCGCCATCCACGATCAGCGCATAAGCGTGATTCGGGACGCCTGAGTTGGTGTGAACGCCGCCGCCGTCAGCGGTCGAGCATGTGTAGTGAGCGGTATCATTAACTCTGGCCGGGTTGGCGTAGCAGTTCGGGTTCGACATATCGCGCAGAGCGCCGCCCGGCGTCACGTCCTCACCCATCAACCAGCGCGTCGAGGCGTCTTTGGCGACGAGCCGCAGCGTCACATTGGGCGTCGAGGCGATGTTGTTTTTGAGCTGGTTGCCGTCAATCTGCGTGATGGCGAGAGAAGGAATGGTGATGGTCGCATCAGTGCCGGTCATCGTGCCCAGACCGGTCGCAGCGTTATTGGCGATCAAGACGGCGATAGCACCGGCGTTCTGCGCGTTCTTCACTCTGACGGGCTGAGTGCAAGTGGCGCTCCGGTTAACCAGCGCAATTTTGCCCGCGAGCGCAGCCGCATTGGTAATCGCCCCGCACCCGTCGTTAGCGTCAGTGCCGCCGCCCGAATTGTTATCAACCACAAGCACGACGTTCCCGGTCACGCCCGTAGTGGTCAGGGCTGGACCAAAGGTGGCCGCGTTCGGTGTCCCCGCGCTGAATCCGGCAAGATTAGCCGGAGAGTTGATGACCATCTGTCGTCGGGTCGAGGTGGTCGAGGTCGAGCAGTTGCCGAGTGTGCGCAACGGGTCTGTGGTGCTGTTGCCGATGGTGTCGCGATTGTTGAGGATGTCAATCGTCTCGCCGAAGATGTCTGAGTAAGCTTCGTTGAGCGCGCCGGGCTGCCACTGGTAAACGAGATTGTGTGTGTACTGCGTGTAGGCGTGCGACCATTCGTGAGCCGTCACGTCGTCGGTCGTATAGCCGGGGCAGAAGGAGATGAACGTGCCGTTCCAAGAAGCGTTCGGGCACGCATTGCCGCGATTGAAGATGGCGTCCATCGTCGCGCCCGTGTTGTCGAAAGAGTCGCGGCCAAAGGCATTTTTATAGAAGTCGTAAACCTCTTTCGAGGAGGTGATCATGTTGTTGGCTTCAGTGCTGGCGGTCGGGAACAACTGGCCTTCGACCCAGTAAGGATTATTCGGATAGTTGGGCGGAGTCTCGTTGGTATTTCCCTGGCCGTCGTAGGCGCGACGGTTCATCGCGTCGTGGATGCCCGTGATCTGATCGACCACCTTGAGCGTGTGCGCGTCAACATAGACGAACTCGCGCACGCTCGAGCCGCGTACTTCAACTTCCCACACGAGATGGTTCTCGCCGGGGATGCCGCGCGCCAGGTTGGTGCGGAACACATAGAGCGTTTTGCCGAGGGCTGCGAGCGGCGTAACGGACTTAGCGCCCGACTCATCGTCGCTCAGGCTGGCCGCTACGTGCCTGACAGCCGCCGCTGCCGCTTCGTCGGCTTGGCGCGTGGGAACGTGGTTCAGATTGATGTCCGGGATAAAATTGCCATTGACGGAATACAACTCGCCTGTGCCGTTAAAGTGGGTCATCAGCACTCCGCCAAAGACCGGAACGCCCTTGTAGACCTGATTGTAATCCAGATGCTGGCCGCCGATGTTGTCAGCCTTCTGGTCTGCCCTCTGCAACTCTGCGGCGGGGTTCGTGACGCCGAAGGCGCTGCCGTAATTCTGGAAGAAGGCTGCGGACTTATCTGCTAATGATCCGGCGATGCCGCCGGAAAAGCTGGCCTGTGTGCCGGATGACATACGCACGAAGCGCGCCGCTCCGGTGGCGGGACTGGTGTCCACAAGGGCTGCCCCGTTGGTCTTGATCTTGAGCCGCTGGATGCCAGCCTTGATATCAGCTTTTGTCGTCACAGCATCCTGCGCCGAGGCTGTCAGCGAAAGCACGGAAAATGATTGGACAAGAGGGACTAAAAGGGAAACGCAGAGCACATACGAGAGTAAACGTTTCAAACAAGTTCTCCTTCTGGCTTTGGTTAAAGCGCCGAGACCTGGTAGTCACAGCACGAGGGCTATGGAAAAGGCTGAATGATTACAGAGGCGATACTCGAAAGTATGCTTCAGGAACAGCAATGTCACTTATTGAAGGTATCCCTGGATTCAACTTCGCATTAGCATCTCTCGACTAACGCATGGAAAAGGCTGTGGATGCTGGGTGCGGCGCGATACTCAACTATATCACCAGGGGGAAGCGGTGAGCAGTGCTTGATTATCTGTCTTCAGGGCTTGTGAACCGGAATTCCTACTTCAGTCTGTATTTCTTACCGGAACAGCAAGATACACTAAGCAGCGGACGCAGTGCATCTGAGCTTTGTCACTATTTATGAGGACAAAGCTCCCTATGTTCAACGGGCGAAGGAGGACAATCCTCCTTTAAGGGCGGTACATTTGTACCGCTCTTGCTAAAAATGGCAGGATTTGCAGTAGTTCTGAGCGCGCGCTCGTGACGCAGGCGTTGCATGGGTGGCCGGAAGTAGTGTGTCAGTTTGATATCAAAGCGCCGGTCATGATTGGCTCATAATTTCAGGCCGACCCATTATGTGTCCGGGGCAGTTTGTTCTGGAAGGGCCGGACAAAAAGATTAGATTGAAGCAGTCTCTCCGGCTTGCCTGTGTTCTCGGCGGGCAGAAGATAAACCCCGGACTGGCGGGAAGCCAACGCGATTACCCGGCGCGGCGGGTGGCGCGCGCCTGTATCCTCTTCAAAGTTCTTGCTCAGCTTCCGCCCGCGAGCGGTTTGCCGCAGCGATTGCAGAAGCGCGCCGAGGCGTCGCGTTGCTCTGCGCCGCAAGAGGGGCAGGCGCGACCGACGCGCATGTTCGCGCCGCAGGATGAGCAGAAGTCTGAGCCTGCGCTTGCAGCCGCGCCGCAGTTGCCACAGCGTCCGGGCATGGGCGGCACGTAGCCTCCGGCTTTGCGCGCGATGTGGCCTTCGATCACTTTCCAGGCGTCTTCTGTGATCTTATATTGCCAGTACGCGCCCAAGGCAGGCAGCGCGATCAGCGCGCCTAAAGAGAGAATCATGACGGCGGCTGCGACCGCCGCTTTGTCGAACCACTTCTGCATGCCGATCTCGACGCGCGTGCCCCCGTGTTCGGGCGTGATCTTGATTGTCAGAGCGGAAGAGAGTCCGGTTAGCTCGCGTAACGTGCTAGACTTGCGTGCCTGAAGCACGGTCGTCGAAGAGACCTGCATGGTCTGGACTTCGTAATCCGTATCGAAGAGGTTGCGTAGTTCCGTGACCAACTGCTGGGCATCGGCCTCGACGCCCGGATAAAATCTGTTGTCCATTTCCGATGAGCTTTCCTTTCAGTTCAAGCGCCCGCGCCAGGCTTTCGTGTCTCTGTATTTTACGTCACAAAGCGCGCGCGGGTTCAATAAGTGTTGACGACTTGCGATAAGATGATTCGCACGGAAACAATGTACATGGGAGGGGAAACGATCAAGTGAAAACGATCTGCCGTCAAGGTCTGGCGCTCTTTCTGGTTGCCCTGGTGATCTTCGGAGCAACGGGCGCGCGCTCGCAAAATAACAGAACGGATGCTGCCCTTGACGGCTTCACGCCGGAAGAGTCTGCGCGCCAGCGCCGCCTTGAAGAGCAGTTCAACGCCGTCCCCTCTGCTGCTTCGGCGCGCGCGCACTTGAAGCTGTTGACGGCTGAGCCGCACGTCGCGGGCACGCGCGAAGACTACGCCACAGCCCTCTACGTGCGCGACCAGTTGCGCTCCTACGGCCTCACGGCTGATCTCGAAGAATATCAGGTTTTGCTGCCTTACCCTAAGCAGCCGAGCATCGTCGAGCTGCTCGCTCCGCGACGCGCGCGTTTGAAGGTGCAGGAGCCAGCGCTCTCGCTCGACCCGACCTCTTCGAGCCGCAAGATCATCCCGCTCTTCAACGGCTACTCGGCGGCAGGCGACGTGAGCGCGCAACTCGTCTACGTCAACTACGGACTGCCCAATGATTACGAGGCGCTCAAGAAGGTGGGCGTGGACGTGCGCGGGCGTATCGCCATCGCGCGCTACGGCAGCTCTTTTCGTGGCGTTAAGGCGAAGGTGGCCGAGCAGCACGGCGCAGTTGGTCTCATCATCTATTCCGATCCGGCGGACGACGGCTACATGCAGGGCGACGTCTACCCGAAAGGCCCCTGGCGACCGGATCAGTCGGCGCAGCGCGGCTCGGTCGAATACCTTTTTGAATATCCGGGCGACCCGCTGACGCCAGGCCGTCCCTCCATTGAGGGTACGCCGCGCATCAAGATGGAAGAAGCGACGAACCTGCCGCACATCCCCGTCCAGCCGATCTCTTACGGCGACGCCAGCCTGTTGCTCGCCCCGCTCGAAGGGCCGCTACGTCCCAAAGGTTTTCAGGGCGGCCTGCCTTTCGCTTATCACGTCGGCGGCAACGACGTAGTGCGCGTGCGCCTGAAGACGGAGATGGATTATGCCGTGCGTACGATCTGGAACGTCACGGCGCGCATCGAAGGCGGCGAGGAGCGAGACCGCCTCGTCATTCTGGGGAATCATCGCGACGCCTGGACCTTCGGCGCGGTCGATCCCAATAGCGGCACGACCGCCATGCTCGAAGTAGGGAAGGGCTTAGGCCAGCTTTTGAAGACGGGCTGGAAGCCGCGACGCACCATCTTGCTGTGCAGTTGGGACGGTGAAGAATACGGTCTGATCGGCTCGACCGAATGGGCAGAGCAGCACGCCGAGGAGTTGAAAAAGAATGCCGTTGCCTACCTCAACATGGATTCAGCAGTCTCGGGCGCATACTTCAACGCGTCGTCTGTGCCCTCTCTGTGGAAATTGATTCGCGCCGTGACGCGCGACGTGCGTGATCCGAAGACCGGCAAGACGCTCTACCAGGCGTGGCAGGAGCGCTCGCGCCAATCAACTCCCGAAGCTGAATTGACAGACCCATCGACGGGCACCGACACAAAGATCGCCGAAGCGCGGATCAGCGCCCTCGGCTCCGGCTCCGATTACACCCCCTTCTTACAGCATCTCGGCATCGCTTCGCTCGACATGAGCTTCAGCGGCGAGTACGGCGTCTATCATTCGGCCTACGACTCGTTCTACTGGATGTCGAAATTCGGCGACCCGACATTCCAGTATCACGTCGCGGCGGCGCAGGTGTGGGGCACAATCGCGCTCAGGCTCTCGGACGCGAGCGGGCTGCCGTTCGATTACACGGACTACGCGGCGCAGCTTCAAGAGTTCCTGATCGAGACGCAGCGAGCGGCCACAAGGCGCAAGCTCGCAGACTCCTTCGACGCGAAGGCGCTGGAAGAGGCCATCGAAGAGCTGGAAGAAGAGGCCGAGCGCATAGATAAGCGGCGGCGCGAGACGATGCAGGAAGTTGAAAGATCACGCGTCCAGGCAAACGATTCTCATCCACGCGCCGTCGCACGATTGCGCCGCATCAACGATGCGCTCGTCGAAGCCGAACGCGCACTGACGGACGAGCAAGGGTTGCGCGGTCGCGCCTGGTACAAGCACCAGATTTACGCGCCCGGCTATTACACGGGCTATGCCGCGCAGCCGCTGCCCGATCTGCTTCAGGCGATTGATGACCGCTCAGCCCCAAACGCACGCGACGCATCTTTACGAATCGCCAGAGCGATCCGCCGCGCGGCGGATGTTTTGAAAAAGGCACGCGATTAATAAGCTTCAACCATCAAGGGTCGGTAACCAGAAATACATCATAGGCCCAACGTCCGAGAGGGGTATGCTGAGCGCCCTCGACCTTCGCCCGGTATCGGAATTGGTTGCCATGTTGGTCGCTTCGTTTCGTCTCTTTATAGATGAGCGAGATGGTCTCAACGCTTAGTTCCGTCAACGTCTGCAATTCCGTTGACTCCGAGGCGCTGTTGTGGTTGAGGTCTCGCCAGAGACGCAAGCGGGGAAAGATCGCGTCCCGGTTATCAATCACTCCATCAGCGTTGCCCCCTCCCTCCGGCTTATCGAACTCGGCGAGGGCGATAAAGCCGTTTGGATGATCTGATAGTGGTTGCGTCGTGTAATTGCCGAACAACTCCGCGCCGTTATCTATGGTGCCGTTGCCATTGCGATCAAGCGCCAGCCATGCGTTGTTAGAGTCAGTTGCCGTCCACGCCAACCGCTCGGCTTCACCATCGTTGTTGAGATCAAAATTGACGCCATTTGCCACGCTGGTCAGGTTGAAGCCGTCGCCCGTAATGTCTATCAAAATCGGCGATTCGGCGAGACAGCGACAGTTAATCGGATCCCACCCTTCGCCAAGCGCGAAACATTTGGTCATCGTGGCTGTATTGAGACAGGCGGGACAAGTCTGAGAAGTGACAACCTTGCCGGTGTAATTGTTTGCTCCCAGAATGCAAAATAAAGATAGCAGGAAGATAAATAAGGTTCGCCGCATGGCTTTGTCCTCCTCAGACGATCTGGCGTGTCGGTGGTTGAAACTGCTGCTGATGCGTAGCTGGCTGATGCGTATCAAGCTACAGCCAGGTTCTGATCTGTCTGATCGCAAAGGTCGCTTTAGTCAGATGTCTTGGGTGGTTTTTCCTTCACAAATCTCTTCTCGTCAGAATCCCAGACACCCTCTGCCTCATCGAAGTTGATCGTGAACGTGCTGCGATCAATCGGCTGATTGATCTCCAGCGTTCTGACGGTATACTCCAGCTTCAGCGCAAGATTACCCTCATTATCAAAGGCGTTGATGGAGATGCGTCGTGGATGTGGGACGAGACTGTTCTGCATGAAGTCGTCAAATGTGAGTGAGAGTATTACTTTACCATCGGATGCGATTCTTTCTATCTGTATAGGTCGCACATTCTCTTCGGCAGGCCCAGACATTCGCACGCGAAGCTTGAACGAGCGTTTGTCGCTTTTGCCGCCGGGCATCTCCACGTCGCTGATAATCTCGCCCGTTTTGGTATCCTGTCGCTTAGACTTAACTTCTAAATCTCTGGCGCGGTTGTCCCATCGTACGTTCTGAGATTTAAGATCGAGAAGACGGAGCGCGCACAGGGGACAATCGTCATCATCATTGCTCAAGTAGTCAACTGGAAGAAACAGCGGGTTAGGTAAGGCAGCCTGTGATGTTATCTCATCTTGCTTGCGGTAGGAGAGGATGCCTGAGCCCCGGTCGAAGTAATGGAAACGCTTCCCGTCATAAGCGACATCAACATCCGTTTTAAACCCTAGATGCTTATCGGTGTGGGATTTGATTTTATAGCGTTTGTCCTCAGCCCAGTACTCGAAAGTGCCGGTGCCGTTCACGCCGTAGATGCTGACCTTCGCGTCGGCGACAAGGTGGACTGAATTTATCGCGGCATACTTACCGCGCAGTTGATCCAGGGCTTGCACGGATTTTTCTTTGCTCTGCGAATCATTGACATTCTGGGCAGCATATGAGGTTAAGAGCATGGCGACGGCGCTAGATAAACACATCACAGCAACGGCCAGACCACAGCGTTTCCATCCTATATTTCCGAATATCATGAAGACCTCCTGCTTTGTGCGGGCTCCGGCGCAATCAGCAAGCAGATTGCTGCCATCCGCATCACTGCCGCACAGGGTCTCTACCACGATTAACCTGCGCGTTCAGAAAGTCAATTAAACATCTTCTTTCGTAGACCCAGTGAAGACAGAGATGTTCAACTGACCTTGAGGACGGAGAGTGATGACCGAAACCCCCAGACTAGGGGTTGATTTATCAGAGTCAAGCCTTTTCTCTGCTGGTGCAGAGTCTATCCCCAAGGGGCGGCCCGCATTCGCAAACTAAAACCACATAACACTTCTGGCCGCCACAGTGAGAGCCCGCATCTTCGACGTGCCAGTCGCCCCTCACGTTCACGTTGACTGCCGGCAGTGTCGTCGGCGTGGGAATACACGTGTTGAAAAAGTCCGTGTAGCATCCTCTGGTTTGCCCGCAAAATTCTTGGGCTTGTCCTATATACTTGTGGGAGCCGAAAAGTGTGAGCGACAACGTAATGACCGAAAGTAGTAGGAGATACTTCCGTCTCATGGTCTGATCCTCCGTTCAGGTTTCAAGGAGATGCTTGCCTATTCAAGCTTTTTAGATTGTAAGGGACGGCAGCGAGCATGATCGAAGATTTGATAGAGCGATCATAAGTCGGTTGATGAAAGAAACGCTGCTATCCAGTTAAATAGGTTATTATGCTCTGCCCCTTTGTATATCTTGTCAAGTTTTTTTGTTTAAGTTGAGATGGAAATTTTGAGAAAGAGACGGGATGAAATCTGAAATCTGCCGAGGAGCGCATGGACGCGATTAGATTGCTCATCAGATTTCTGGTCGGATTGATTCTCGGAAGCGCGATGGTGATATGGGGTGGCATGGCTACGATGACAGGTCTGTTCGTCGCGGTAGCGATAGCTATTCTGACTGCCCTTTGGGGGGACAATTTCTTGCTGTGGGTAATGAGAGCGTGTAGATTTTTGAAGTGATGTTTAAGAAAACCGCCCGTCGCGCTAGGAAAGTAAGAGCATAAAGATGTAGCTCTTCGTCCTCCTGGCGCTCTTATTGTTTGTCTTTCTCTTTTTCCTTTACGCCCGATGGCAGCTTGTCCGCCGCTTCGACGATCAGTTGTGCGTTTTCGATAGTCTGTTCGAGCGCCTCGCGTTCTGCGCCCTGCGCTTGCGCGCGCATGGGCTTGAGTTCGGAGAGAAAGCGCCTGGAAGCATCTGCCAGGATGCGCAGCGCCTTCAGCAGGAGCGGGTTTTTCGGATCGCGCGCGCCCACGTCATCTATATTGGTGCTCGCTTCACCGAGAATCTTCGCCATGTCTGTGAGCAGTTCCGTACGCGTCCCGCGAGGCAGGTCGCCCCACTTCTTCATATCCTTCTGAACCTGGCGCGAGGATGCCGCGTTGGGGTCTGTGAGAGCGAGGAGCCGCCGACCTGCGGCTTTAATAAAGACGGCCATGCGCACGTCCAGGATTTGTGCCGCGCGCACAAGCTCCACTTCCTCCGCCGTGAGGTGATCGCGTTTCCCGCCGCCCTGCGCGCTCGCCCGTGCGGGGCAGAACACCATGAGGGTCAGGAACAAGAGGAGGAGGGATGCGCCGTAGAGCCTCTTTTTCATAACTGTTTCTTTGGCGAGCCGGATGCTGAGTCCTTGCTGTTTCCATCGGTGGAAGGTTTTGCGTTATCCTGCAAGACGTCGCGGACGACCGTATCGCTATAAAAAGTATTGAGCGCCTGGGTGCGCGCGCTGCGCGCATATTCAAGCGTGGACTTCACATTGACGGCAAAGTCGTAGGGAGTATCACGGCGTATGGCCTCGATGCGTGTGATGTGCGTACGCAAAGTCATCTCCAAACGCTTGAAGATGTCGCGCATCTTCTTATTGTCTATGTTCATCCCGACGAGAAAGCCGAGGGCGTCCTCCATCACCGCCTGGTAACGACCGAGCGCGGCGGAAGCTCTACTGAACGTGCGCGTGAAGGTGGAATTCTCCGCGTGACGCAGATGTCCTTCCGCCAGCTCGAGGCTCGCTTGCGTGCGCAACTTCGGGTCACTAATCGTGGAGAGCCGCGCACGCTCGTCGAGCGAAACGAACCTCATCGGCGGCGGCGCAGTCATATCCGTGACAAGCTCCTGTTGTCCATGCGCAACGGCAGGCATCAGACAGAGCGTGAGCGCCATGAGCGCGTAAAGCTTAAAGACGACTGGTATTCTATAAGAGAGAGGGGAGTTCATATCTCTGTTCCTTCTTAGTGAATAGTCAATGGTAAATAGTGAATGTTGAAAAGAAAGACCGCCGTCCAGCTATTCACTATTTCTCTTCTTTCCTTCTCCGCGTTTGACCTGCTGACGTAAAGTCGGGAGCCGCAAATTGACCTTTTCAATTTCGGAGCTGTTCTTCTGCTCGTCAGCTCGCGCGAGAAATGCCTCGTAGGCGGCGAGTGCCTCCGCGTATTCTCCTAGAATGTCATGGGCGGTCGCAATGAAAAAATATGTGGCGGCGATCTCCGGCTTTGCCGAGAGAACCCACCCGTACTCTGTCAACGCTTCTTTAAAGCGCTTCGATTCGTAGAGCGCGGTCGCCAGATTAGCATGCGCCACGTAGTTGTCAGGAGCGATAGCCGTGACCTGCCGCAGGACGAGCACCGCTTCCTGATAGCGACGCGCCTGCACCAGCGCCGCTCCGTATCCGGTCGCATAATCCGCGTTGCGGGGCTCAAGCTCAAGGGCGCGCCGGTAATATTCCACGGCGCGCGATGGATCATCCGTACGATAGAGCGCACCGAGACGCGCCAGCAACGCGGCGTTGCGCGGCTCACGTTCGAGAATTTTTTCGAGAGCGGCGCGGCTCTCTGCATCCGGCTCGCCGCCCGTCAGGATCGCCGTGCGCAACGCGACCGTTTCGGGAAGAGCCTTCGTCGCTTCATCGAGGGCATCGAGGACACCGAGCGCAGCCTTTTTCTTGCCCGCCTGCGCGTAGATTCTGGCTAACAGCAGAGAGGCGCTGGCAGGCTGTGGGCCTCCTGCGGCCTGCGCGGCTCTGGCGTCTTCAATGGCGCCGTCAAACTGGCCTGCACGCGCGCGCATGTCTGCCCGCTCCATGAGCGCCACGCTATTTCGAGGATCAATCGTCAGAGCACGGTCAAGACTGGAAGCCGCCTGCGCCGTGTCGCCCAGAGCGCGCTCCACAGAGCCACGCGCCGCCCACAGTGAAGCGCTCGTCTCGCTGCCTGCTGTGGCAGCGCGCAAGCGTTCCAGTAGAGACTGTAAGGACGCGTGCCCGGCCTTCGTGCGCAAACGCAGATCGGCCAGCGCGACGAGCGCGCTCACAGTCCTGGCATCCAGCTCCAGCGCGCGGTTGAGATACTTCTCCGCTTCCTCGAAACGATTCAGGCGCAGGAGCAATGCGCCCAGCGCAGCCTGTGGCAGAGCCCAGGCGGAGTGCAGCTCCGTGGCGCGCCTGAGCCCCTTCTCCGCTTCCGGCAAACGGCCTAGCGCAAGAAGCGCCATCGCGCGCTGGTATTCGGCTTCGGGGAATTCCGGGCGCAGCTCTATGGCTTGCTCGTAGAGCTTGAGCGCCAGCGCCAGATCACCGTGCGCGTGCGCGTCCTGCCCGCGCTCAAATAGCTTGATGGGGTCTATCTCGCCGTCGTCCGATTGTGCATGAGCAAAGGATGCGCTGTAAAAAAGCGTGAGCGAAAGCGCAAGCCCGTAAGTGATGATTGCGAGAGAGCGAAACCACATCGCGATCAACTACACATCCCGAAAATCAGTTTGCCGAACATAAGAAGAAGAGTTCCCCGGGGAGGCCATAATAATAATACGAAACATCGGAAGGTGGAAAGGGAAAAGATTCAGGAGAAAGTGGAAAGGCGAAAGTTAGGAGGGCACGTCGCGCCCGTTTTCTGAAAACAGGATCACGCCTTGATGCGTTTATGCGTTTCCGCATTTTCGCCCTTCGCCCTTCCGCTTTGGTTCTTCGCCTTCTGCCACTTGTCTTTAAGTTGCACAAGGGTAGAGGCATGCGCTAACATGCGCTCTCGCGTAAGAGCTAACCCAGCAATGATGCAGAATTATACGGCGGGCAAATCGGAAGTGGTCTGCTCGCTGCGGAGTTAATCGAAAGCCTTGAGCAGTAGTAGTTGTGTGAGTGAAGAGCAGACGATGTCCGTCCGGCCAGCGGGCGATGGCCTAGCCGTCTCTCCCGAAGCAGAGACGAAAGAGCAGCAGTTGCGCGCGCTCCTCAGAGGCATGGGATCGGTGCTGGTGGCTTTCTCCGGAGGCGTCGATTCAAGCTACCTGGCGCTCATCGCCACGGAGGAGCTGGGCGCGCGTGCGCTGTGCGTGACAGGGGAATCG
>DASVVT010000044.1:0-11301 GCA_036386415.1 Pyrinomonadaceae bacterium
GCTCGACCATCTCAGAGGTGATGACGAACTCCTTGATGCGCTTTTGAGAGGGGAGCGTGTACATCGCGTCCAAGAGCAGCTCTTCCATAATCATCATCAGGCCGCGCGCGCCGACCTTGCGCTCGACCGCCTGACGAGCGACCGATTTGAGCGCGTCGTCCGTGAACTTCAACTTCACGTTGTCGAAGTCAAAACGCTTCTGGTACTGCTTGACGAGCGCGTTCTTCGGCTCGGTCAGAATCCGTATGAGCGCGCCTTCGTCCAGCTCGTTCAAGACGCCGAGCACTGGGAGTCGTCCGACGAACTCAGGGATCAGCCCGTAGCGGATAAGGTCTTCCGGCTGCACCGCTGCCAGCGCGTCTGCATGGCGACTCGCGCCCGATTTGACCTCGGCATGAAAGCCCATGGACTTGTTGCGAAGGCGCTTCTCGACCACCTTCTCTAAACCGACGAACGCGCCGCCGCAGATAAAGAGGATGTTCGTCGTATCGACGGGGAAGAACTCCTGATGAGGGTGCTTGCGCCCGCCCTGCGGCGGGACGTTGGCGACCGTGCCTTCGAGAATCTTCAGAAGCGCCTGCTGCACGCCCTCGCCCGAAACGTCGCGCGTGATCGAAGGGTTCTCATCCTTGCGGCAAATCTTGTCGACTTCGTCTATGTAGATGATGCCCTGCTGCGCGCGCTCGACATCGCCGTTGGCGGCCTGCAAGAGCTTGAGGATGATGTTCTCAACGTCTTCACCGACGTAGCCCGCTTCCGTCAAGGTTGTCGCATCGACGATGGTGAAGGGAACTGAGAGCATGCGCGCAAGGGTCTGCGCGAGCAGCGTCTTGCCCGTCCCGGTAGGGCCGATAAGGAGGATGTTGGACTTCTGTATCTCAACATCAGAGCGGCGTCGCGCCAGCTCGATCCGCTTGTAGTGTTGATAGACGGCGACCGCCAGCCGCTTCTTGGTCTCTTCCTGCCCGATCACGTATTCATCCAGAAAGCTCTTGATCTCGCCAGGCTTCGGGAGCGGCGGACGCGCCGCCACGCTCTCGGCCTGCTGGTCGTCCGTGATGATCTCGTTGCAGATGTCTATACACTCGTTGCAGATATAGACAGTCGGCCCGGCAATGAGCTTCTTCACTTCGTTCTGCGACTTGCCGCAGAACGAACAGCGCAACGTATCATCAGTTCGTCGTACCATAGGCGTTTTCGGGGACTCGTTTGAATTCGGTCGAACTCAAGTTTTCAAGCTGCAAGGCTCGCTTTTTCGTTCACGCGCCGCCACGGTGCATCGGGGCGACGCAAAACCCTAGGGGTCAGGACGGCGGGGCTTGGCCGCCGCCTCTCTCAATTCTAACTCATCTGCGATGATTTCATTACAAATATCTACGCAATCATTGCAAATAGAGACATGCGGCCCGACGACCAACTTCTTGACTTCTTTCTCCGACTGACCGCAGAAAGAGCATCGCAGCGTGTATTCCGTTTGCTGCGCTATCAATCTCAATGGCGAATCCGTCTCGGTTCTGAAACGCATTGCCTTAGAGAAGCCCTTCACTCATCCCCCGTTCGGGATGGGCTGGGTTTCTCTCTCCGTTGTTACTCGCGGTGCGCGATCACCTCGTCGATCAGGCCGTACTCTTTGGCCTGCGCGGCGCTCATGATGCGGTCGCGCTCGACATCACGCTCGACCGTCTCGTAAGACTGGCCTGTGTGCTTGGCGATGATCTGCGAAGTCAATTCGCGCATGCGGATGATCTCTTCAGCTTGAATGCGTATGTCTGTGGCCTGCCCCTGTGCGCCGCCTGAAGGCTGGTGGATGAGGATGCGCGAGTTGGGCAGCGCAAAGCGTTTGCCTTTCGCGCCCGCCGTCAACAAAAGCGCCCCCATCGAAGCGCACTGGCCGACACAGATCGTCGTCACATCGGGGCGTATAAACTGCATCGTATCGTAGATCGCCATCCCCGCCGTGATTGAGCCGCCGGGACTGTTGATGTACAGATTGATGTCCTTTTCCGGGTCTTCAGCTTCGAGGAAGAGAAGCTGGGCGACGATCAGGTTGGCGATCGTATCGTCGATGGGTGTGCCCAAAAAGATGATGTTGTCTTTCAAGAGGCGCGAGAAAATGTCGAAGGCGCGTTCGCCACGCGACGTCTGCTCGACGACCATCGGGACTAAAGCCATATTTCAATCCTCAGTAGACAGGAGTCAGTAGTCAGTAGTCAGTAGAAAAGAGAAGCAGTTGATGCGGTTGATGCTCATCCTCTAAATCTATAATAGATAGCAAAGCGGACGCTCGGCTTTTTCCTACTGGTTACTGTCCACTGACTCCTGTCTACTGTCTTCCGTTTCCTGTTCTTCTTCTTTCCACTCTTCTTCGGTGACGCGCGCATGCTTGACGATCAGTTCGAGCGCTTTGCGATTGCGCAACCTATTGGCGATGCTAGTAGTGCCTCCCTGCTTTGTCAAGGCAGCGCGCAAAGCTTCCGGCGTTTGCCGCGAAGCCTCGGCCATTGATCTGATTTCCGCTTCGACCTCTTCATCTGTGACGGAGATGTTCTCTTCATCAGCGATGCGTTCGAGGAGCACGAAGCCGCGCACGTCACGCTCGGCCTGAGGCTTCAACTGCTCGCGCACGTTCTTCCACCATTCAACTTCCTGCTCGCGAGGATCGACCCCGCGCATCGCCATGTCGCGGGCGACCACTTGCAGAAGCTGGTCAGCCTGTTGCTCGATCAGGCTCTGCGGGACTTCAAACGGGTGCGCGTCCGTGAGCTTGCCCAGAACTTCGGTGCGCAAATGGTTCTCAGATTGCGCCGTTGACCTGTTCGTCAAATCCTCGCGAATCTTCTCGCGCAGGGTGGCGAGCGAATCAATGTCTTCGCCCAGGCTCGTCGCCCATTCGTCATCCTTTTCGGGCAGCTCCTTGCGGCGCACAGCCGTGATCTTCGCCGTATACTCAAGGGTTTTACCGGCCAGACCTTTCGAGGTGAAATCTTCCGGGTAATGAACGGTAAACGTTCTCTCTTCGTCTGCCACCGTCCCCGTGAGGTTGTCCGTGAACTCCTGCTGCACTCCCTCGCTTCCAAGCTCAACGTCAACATCCTCGACGTGGATGTCCTCTTCTTCGGGCGATTCGATGAACTTACCCTCGAAATTGACGGTCACCGTATCGCCTGCCTGCGAGGGGCGATCCTCTACGGGCTGAAGGGCTGCGGAAGCCTCACGCAGGTCGTCGATCACACGATCAAGGTCTGTATCCTTGACGGGGCGCACGCGCCGCACAACCTCCAGTCCCTTATATTCGCCGAGGGAAACCTCCGGCAGAACTTCGACGTGCGCGTGCACAGAGAGCGGCTCCGTGCCCATCCGATCCAGCCCACCGGAGTCGCCCAGGTGTACATCGGGCTCGCCGATGACGTCGAGCGAGTTGTCGTTGATGGCGTCGGATATGGCCTGGGGCACAAGCTCGCGCAGCACTTCGCCGCGAATCTCGTCCTTGAATCTCGTGCGTACAACGGAGCGCGGCGCGTGCCCGCGCCGGAAACCGGGCACGTTGGCGAGCTTCGCATACTGATCCGAGATGCGGTCGTAGACGGCGCGCACAGCCTCCGCCTCGATCTCAATCTTAATCTCTTTGCGTGTCGGAGAAACGTCAACCACTTCGGTCTTCATCAAACACAAAGCCCGCCCGCGCTCGGCCTCCCGCGCGTCGAACGGGCATCCTTCCTCTTGAATAAAATTATGCGAACAGTTTACCGGACATCACGCTCGCCGGACTGTGATAGAGAGACGAGATTAAAGGATTGAAGTGGGGATGTCCAGCGTCTGTAAGATCAGATGAGGGGGCTTTTCATTCCTGAATATCAGGCGACCAGCGTTCACCCCTGGAGAGGGCGCGGAGAGTATCGAAGCAGATGCAAAAGACTCTGCGCTTTCTCTCTCTTTTTCAGGTCTCTGCGACGCGACCGTTGCGTTCATCATCGTTAAGAACGATTAGACGCTCTTGTATCACAATCATCTTTACAGACGGCTCCGGCTTCAAGTGCTAAATATGGAAAGCCCTCATACGTCCGGCTCTCAACATTTCAACGGCTTTCATCATAGAATCAAAATCGTTCGACCATCAAAGAGAAGGTCAGACTAATATGAGCAGAAAAGAGAGACCCGCCCCCAAGCGCATCCCGCTGCTTGTCGTCGGAGACGCGGTGGCGGCCACAGGCTTTGCCAGAGTGCTGCACAGCGTTCTGGATCGAATCAAGCACAAATATGAGATTCATCATCTGGGCATCAATTTTCTGGGCGACCCTCATGACACAGACTGGAAAGTCTACGTCGCGCGTCTGGGAGGTGATGTCTACGGGATCAACCGTCTGCCAGCGCTCATCGAGACGGTCAAGCCCCGTCTGGTCTTCTTCATTAATGACGTCTGGATTTTAGTTCGCTACATGCCGGTTCTTAAAAAATATAAGGATGTGTTGAAGACCGTCATGTACTTTCCGGTCGATGGCGAGCCTCTCGACCCGGACATCATCAAACAGCTTGGAGGGGTGAACCGGCTGGTCGCTTATAACCAGTTCGGAAGACGAGTGATGCAGGAGGCCGTCGATGCCGCCCGGCGAGAAGAGACTGAGTTCGAGGCTCCCGCCATCGAGGTGATTCCACACGGGGTCGATACCAAACTCTTCTATCCTTACGCGGCTGAGACGACACCCGAGGGCGTCATCTCCGGGAGATTGATGGCGAAGAGGAAACTCTTTCCAAATACGGAGGAGTTTTTAGAATCCTTCGTGGTGCTCAACGCCAACCGTAATCAGCCGAGGAAAAGGATCGACATCACCATGCAGGGCTTTGCCCTCTTTGCCGAGAACAAGCCCGAGAACGTCAAGCTCTACCTGCACATGGGGACGGAAGACGTGGGCTGGAATCTGGTCACGCTCGCGAAAAGATACGGGATTGAAGGGCGCTTGATTCTGAGCAACATGAATAAGGCGATCCCCACCGATTCGGTCGAGCGATTGAATCTCATCTACAACGCCTGCGAGGTCGGGATCAATACTTCGACGGGCGAGGGCTGGGGATTGGTCAGCTTCGAGCACGCGGCGACAGGCGCGGCGCAAATCGTTCCTCGTCACACTACCTGTGAAGAGCTGTGGCAGGGAGCGGCGGAATTTTTAGAGCCGGTCTTCAGCTTGACGATAGAGAGAGTCCTGACCGAAGGGAGGTTCGTTTCGCCCGAAGGCGTCGCACAGGCTCTGGAGCGTCTCTACAGAGACCCGTCTCACCTCCGGGCCATGTCCGAAGCCGCCTCTCGAAACGCGACACAACCAGGCTACGACTGGGATCGGATTGCGAAACAGTGGGACAATCTTTTTCAAGAGGTGATGAATGAAGGCTGAGGGGCGCGCGCCGTTAAGAGGATGGAAAAAGTGCAGGCGCAATCTACGCCCGACCTACGGGCAGCGGATTGCGCCTGATCTTTGATCGCCGCGTTTGGTAACGAACAGCGGCAACAGTAGTAGTCGCCTAGTCGCCTGTCATGACGCCCGAAGCGCTGCTTACCGAAAGGACGGCCTCTGAATCCGGGGAGACCTGAGTCGCGCTAAAGACTGTCTGGGCCTGCTGTGCCACGGAGTAAAAGCTGACCTGGTAGAGATCGTAACCGCTCACCGGAACGTTCTCCGTCCCGTTTGCCTCGATCACACCGGAGGCAATGAGGTTCGACGGGTAGTTGCCGTTCTGGTTCTCGCCGATGTTGTATCCGAGCTCCATGTCGGTGTCGTTAACAATGGTGATTGTTCCGCTAGCCATAATCTGTCTCCTCGAAAGTGAATTAAAGCGGGATGTTTGGCTCGTGCCGCGATTCGGATTGAACTCACAGGCAAACCCTCTTGCCGTTCAGGAATAATCCATCATTGGCCGCTTCGGGCGACGAGAATTCAATCGGATCAAACTGGTGACTTGAACGCGGCTTCAAACTTGAGCGTGACGTGTCTGGCCGTCTCAATCAATCGCCGTTCGATTAACGGATGAGACCGGCTTGCTCTCGTCGTGCTACTGCTCCTCCTCGTTGCCGGCGGATATTGAAACACCGACCTGTGAGTTGGGAGCGACATTCGAAGCGGTTAAATACCCGCTCGCGCCCTGGGGCGTGAAATTGACATTATAAAGTTCGCCGGGATTTGGAACCTCGTAGCCGGTCGTCACCCCTGCATTCAAATAGCCTGAGGTAATGCCGTTGTTGTTTTGATCGAAAATAGTGACCCATTGCTGCTGCTCCGTGAAGTTCGACACGGTGATCTTAGTAGCCATGATCTGTCTCCTCGTCTTGAGTCAAATAGGTTGTTCTGTTCGGGCTGAACCGGACGAACCCTGTGTTCAAGCTCGGACAGGCACAGACACCTGTCTGCCTTGATTGAAACTCTAACCTGAAACGTGGAAAGCTCCCCCCTGGAAGGCCCTGGGCTGTTCGTGTGTAATCCGTTGAAGGATGCGGGCGATTATAGTCAGAAATTGACGCATGTCAACATCAAAGATTTCCTGCAAAGGCCGCTCAACTCCCGCCTCAAGAAGATGGTGGGTTTAAGCAGACCTGAGAGCAGACAGTGATTGCTGCACCTTCTCTGCGAGCTTTTTATACTGAGCGAGGGTGCGTCTATGCAGCACCTGCTGATCCCTAAAAGTGCAGAATGATTCGTTCAGGTATTGAAACGTCGGCACCGAAGCCTCCGGGTAGAGCTTCACAAGTGCGTTTCTTAAGACGCTCTCATCAACGATCAGATCATCAAAGTCCAGGTGCTCCCCCGGCACGGCATCGAGAGCCATGTCGGCGCGAATGATCCCCTCTATGACCGCCGCCTCCGTGTCGTCTTGATTCTGTGCGGCCACTCTCGGGTAGAGCCAGTTGTGTGCCAGCATAGAGAAAGCGACATCCGTCAGGTTGCGCTTGATTCTGAGGACGCGGAACTCGCTCGCCTTCAGCCACTCTGAAACGACGAACGGATGAATGACATCCTTGTAGGCAAACCCTGACTGAACAGTGGCCTGATCCAGAAAATCAATCGCGCGCTGGAACAACTCCGGCTTATCTTCTTTCAAGAGGAACTTGACGTTGGTGTCGTGGGTTGGGCCACCGTAGAGCGCATAGCGGTCTATGTTCATGACCTCCCCGTCAGAGGTCCACGAAGGGGCTTTCAAGCCAAGCGCCATGCGGGCGATATAGTATGTCAGGGAGGAGAGCGAGCGTGGAAGCGAGATGACGAACAGTGAATTCATTGAATTCCTCGGGCTCGGTATTCAGAAACCGGGCACGACGCACCACAACAGGAGGAGCTTGCTGCTGTCAAGCCTCCGTTTGAAAAGACGATACAGGAATAGTTCTGAGATGGAGAAAATGGATGCGAAAGGGGGGACTCGAACCCCCACCCCTTACGGGACGAGCTTCTAAGACTCGCGCGGCTACCGGTTACGCCACTTTCGCATAAGATGCTAAAGCTCATTTACCATAATCAGAGATGAGCAGCAAGTTGCTTTTGTCCCCTGCCTGAATAGTTGTCTGTCAGCGCATGGCAGTTAGGACATAATAGTTGCAAGTTTTCAAGCCGATTGTCAAAGCGGTCTCCGTTGATATGATGCAACTCCAAAGGCACAGGCTTACACATCCACTCAGTGTTGCGGCAACACTCACATCGCCTCTCCTTTAGACCGTCTACGATCAACTTAAGCTTGAGCACATGGCTCTTTATAATGCTGCCCTTAAACAGAAATACCTCTGCCTTCTTTCGCGTGGGGCAACTCTTTCCTTTACCACCCATGTTTCCCGCGTAGCTAATTCCCATCTTGATCAAGTAGCTATCGAGCGTTGCTGGTCTACAACGAAGCTCACGACACATGAATGCCTTCGGGCGATGCTCGGCAATCCATAGCTCAATCTCAACTCGTCGCTCAGGTATATCCTTCCTCATGCGCTCAATTTTATTACAAAAAGACGAAGGTTTTTCGTCAGTACAATCTAGCACATTTGTGCGCTACCAAGTCCTTATAAAATCTACCTCAAACGCTCGAATGGTCTTTAGCAAGCTTTGCTGCATTGACGCGCTATGTGTATAACGGCCATACTCGCTCACTTCTTAAATCTCAAATCATATACTGCGGAATGGATAGCATATATAGTAAAAGAGTAGGCATGATGAAAGAGCAGCGAATGGTGACGCTCGGTGATGTGGCGCGCGTGGTCAATGGGAAACTTACGGGAGACGAAAGCACGCGCGTCACGGATGTCACGCACGACTCAAGACAGGCACGCGAGGGGAGCCTGTTTGTCGCCGTTCGCGGCGAGAACGTGGACGCGCATCGTTTTATCGATCAGGTCATGGAGCGGGGCGCGGTCGGGGTTATCTCCGAGCAGCCGCGCCCAGCCAGTTTCAGCGGCGCGTGGCTGGAAGTCAAGAACGCGCGACGCGCCATGGCGCTCGCCGCCGCGCATGTGCACAACCACCCCTCGCGCGAGCTACAACTGGTCGGCATCACGGGCACGAACGGCAAGACGACCACCACTTACCTGGTCGCTTCGATTGCCGAAGCGGCAGGCGAGCCGGTGGCGTTAATCAGCACGGTGGAGTATCGCATCGGGGCGGAGCGCATCAAGGCCGAGCGCACCACGCCGGAAGCGTGCGATACCGAGCGCCTCTTGCGCCGCGCCGTCCGTGCGGGCTGTTCATTGGCCGTCATGGAATGCTCGTCGCAGGCGATGGACTTTCATCGCTGCGACGAGCTTCGATTCAGCGTCGCGATCTTCACCAACCTGACGCGCGACCATCTGGATTATCACGGGACGATGGAGAATTATTTTGCGGCCAAACGCCGTCTCTTCGATGGTCGCCTGGGCGAGCCTCCACGCGTCGCAGTCATTAACGTAGACGACGCGCGCGGGCTGGAGCTGGCGAGCGAGCTTTCGACGCGAGAGGCGCGCGTCGTTCGTTATGCGCTCGAAAGGGAAGCGGACGTGACGGCGCACGGGATTGAAATCTCGCTCGAAGGGATGCGCTTTCGCCTCAGAACGCCTGCGGTCGAGCGCCTGCTTAGTTCTCCGCTCGTCGGTCGCCCGCACATCTATAACATCCTCGCGGCGGTCGCCACGGGAATTGAGCTCGGCTATGATCTGGAGGTGATTGCGCGCGCGATTGAAAACTGCACCGGCGCGCCCGGTCGTTTCGAGCGTGTGCCGCACGCGGGCGATTTTGCCGTGGTCGTCGATTACGCGCACACAGACGACGCGCTCGTTAACGCCTTGAACACGGCGCGCGATGTCACGCGTGGCCGCGTCATCACAGTCTTTGGCTGCGGCGGAGATCGCGATCACACCAAGCGCGCGCCGATGGGTGAAGCGGCAGGCAGCTTGAGCGACATCGTCATCCTCACTTCCGACAATCCGCGTACAGAAGACCCTTTACGGATCATCGCGGACGCCGAAGTCGGACTGCGCTCGACTTCAAAGCCTTACCAGAAAATCCCGGATCGCCGCGCAGCAATTCACCGTGCGATTGCCGAAGCGCGCAGCGGCGATGTCGTCGTCATCGCTGGCAAAGGCCATGAGGATTATCAGATCATAGGCCGCGAGGTCTTCCATTTCGACGATAAGGAAGTCGCGCGAGAGGCACTGGCTGCGCGCGAGCTGGCATAAGAAGAGCCGAGTCGCCCTCTCGATCTGCCCGGGACGTAATACCATGTTGCAGGGTAAAAGAAGGTTATTAACGATCCACGAAGCAACACGAAATACCACGAAGACAGGCTATTTAGTGCCCTTTCGTGTTAATTCGTGGATCGTCTCCCGCCTCTCTTTTCAGTGTAATTCAGTATGAGGCAGTGGCGCGTTAGTTTGAAATCAAAGCGCCGCCAATGATTGGCACATAATTTCAAACTGATCCATTAGGCGAAGGGGGATGAAGCTGACTCTTAGTCTTCATCCTTCTGCGGCGGTTCCTGATATGCCACGCGATTGTAGCGCGACCAGTACCAGTAGACGGGCAGCCCCAGCGCGATCAATCCGAGGCCGGCGAGAGCCTTAGTGGGTGTCGCCCGCAGCGTACTACCGAGGAGCCCTAGCGTCACCAGCAGAAACAGCACAGGCACTACGGGATAGCCCCAGGCACGATAGGGGCGCGCAGTTTCCGGCATGCGGCTTCTAAAAACGAAGACCGAAGCTGTCGTCAGCCCGTAGAAAATCCAGAGGCCGAAGATCGCATAGTCGGTCAAAGCGTCGAACGAGCCGGAGAGCGCCAGCATGCTCGACCAAATCCCTTGCAGAATGAGCGCACCGGTCGGAACGTGCGTGCGTGGGCTTATGCGCGAGAGGCTTTGAAAGAAGAGACGGTCTCGCGACATTGCGTAGGGGACGCGCGCCCCCGTCAGGACGGAAGTGTGTAGGGTGCCGAATGAAGAGGTCAGCATCGCCGCCGCGATCAAGCTCACCGCCACAGGCCCCAGAAACTGCCGCGCCACTTCCGCCGCGACCGATGAGGCTTTCGGCACGCTCGCGATCTCGACAGGCGTCAGGACGTAGAAGTAAGCGATGTTGACGAAGACGTAAAGAGCGCCCACGAGAATCGTGCCGCCGATCAAAGCGAGCGGGATGTTGCGCTGCGGATTCTTAACTTCGCCCGCCACCAGCGTGACGTTGTTCCAACCATCGTAGGCCCACAGCGCGCCGAGCATCGCTGCGCCGAATCCGGCCATCCCGATTCGCGCAGACTCCTCTACGCCTTCACACACCCCGCCCGCGCCCGTCATTCCCAGGTGCGCCCAATCACCACGCGCCAACAGAAACGCGCCACAGCCCACCGCCAGCACGAGCGCAATCTTGATTCCGGTCAGCACGGCTGCGACGTGGCCGCTGACGTAGACGGCGGCGCAGTTAATCAATGTCACAACGGCGATGGCAGCGAGCGCCACCACCTGTAACGCGCCGAAAGGAACAGTGATAAATCTCAGATCAAGCGTGAAGTATTCCGCGCTCAAAGCGCCGCCCGTGAGGTCGTTGAGAAAGATCGCCAGACCGACGGCGAGCGCCGCCTGCGACCCGGCCTTGCCGATGAAGAAACTCATCCAGCCATAAAGGAAGCCCCAGGGCGCGCCGTAAGCCTCGCGTATAAAGACATACTCGCCGCCCGCTCGCGGCATCATCGCCGCCAACTCCGCATACGTCAGCGCTCCGGCCAAAGAGAGCAGCCCGGCGGCGACCCACACGGCCATCACCTTGCCTGGTGTGCCGACGTTGCAGGTCATCACACGCGCCTTCAAGAAGACGCCCGTCCC
>DASVVT010000045.1:0-34188 GCA_036386415.1 Pyrinomonadaceae bacterium
GATGCGAGCAGCCAAGGCTAGGACGCGTGAAGAGTTGGAGCGGGCGTTTAAGGCTGCGCTCGAACTCATCGCTGAATCAGACTGCTCAGGCTGGTTCTCGCATTGTGGTTATCAGGTTACATTCAATTGCAACTAGCTATAAAACATGCACATCGCGTTACTGACTACTGACTACTGTCTACTGACCCATGTCTTCAAACAGATTCATCAAGGAGCGCAAGAGCGCCTGGCAGCGGTTGGAAGATTTGCTGACGCTGCTGGATCGCTCATCTTTGCGGCGGCTGCATCGTGAAGAGGTGCGCGAGCTGGGGCGCATCTATCGCCGCACGGCTTCGGATTTGGCGATTGCGCGCGCCGAATCGCGCGACCCGCGACTGATTAACTACCTCAACAGCCTGGTGATTCGCGCTCACGGGCGCATCTATCGCGCGGACGCGCAGGGAGGCCGACGCATTCGAGATTTCTTCGCCCGCGATTTTCCGCGCACGTTTCGGCGCACCTGGCGCTACACGGCGCTGGCCTTCGCGGTCTTCTGGGTCTTCGGCCTGGTGGGATTCTTAGGGACTTGGCGCGACGCGGAATTCTCGGAGTTTACGGGCGTCGCCCCGTGGAAACGCTACGAGATAGAGGCGCAAGTACACTGGTGGGAAGATTTGAACGAAGCCAACCAGATCGGATCAAGCGCCATCATGACCAATAACATCAAGGTCATGTTCTACGCTTTCGCGCTCGGGGCCATGTTCGGCATCGGCACGCTCTACATCATGGGGCTCAACGGAGCATTGAACGGAGCGATCCTCGCGCTCGTCTACCGTGCCGGATACGGAAACGATCTCGTCGCCTTCATGGTCGGGCACGGCGTCATAGAGCTCTCCTGTATCTTCCTGGCCGGTGGCGCGGGTCTTCTGATCGGCAGCGCCTTCCTCATGCCCGGTGATCTTTCACGCGCAGACGCACTCAGGGTGCGTGGACTCGATGCGATTCGCCTCATCGCCGGTTGCGTTCCCATCCTCGTTGTCGCTGGCATCATCGAAGGCTTCATCTCGCCAGCGCCAATCAATCCCGCTATTAAGTTCGGCATCGCAGCCCTCACAGGTATCGCCCTCTATAGCTATCTATTGTTGGCGGGAAGAGAAGAGCAGAAGGCAGAAACTTGAGCAAATTTCACTCGGGTGTCGAACTGTAGGGGCAGGGCTTGTCCCTGCCCGTCTTCGCTTTGGCCGATTGAGCGGGCAGAGGACTTGTCCCTGCCCCTACAATTTTATCGTCGTCCTACATTCATTTGAAAACCGCTCTAATGGGTAGCAAGCAATAGCGAATAAGCAAAGCAGAAGGCAGCGAGGAACATTCCACTCGCTGCCTTCTGCTTTGCGGCCTTTTACCTCGCTGCCTGCTTACGGCGCTGCTGTGCCGGTGAAGTTGGTCGCTGTTCCTGCTGGTATGTCCGCGCTCAGGTTGCCGATGTTCCTTGCCGTCGGATTGAAGGTGAAGCCCGTCTTCGACGGACGGATCGTGTAGGCGCGTCCTGCCGGTAAGCCCGTGAATCTGTAAGCGCCGGTGCTGCTGGTGCTGACTGTTCGCGCTGCAAAGCCGGCGGGCGTGGGGCTGGTGATCGTGATCGTGACTGCGCCGATGCCCGTCGTAGTTCCTGCTTTAACGACGCGCCCGTTGATGGCGTAGGTCTTGAGCGTGGCGGCGAAATTCGCCGTCGCGTTGATGGTCAGATTCGTATAGGTGCGGCTCGCAGGGGTAAACGTGTAATTGGTTTTGGCGGGCGTCACAGTATACGTGCGCCCGACTGGCAAGTTTGTAAAGGAATAGCTGCCGTTGCTGGCCGTCGTGAGCGTGCGCGCCGCCAGGCCGGGGCTGGTCAGCGTCATACGCACTCCACCCAGACCAGTCGTGCCAACCTTGACCAGACCGCCGATAGTCAGAGGAGCCTGGTTAAAGTTGACGTTAACTTTATTCCCACTCAGCGCGGCGAAACTCCGGCTCAGTGGAACGAAAGTCATGTTAATTCTTGAGGGCGTGACGGTGTAGTCGCCGCCCTGTGCAAGTCCTGTAAAGGAGTAGCTGCCGTCGGCGGCGGTCAGCATCTGTTTGGACGCCGATCCGCTCAGAGCGACCGTGACACCTTTGAGTCCGTTGCCTCCGCTCAGCACGCGGCCACTGATCGTATATTGCGGCGGCGTCGTTACCTCCCCTTCAATCCTGATCTTCACGGCGCTTGAAGAGGTCGTACCCTTTGTGTCTACGGCGCGCGCCGTCAGCTTGTAGTCGCCCGGCGACTTCACACCGCTCCAGGTGATGGCATATGGGCTGGCTGTGTCAGTGCCGATGAGCTTATCGTTAGCATAAAAGTCCACCTTGTCGGCAACGCCGTTGACCGTGGCGCTGATCGGGACACTCGCGTCAGGCGCATAGGTCGCCCCTTCTTCGGGCGTGGTGATCGTTATCTTGGCCGCTACGTTATCGAACGTCGCCGTGCACAATGTGGAATTATCATGGCTGCTCACGACCATCCCGACAAAGAGATATTGCGACATCGAGATGGTCTCCGTGCCGACCAACGTCCAGTTCAGGCCGTCGCCAGACACATAACCTCTGTAGGTGTTCATGTCGCGCCGTACCAGCTTGAGCCAGACAGGAGCGCTGGCGGTCGTCGTGGTCGCCGTGGTGAGGCCGCCCTTCTCAGTCCGGCGCTGGAACCTGACCTCTCCGCCCGGCGTGACAACCATCGCGACGTAGCGCGCGTTGCCATCGACATCATCATCGCGAAACATGATTCCAGCCTTGGCATCCGCGCTCGTGTTCTCTATGCTCGCGACGCGCGCTACGATCTCGCCATCGGTCGTGGTGAGCCGCTGGTGAACGTAGTGGAAGGCGTCGTCCGTGCCGCCGATGTCCGCGCCCGAGCCGTTGATCGTGAATGTCCCGTTCTCATAGGTGGCGCTTCCTGCGGCTCCGACGCTGCCGATGTCACTTTCATACGTCCAGGGGACAGGCAGCGATCCGGCTGTGAAACCGAGCGACTGGTTGTTGAGCAGTGGATCGACAGTCCAGCTCGGCGGAGTGAAGTAGACGCCCGCGTCCGCCACCGAAGGGGTCACGGTGTAGCTGGCCTGCGAGGGCAGGTCAAGGAACTCATAATCACCGTTGCTGTCGGTCTGCGTCGTTGCGCTCATTGAGCCGCTCAGCGTGATCGTCACACCGGCGAGGCGGTTATTATCTCGATCCGTGACGCGACCGATGATCTTGTAAGCCTGTACGAAGTCAGCCGTCTCATTCTGGCTGAGGTTGTTGAAAGTCCTGCTCTGCGGGAGCATGCTGCCGAACGGGTCGCCGATGGGCGTCACCGTGTAGGTGCGGCCTGCCGCGAGATTTCTAAAGATGTAATTACCGTTGCTGTCGGTCGTGGTGCTTTCCCTGCGCGATCCCCCTAAGTTGACGGTCACACCGTTGACGCTGCCCGTCAAATGCCCGCCGATACTGAAACCGTTTGCATTGATGTCAATCTTTGAGACGAAGGCATCGCCCTGCCCCTTGCGTGTCGCCTGAAAGGGGTTCGAGGTCGGGAATGGACTCGTGAACGGGTTGGTCGTAATGGAGGTGGTCGAGCCCGTCAGGTAGACGTTGTTATTGGCGTCTATGGCGATGCCGTTGCCCGCTTCATTGCCGCTGCCGCCCAGAAGGGACGAATAGAAAATGGCGCTGCCCGCTGCATTGAGGGAGGTGACGAAAGCGTCTGTAGAACCTCCAGCCTTCTCCTGCACCGGAGGATTGACGATGGGGAAGAAGATTGAGCTGGTCGTTCCCGTAATCGTGGCGCGGTTCAGGGAATCCACGGCGATGTCACTACCGCGATCACTGTTTTGTGCGCCGATATAGGTTGAGTAGACGAGCCCGGAGCCTTCGACGTTCAGCTTGGTCACAAAGGCATCCGCATCGTAATCGCTGGAATCGGTCGCCCGTATGGGGTTGAGGGTCGGAAAGTCAGGCGACTGGGTCATGCCCGTGACAAACGCGTTGCCGCCCGCGTTGACCGCGATGGCGTTGCCTTGATCGCCATGCAGCCCGCCCAGGTACGTGGAATAGACGAGGGCTGTGCCCGTGCTGCTCATCTTGGTCACGAAGGCGTCGCCCGCAAAGTCCTGTGAGCCGCCCATGGTCGTCTGGAAAGCGCCCGCCGTCGTGGGAAAATCGGTTGCTCCGGCTGAGCCCGTCACGTAGGCGTTGCCTGAAGCGTCAACTGCGATACCCTGACCGCTATCAGGGGCAGACGTGCCGTTATCGAAACTATCTATCGAGCCGCCCAGATACGTGGAATAGGCGAGCGCGCTGCCCTCCGCATTGAGCTTTGTGATGAACGCATCTCCGACGCCCATGAGAGCAGCCTGCACGGGCGTCATCGTTGGAAAATCGGTCGATCTCGTTCCACCCGTCACGTAAGCGTTGCCTGAAGCATCTACAGCGATGCTGTTTGAAGAGTCGTGATCCGTGCCGCCCAGATAGGTTGAGTAGACGAGCGCAGCGCCCGCCGGGTTCAACTTCGTGATGAAGGCGTCGCCGGTTTGCGGCGTGCCGCCGCCCTGAAAAGTGGTCTGGAAAGCGCCAGGGGTCGTGGGGAAGTCGGGCGAGAATGTGACGCCCGTGACGTAAGCGTTGCCTGAAGCGTCAACTGCGATGCTGAACGCTTCGTCGCTCAAAGAGCCGCCGAGATAGGTGGAATATATCAGCGCCGAGCCGGTCGCGTTGAATTTCGTGATGAAAGCATCAAACGGGCTGCCCGCGAAGGTTTTCTGGTAAGCTCCGGTGGTCGTGGGGAAGCCTTCAAAATTTGTCACGCCCGTGACGTAAGCGTTGCCTGAAGCATCGACCGCGACATCATAGCCCGCCTCGCCCGAGCCGTTGCTGCCAAGGTACGTCGAATAGTCCAGCACCGGATCGATAATGAGCGGCTTGCTCGGGTCATAATCGCCGACGCGGAAGCTCGCCTCATGCTTTCCGCTGAGAGCATAGCCTCCGGCAATCTCCTGACGCTCGCCGTTCACTTCCTGGTAGATGACGGGCTTACGCTGGCGCACCTTTCCGCCCACAGTCTCGAGCACCAGATCACCGCTCTCGTCCACTTCGATGCGGCGCGCGCCCTTGAAGTCGAGCGCGATCATCTTCGGATCGGCGAAGGGTGCGACGATGAAATCATACTCAAGCTGACGCTGATTACCGTAATAAACGAGGTCTATGCCCGGATAGACCTGCTCGTACTGCACGCGAGCGTAGTTGCGCACGCCCATATGCCACCTCATGGGATCGTTACCAATGAGGTAGTTGCTCTTGCCGGGCAACTCATCCTGCCCCTTAACCTGCGCGGATGCGTTAGCGCCACGCAGCTTCATGCGCAGTACAGCCGATTGCGGATCGTGGATGGCGGATGGCGGATTTGATAGATCACGCGACCCTCTTTCATTCCGCATTCCGCATTCCGCATTCCGCAATTTCAAGACGGCTTCCGTGGATGTCAGGAAGAGATTGTATCCGATGCCCTTTGATTGGAATTTGACGCTCTCGTCAACCTGTCCTTCGTTAGCCTCAAAGCTGAGCGGCAGTTTCCCGTAAGCCTCTGTGGCTTGCGCGACGGTTGAATCGGCGGACGCCGCGCCTACAGAATCTATAATGGAAACAGACGGGGTGGCCGCTGCTTCTGATACCTGAGCGATGCGCGTGAGCGATCCCTGGCCGGTTGAGGAAGAGGAGAGCAGGACGAGCAGACCCGTCAAACCTGCCGTGATGAGAATAAATGCGAAGAGATATTTGGCACGATTGATTGAGTGCGCAGTGCGAGGCATTTTTCTAATTTCTCCTGAGGCTTAAAAGGTGAATTCTAAGGGAAAATTTAAAGTTAGTGAGGCGCAAGGGAAGCCCCGCTTATTCGCTACCTGTTAATCCAATTTGATGCGCCGTATCCTTTGCGCGCTGCATCAATGATGTTGATAATGGAAGAGTTCGAGCGGCTCGAGCTCTTCCGCCTTGAGAGGGGTCGCCCCCTACCTTCTTATTTCCCCATATTGCTCATATCAACTATTGTGCCATGAAGAGAGGGACGCGCCTTGCACCGGAAAGGCTGTAAAAGCGCCTGTTTTGCTCCAAAACACCAGCGCATCGCACACTTTGAGGCTCAGTCTGAGCGCATACCTGATTCGCAGCGCATATTTCGTTCGCACTGAAGCGAAAGCCTGTGTTTTCCGCATTTAAAGCTACAGGGTGGAATTTACTAACGAATATTGAGCGGATACTTTGTTCGCGCCTGACCTTGAGTACGGCTGCTCACATTGGTACTAAACAGGGGAGGCTGTTTTTAGAGCAGGCCGCGTTCTTTGACGCGCAGGTAGGTTTCGAGTAGGGAGGGCGCGAGCGCGGCAGCCGTCACGTCGAGCGCCAGCCCGCCCTGCGATTCAACGAGGCGCAGCGCCGCTTCGCGCTGGTGAATGATCTCTTCGGCGACGGACTGTGTGAAGAGGTCTCCAACGCTCGCGGGCACGTCGCGCACCGCAGCCTTGAGGTCGCGGTCGCCGATGGTGACGACGAGCGGAAGATGGCGCGGGCGCAGCAGCCGCAGCGACGTGAGCAGGTCGCGCGAGCCCTCTTCGTCAACGAGGTCTGTGAGCACGACGACCAACGCGCGACGCTGGCAGTTGGCGGCGATAAACTCGAAGGCGCGCGCGTATGAGGGCTCGATCATTTCGGGTTCGATGGCGTGGAGGGCTTCGAGCGCGGCGTCCATGTGCTCGCGCCCGCGCTTGGGCGGCAAGTAGGCTTTGATGCGACGCCCGAAGACGACCAGCCCGGCGTTGTCGCCGCCGCGCGCCGCCGCAGACATCAGGGAGAGCGTGGCATGCACAGCCGAATCGAGCTTCGTCTCGCGTTCGATGCGCGCCGTCATCAAGCGCCCGGCGTCAATCGCGATGAGGATCGTTTGATCGCGCTCTATCTGGTACTGTCGCGTGACGAGTCGCCCGCGCCGCGCCGTCGCCGTCCATGAGACGTGGCGAAGCTCGTCGCCGCGCACGTAATCACGCAGGGATTCAAACTCGCGCCCCTCGCCGCGCCAGGAGGTTTTCCGGTGCGAGGCGACGAGGCTCCGCGCGCCGAGTGCCTTCAGCTCAGCCTCGCGCGCCCGCCGCATGTTCGGGTAGACCTTGACCACGCCCGCCGAGCCCATCTCGGTTTGTACCCACACCAGACCGAGGCGCGAGAGATAACGCACGGCCACGCGACCGAACTCGAAGCGCCCGCGACGAGGCGGCGTCAGGCCATAATGGAGCGCCGCAACAGTTTGCGCTTCCACACGCATGCGCGCCTCGCGCCCACCCGACAAGACCATCTCCGGCGGATACTCGTCCTTGACCATCAAGGTCACAGAGCGCGGCGTATGATTCAACACACGGACGCGCACCTGCATCTCCGCGCCGACGGCAAAGCGGCCTTCAAACTCTCGCTCGACCTGCAAGCCGGAAGGCAAGCGACTGAGGCGCGCGTCGATAATCGCCGCCAGCACGAGCAGTACGTCGTAGGCAAGCGTCGCCCAGCGCAGAGCGGGACGTGACCACGAAAGCGACAGCGGCACGAAGCCAAGCGCTAAGAGCACATAGAAGAGTTTGGTGAAAACAAATCTCATCCGATTGGTGCGTCAGAGCATATCGCAGCCATGCCTGTTAAGGAAGGGGAGATTTAAACGCAAAGGGCGCAAAGTAAGAAGACGCAAAGAGCGCAAAGAATCTGCTCCTTTGCGAGTTCCCTTTGCGTCCTCTGCGTTTAAATCTCTACTTACTGAACCACGATGCTCATTTTGTGGCGGCTGGCTCATGTTCGGGATCGAGCGTCGCCAGTTCGGCGATCATCATGCGCTCTCCGGTCTCGGCGCAGCAGGCTTCTTCCGAAGGTGTCTTGAACGTGTCATCGCTCGTGCGCGGGAGCCAGAAGGCGACGAGCATCGCCATGGCTGCGAGCGCCGTGCCCACCCAGAAGACTTTGTGTATAGCCGCCGCGAAAGATTCCTGTAGCGCGTCAAGCGCACCCTCTGGCAGCGTCGCGCGCGCCTGCGGCTCGATCAAGGCGTTGGGGTTGGCGGATAGCTCCGCCGCTCTTTCCGGCGTCAGAGCGCTCCCGCCGCCTCTCTGCGCGACTTCGTTCAAATGCGAGGCGAGCCCGGCTGAAAGGACAGCGCCCATGACCGCCACGCCGACTGCGCCGCCAATCGAGCGCGAGAATTGGTTAAGCGAGGTCGCGATCCCCAATTGCGTTCGCGGCACGGCCTGCTGCACTGCGATGAGCAGCGTCAGCATCGTCAGCCCCAAACCAGCGCCGATCATGACCAGATCGACGTAGAGCCAGAGACGACGCGTGTCGCGCTCGAAGTTGGAGAGCAGGGCGAAGCCGAGCGTCAGCAGGGCAAAGCCGACGATGCTCGTCGGGCGATAGCCGACCTTCAAGAGAAGGCGACCCCCGACGATGGAGAGCCCCACCCAGCTCAGCATCAGCGGCGTCAACAAAGACCCGGCTTCGGTCGCGCTCGATCCCAGGGCTCCCTGCGCGAAGAGGGGCACGAACGAGATCGCCCCGAACATCGAGACGCCTGCGAGAAAGCCCGCCGTCACGGAGACCGCCACGACGCGATTGCGGAACAGCTTGAAGGGAACCATAGGGTCTGTGGCGCGCTGCTCTATCCACACGAAGAGCCCTGCGAGCGCCGCCGCTCCTGCAAAGAGCAGCAGGTTGCGTGGGCTCGTCAAGGTTGTGAAGCTTGCGCCTCCCTCGACCAGTGCCAGCATGAGCAGCGTGATCGAAGCCATGAGCGTCGCCGCCCCCGCATAATCTATCGCGGGACGCTGCTGTCGCTTCGGCTCTTTCAAGGCGAGACCCATGATGATGGCCGCCGCCAGTCCGACCGGGATGTTGATATAGAAGACCCAGCGCCAGGAGAGTTGATCCGTGATGAAACCGCCGACCACAGGGCCTATGACGCTCGCCAGCCCCCAGACCCCGCTGAAGAACGCCTGCATCCGAGCACGCTCCGAGAGCGTGTAGATGTCGCCGATAATCGTCATGCCGAGCGGAACCAGCGCGCCCGCTCCCAAACCCTGTATCGCGCGGAAAGCGATCAACTGCGTCATCGTCGTAGACATCCCTGAAAGCACAGAGCCCGTGAGAAAGACCGCGATGCCGAGTTGATAAAAGAGCCTGCGACCGTAGATGTCCGAGAGCTTGCCCCAGACGGGAACCGTGACGGTTGACGTGATGAGATAGGCCGAGAAGACCCAGCTATAGTGGCTGAGGCCGCCGAGCGATGCGATCACCGTCGGCATCGCAGTGCTGACCACGGTCGCCTCCAGCGCCGCGAGAAACATCCCCGTCATGACACCCGCCGTCACAGCCCAGCGTCGCCGCGCGGAGATAGAGAGCGACGTGAGCGTGTCGTGCGCCGAGGCCGCTTCAGAATAACCTTCCATCTTCCCAGTCCTGTGCTTGATCTATGCTAAAAGGAAGATTTAAACGCAAAGGACGCAAAGGATTTTCGCAAAGGAGTAGCTTCTTTGCGCTCTTTGCGTCTTCATCCTTTGCGTCCTTTGCTTTTAAATCTTTTCCTCATCTCTAACTTCCAACACACTAAAGGCTGCTAGTCTTTCTGAGCGACTCCCCCAAATCACTCGTCAAGATTAACAGCCCTTTATGTGTTACCCTTCGACAGCCCCGTGGATGAAGCGCCTCTGTTCCCCCGAGAGAGACGAACATCCTGCTCGTTAAAGCGAGTCGAAGCCTCCCCCAAAGCTTCAACCCATCTGCTGTCCAAAGAGCCTGACCCGATTTACCTTCTCTAACCCTTCATTGTTTACGCCACGAGATAGAGCAACCGTCGTACCAGACTATCCTGCCTTCTCAATGAGCAAGCGTTAAAATACGACGCGTTGCAATTTTGGTCTGTAAATACGGCGGTTCGAGCACGCAGGTGAGGGCGGATCAAGTTAAAGCTAATCGAGACCGTCAGGCCAGACCTTGAATTACTCTTATACTCAAAGCATGTACTGCTGATTTGTAATGATGCACCGCTTCATCGTCTCTGATACGAAATGGATGCTCCGCTGAAACCTGTCTGAAGGGAGATGTGGAAAACTGAATCTAACGGTGATCGCAAGGCGCGGCCTGTACTTTGGTGCTCAGAGTAGAATTCTAACGGGGCGGATCAGTAGGCCATGCGAAAAGGCTGGGGCACCTTTGCCACGAGTGCCTCGCAGAGTGGACAGGGGGCGTGCGTCGGCGGTGGGGCCTCGCGCGTGACCCGCGCCGGTGGACGATACTGGCGAATCTTCTTCAGACTTCCTTTAGTCGAGAGCTCGCAGAGGGTACGATTGTACCCGCTTGCCGAATCGACCAGATGAAACTCCAGGTCACCCGCGAATGTGGCGTAGGCAATTACTTTAGGCTTCATGAGCGTTCGGGACGAATAAAAGCTGGCAGTGGGTTTGACGGAAAACCTGCTGTCAGCATAAGGAGTGTCACACGATTGTGCGCTCGCACAGAGTAGCGTTTCTCTTGCTGCCCTGTCTGTACGCTGACGAACAATCAGCAAACGATTATTGAACCTGAGCGCCGCCTAGTAGTCTTAGCTCTTCTCTGTGCAGCCTCCGTGTTCTCTGCGTCTCTGCGGTGAATCAACTCTCAAAGATACTCACCACCGCAGACACAGAGGACGCAGAGGCGGCACAGAGCCCTGAGAATCTGTTCGAACAGTCCCGTAGGGACTTGATGACAATAGCCCAGTGCTTCAGCACTGGGAACAAGCGGAACATCATAGAGAGTCCCGAAGGGACGGCTGAATCAAAGTTTCAGCCGTCCCTTCGGGACTCCATCTGTTGGTCACGACTTGTCCCAGCCATCAATGGCTGGGCTATTATCGCTCAGTCCCTACGGGACTGTTCAAACAGCTTCTGATCAATTTAGGACACTACCGCCCGCCTTAATTGATTGCATGCCCGTAAACTGGTTGGTAAGGTAGGCAGAGGTCGCGCGAGATTAATTTGGGTGACTGTGATGGATTCTGCTTCCAGAGAATTGACGTTCGTCCTGGTGATGATGGCTTTCCTGCTCATCGTCTGCGTGGTTGCGGTGGCGCTGTTTGCGAGACAGTGGCGCAGGGAGCGCAAAGGAAACGGAAAGTCTTAAAACAAGGGCGTGCGCGGTACGCTCCCGGCTTGTCGTCAACTTCATACGGTGAGCGGCGATCAAGGTTTCTGCCAGAGCTCCTTTTCTCTCTCTTTTCATCTCGCATTGAAACCGAAGGGGAAGTTCCCTATGATTGATTGCCGTCGGCGTTTGCCGCTTCGGGTCTGACTGTGGAACTTAGTTTGGATTAAAGATGCGTGAATACAAGAGAGAAGAGTCTAAGCTAGAGCGCATGCCTACGGTGGAAGCGCGAGAGCACGCCATCGAGGTGGAGCAGGGTCTGGATCAACTGAGCCGCTGGATGGACGGGCTCTTCCGTATTCCGGGCGTCGGCTGGCGATTCGGACTCGACGCCATCGTCGGGCTCATTCCCGGACTCGGCGATACACTGACCTCGCTCGCCTCCTTCTACATCCTGGCTTCAGCCGTACGCTACCGCGTGCCGAAGATCACGCTGCTGCGCATGGCGCTCAACATTGGGATTGATTACGCAGTGGGATCACTGCCGGTCGTCGGCGACCTCTTTGATGCTTGGTGGAAGTCGAACCAGATGAACGTCGAGCTGATACGCAAGCGCGCCACCGTTTCGGGTGAAGAAGCGCGACGCGGTCGGCTCAGCGACTGGCTCTTCCTGGGTCTCATCATACTGTTTCTCATCGTCCTGCTCTTCGGCTCAATCGCCCTCGCCTTTTTCATACTGCGTTTCATCGCCGAGCAGCTCTCAATACACTGGTGATCTTGACCACTAAAGATTCACCACGAGAGGAATACGTAGTAAATACAGATGGCTGCTTTGTTTCCTTTGCGGCCTTCTGTGGTGAACATATCTTCCCCGTGCGGAAGATTAAATTGACGCGGCGTCATTTGCCGTTATAATGCAGGCGCTTGCCCGGCGGGTCGTCCCTGATCGCTTCTCTTGAAGACTCAGGATGCCATGCCATCTTCCGTTCGTCGCCCAAAGTTTTTTCGGTAGATTGTCCGTTCCCGAGAGAGAAGGATACATCTCATGCGCCCCCGCCTATTCAGAGAAAAATTCGCCAGCCGTCGTCTCGTCACTCTACTGCTTTTCGTCTGCTCCATCTTTTCGGGCGAACTGTTTGAGGCGGACGCGCAGAATAGTCCCACCAACAATCAGCCACGAACGGAAACGTCCGCGTCTCCGGCTCAAAGTCCAGCCAACTCCGCTCAGACGCCTGACACCGCCCCGGCCAATCCGCAGGCCAGCCCCGAATCACCTGCTGCTGTGCCGAAGGTCGTCGGAATCAATACCAGACGAGCGGGACTCGGAGAAATGGTGACGTTGAGGGTTGAGAACCTGACGACGCTGGTGCGGCAGTCCAAATGCCACGGCAACGAGTCGAACTGTCAAAAACAGGAGATCGTGCTGTTTTTAAACGGCAGGCCCTTGACGGGCGACGGGCCGGAGGTGATCCTGCCGGAAGAGAACATCCTGCAATTTCATATGAGTCGCTCGGCGGGGAGCGACGATTTGTGGGATGACCTGCTGGGCAGTCCGACGAGCTTCGTCAAAGAGGTCAAGGCGAGCGTCGGGCTGGCGAACGGCTATCCGCTGCCGGGCGCGCAGACCTTTGATCTTATCGTCGTCCAGGAAGCATGGTTCTGGGGCTGCTTTCTCTTGCTGGCAGGCGTGGCCGTGAGCACTATCTACCTGGCGCGGCGAACTTCGCTGCTACGGAATTCGTGCGCCAAGAGAACTGATAACAAGCTCGCTCCGTATAGCCTCGGACGCACACAGATGGCCTTCTGGTTCCTGCTGGTCGTCACTTCATTCCTTCTCATCTGGCTCATCACAGGAGAATACGATGCCATCACCAGTTCCACACTGGTGCTGATCGGCATCGGCGCTGGCACGGCGCTCGGAGCTGACCTCGTAGACAATAGCAGAACGGCGGCCAGCGGCAATCAGGAAATCGAGCTTAAAGCGGAGCAGGCGGCGCTCAATAACCGTATCAACGAGATCAAATCATCACTCGCAGACGCACGTCATCTCCCGCCCAATGCGAGCGACTTGCAGGCGGAGCTGGAGACCAAGCAAGTGAGACTTAACTTCGTTAATTTCTCGCTCGATCACCTTCAAAACCAGTGCGCGCCTCCTGCTTCACAGGGCTTTATCAAAGACCTTCTCAATGACAACGGCGGCATCAGCTTTCACCGTTTTCAGATCGTAGTCTGGACGATAGTGCTCGGGATAATCTTCGTCGAGTCGGTTTACACACACCTGGCGATGCCTGAGTTCAGTGGAACGCTCCTGGCGCTGATGGGTATCAGCTCCGGCACATACCTCGGCTTCAAGGGCACAGAGAAATAGGGGACGATCCACGCGCATTACACGAAACGACACGAAAAGCCTCTTCGGTTCGTGTGGCTTCGTGTAATGCGCGTGGATCGTCCCCTACGCTTCTTTAATTCTGCGGGTATTACCTGTCACCCTGTGAAGCTCGTCGATTCCCGGTTAAGCTTCTCGGCCTATGCTGAAGTGCTTTGCGTGGCTGCGGCGGCAAGCGTGCGTTCCAGCGCCGAAGCGAGCATATCCAACCCGCGCTCGCCCGCCGCGAAGCTCCTGAGCCTGCCCTCTGCATCGAACAGGTAATAGGCCGGCACGTAGCCCTGCTCGTTCTTGAACGAATCGCGCAGCTTGTGCTGGTTATCTATCGCGCAGGGCTCCGTGATGTTGTATTTAGCGATGGCCTCGCGCACCGCCTCGACATCGGTATCCGCTTCGTAGCGCGGCATGTGCACGGCGATGACGCGCAACCCTTCGTCACCTCTTTTGTCACGCCATTCGGCGATGCGCGGCAAGTTCTCTTTGCAGGTGCCACAACTGACAGACCAGAAATGCACCAGCGTGGGGTGCCCCTTGCTTTCCGCCTCGGCGTGCGCCTGTGTCCCGCCAAACCATTCGGTCGCTCCGTCTAAGAGCGGCCTTTCCGTCCCGATTCTCATCGGCATAATCAGTTTTTAGTCTTCGGTTTTCAGCTAAAAACTGAAAACCGAAAACTTCCTTTCATGCTTTAATTGTTTCCTGTCCCGGCTTCCATTCGGCCTGGCAGAGTCCGCCTGTCTGAAGCGCCTGGATGACGCGCAGCGTCTCGTCAGCCGAGCGCCCGACGTTGAGATCGTGGATCACCTTGTAGCGCAGGATGCCTTCAGGGTCGATCACAAAGAGACCGCGCAACGCGATTCCCTTATCCTCTATGAGCACGCCGTAATCGCGCGCCACCTGCTTGGTCGCATCCGAAGCGAGCGGGTACTTGAGACCTTCGACGCCGCCCTTGTCGCGCGGCGTTTGCAGCCAGGCGCGGTGCGAGTAGACCGAATCGGTCGAGACGCCGATGACATCCGCGCCGATGCCCTCGAAATCCTCGTAGCGGTCGCTGAAGGTGGTCAGCTCCGTCGGGCACACGAAGGTGAAATCCAACGGGTAGAACAGTAGAACCACCCACTTGCCCCTGTAATCCGAAAGCTTGACGGTCTCCTTCAAGGTCTCGATATTTTTGGTCGAAGCCATCTCGAAATCCGGCGCTGGCTGGCCGACCATGGCTTTTTCCATCGCTGTTGCAGTTCCTTGCATCGTTCCTCCATTATTCATCAGTGAAAATTTTAATCGTCCGGCGCATCCCACTCATCTCGAGAGCGCGAGCGGCGAACATCATCGTGATCCTAAAGCTTCCTGGCTCAAGCAGCGCTCACTCTTTCAAGCGACAGTCGGGGCACAAGCCCCTGAGCGTCAGATGTATAGATTCGGGCTTGAAGCGCGACCGGCGCGCCGCCGTGCGGATCAAATCAGCCGTCACGTCAAGATCGAAATCCACGAGCGTCCCGCAGCTCGTGCAGATCGCGTGGTCATGCCGCTCCGTCACGCGGTCGTAACGACTCGCGCCGTTGCCGAAGCTGATCTCGCCAATCAGACCGGCCTCCTTCAGATACCGCAGAGAGTTGTAGACGGTCGCGTAGCTGATCGAAGGCAGACGCTTGCGCGCCGCCTCGAAAATCTCGCTTGCCGTCAGGTGATTCTCGCTGTCGCGGATCACCTCAAAGACGGTCTTTCGCTGCGGTGTGAGCGTCGCCGCTCCACCCTGATCTCCATCATCAAAAGTCATATCGTTTGAGCTGGAATTAGAATAATTCTAAATCAGTGGGTTGTCAAGCCCCCCTGAAGAATTAATCACCACAAAGACAGAGAGGATAAATTAACGTAAATTCGACGTAAGCGGCTCTGCCTTTCCGCACAGCCGAGGCGGCAGAGCCGCTTACGTCGAACTGGCGTTAAATTATGAATAGACGCACCGCTATTCTTTCATCACTCACGATTCATGGGCGACCTTAGTGTCTTTGTGGTGAAATTGATGGTCGCGTTTACAGCTTCGGGTGGCGGGCGACGAATTCGACGAGCGCGCCCACATAGCTGCCAAGTGGCGGGCAGCGAACGCCGTGTGGTTCGAGAAGCTCACGCGCACGCGTCGTGTCATACGTCTGGTCTATGAAGAAGTAGGGCACGCCGACGCGTGGAAGACCTGTGAGGGGCGGCGAAAAGGGCAGCATGAGCGAGGTTTGCACGAGCGTTGCCGGAAGGGTCAGGTATGATCCGCGACCGGCGATTGATTGAGCGATAAGCTCGAACAGATCGTGAGTCGTCAGCGGGTCGGGGTCTGCCAGTTGGACGGTCGCTCCCACCGCACGCTCATCTGAGGCCAGCGCCGAGATCGCTTCGACGACGAAATCCACTGGGACCAGATTGAGCCTCACCTGTTGATTTCCGATATTGAAGAGAGAGAGAAGGCGGGGCTGCATACGCAGGTAGTGGATCAGATAGTAGATGCCGTCGTATTTCGCAGTCTCGCCCGTGCGCGAATCGCCGCAGACGACCGAAGGGCGGTGAATCGTGACCGGCAGCTCCGCCTTCAGCGCTTCGACCTCCATTTCTGCCAGATACTTCGTCTCTTCATAATGGTTGCGAAAGCCCGCCTCGTGTCTGAGTTCTGTCTCCAGGATCAAGCCCTTGCGCTTGCCTGCGACGTAGCAGGTCGAGACGTAATGGTAGCGGTGAAGATTCTTCATCTGGAGGCCGAGGTGGTTGACATTGCGCGTGCCTTCGACGTTGACGCGCAAGGCCAGGTCGCGCCCGACAGCCAGGTCGTACAGGGCGGCTAGATGAAAGAGCGCGGTCGTCTCACGGCGCGCCGCTTGAAGATCAGCAGGAGAAAGCCCCAGGTCAGGTTCCGTGATGTCGCCTTCGATGATGCGGAAATTGCTGGCGGGGGCAAGCGTCTCCTGGGCGATGCGCGCCGCATCCACCCGCGCGCGCTCGATAAAAGCGGGCTGCACGAGAAGCAGAAACCTTGCTCCATCCACCGCCAGCCGTTTAACCAGGCGCTGGGCGATGAAGCCCGGAAATCCGGTCAGAAAAATTGTTTCATCCAATGGCATCAGTTGAAAAACAGTCTACGACCTTACAGCATTGTAAGCCAGCATGGGTTTGCTGTTCTATCAAACTCTTGATTGCTGTGGATCAGGTATTGGAGGAAGAGACCTGAAGTGAGCCGGAGCGATAGACCTTTGCTCCGGCTCATTTTTTCAGGCTGGCGGTCAGACGGTGATAGTTGTGCCGTCGAACTTGGTGAGAGAGAAGCCATTGAAGGCTTCGTTATAGCAGGAGCGCGACTCTTTGAGCATGTGGATGGCGATTGACTCGCCGAGCTTCAGCGACTCAATTGCGTCTGTGCGCCAGTGCACACCGGCGATGTTGCGTCCATTGGCGACATTGGAAGCGATCTTGTTCAGCTCGCCGCCGACGGTCATCTCGCCTGCGTCCGCGCCCGTGTAGTCCAGCAGCGAGAGACCATCATCGCTCGCGATGACGGGGTTGGTGCGGCCTATGTGCGGCAGAAGGTCTGTGATGCGCGTCGTCTCTCTGAACCATGCTTTGAGGATCGTGACGCACGCTCCGGCGACCGTGGCGTGCCCGGCTCCGTATGAAGGGTGCAGGGGCGAGCCTTCCGGGAATGCCTGCGGCAGAAAATAGTTGCCGCTGAAATATTTTCCGAGTCGTGACGATGAAGAGAGCGAGTTCAGTATCTCCTGGTCTATCGGGTAAGTGTTGCCCGGCACAGTCAGCCTGCGATCACAACGCTCTGCAAAGACCTCTGGCCTCAAGCGGCGATGCACGAGCCATTTCTGATACCAGACGGCATGAAGCGCCCTGGTTGAGACTTCGCACAGAATCGTCGCGATGTGCGGGCCGCCGAAGGTGGCGAACCCTTCCTGCGACGGCGAGAGCCTGTAGGGGTTGCCGTTATCGAAGGGCGCGCCTAACCCGGCGAGCACCAGGAAAGCCTGAAAGTATGCCTGGAAGAGAACGTCTACGTGTACCCACTGTCCTAAGTCTCGACCGTTGCGCATGTAGCGAGGTGTCGAGTCAAAAGCATCGGGTCCTTGAGCGAATCCGTTTTGCACTTCGAGCCACTTGGCAAAGTCCGTGATGTAGTTGATGCCGGGCTGGGCGGTGCGTATCTTCTGCTCAAGGACGTTTGCGCCGAAGTTGCAGGGCAGCCAGAAGAATTGAGAAAGATATGGGCCTCTGAGATCGCCGGGCGTCAGTCCGCGAAAGAGATTCGCCGTAGTGACGCCGGTCAGATGGTTCTTGCCGTCGCGGTTCGGCCCCTTGAAAGCAGCGCCGAAGAGGTTGAGATCGGCGGCGGCGTCCTGTGCGATTGGGTTGGAGTCGTACTGAGAGAAAGGCACGTCGCGAAGGAGCGACATCCAGTAGTTTTCGGCGATGTCGGCTCCCTCTTCGATGCTATTGAAAGCGGGCGCGGGCGGAATGACCAGCGAGTGCGAGTCAGGGCCTTCCATGTCAAAGGCAAGCCCCGCCTGCGGGTTGACCAGCTTGCGCCGCGTGGCGTTCGGCGGTGTGCCCATCGGAATGGCGTTGAAGTCTGCCGGGCTGCCAGTCGTCAGAGCGTGAATCAGGGCGTTATAGGCGTTGATGTTGACTTCACCGTTGGGGTGATGCGGCAGACCTTTGGAATAGCTGCCGATCTTATTCGGATAAAGATCATCATCAGGGTTTGTAGGATGTTGCAGGCCAGAGGGCGTTTGCGACCTGTTGGCGATGGCTGCGTCTCTGCGAATGTTGAATGCTTGCAGGGCGCGTTGGTTGGAAGGCTGGCCGATGGCGGAGGCCTCTGCGTTGTCAGTGCCGACGAGCGGCTTGAGGCCGATGGCGCTGGCAGCGATGGTCGCAGCCGACAGCTTGCCGACACGACCGATAAACTGGCGTCTATTCGGGGGAACAGATTGATTCATCTTAATTACTCCTGATCGGATATATGTGGCCGGGAAAACTTACAGTAAGTGTCTCGTAGTCGCTTCGGGACATGCGAGACGTGACGGCACTTTGGCCTGTTAACCGAGCTTATGCTGCGATCTGTCCGAATGAGGCGTTAAGCGGTAGACGGAAAAACCACTCTGGCGCTGCGGCACTCTCGTCAAGGCCGGAAGAACAAAGAGACTGCTCTTTAGCGGAAGGCGTACCGCAGCGGGGGCACTGCATTGCATTTCTCATTTCCAACAGATTACTTACGTGAGAATGACGAGACCGTTCGTCTCATCAACCAACAAGCGAAGCGGTGAAAGATTAGAGGCTGTCAGCGAAAAAAGTCAAGGAGAAAAGTAGCCAGTAGCCAGTAGAAAAGAAAATCCATTGATGTCTGTTCATACTGAGCCTCTCAGTCAGAGTAGACAGCAAAGCGTAACACTGCGGTTTTTCTTTTCTTCGGTTGGTCACGACTTGTCCCAGCCATTAATGGCTGGGCTATGATCGCTCAGTCCCTACGCTACTGTTCAAACAGCTACTGACTACTGACTACTATCTCCTGTCTACTACCCTACGGAACGTTCGCAGACGAGACGGCCATGTCGCTGCTCGCGCCGAACACGCGCTGCATCACGGCTGCGTCGGAGCTTCTAAGGATGTACCATGTGCCTGTCGATGAGCGCCAGACGGAGAGGTCAAACTTGCCGTCGCCGTCGAAGTCTCCGGGTTGCGGCGTATCGCCACCTGTGCCCCACGGCTGCGCCTGTAGAATGCCGTTCGAGCTACGGAGGATGTACCAGTAGCCCTCAGAGGGACGCCACACGGCGATGTCCGTCTTGCGGTCGCCATCATAATCTCCCGCGACAGGCTTATCCGTCGCGAGCCCCCATTGCTGCGCCTTCCATTGATTATTAGAGCTTTGGAGGATGTACCAGTAGCCATCCGATGGTCGCCACACGGCTATATCCCATTTGCTGTCCCCATCGTAGTCACCTGTGACGGGCTTGTCTTCACTGAGACCCCACTGCTGCACCTTCCATTGATTGTTGGAGCTTTGCAGCACGTACCAATTGCCGTCCGATGGTCGCCACACGGCTATATCCCATCTGCCGTCGCCGTCATAATCTCCCGGCACGGGTTTGTCTGAGCTGAGACCCCACTGCTGCGCCGTATATGATCCGTCAGAGCTGAGCAGCACATACCACATCCCTGTGTTTGATCGCCATACCGCTTTATCCGTCTTACCGTCTCCGTCATAGTCTCCCGGCACGGGAACGTCGCTCAGACTCTGACTGCCCCACTGTTGGGAGATCATTGTCGCGCCCGCGCTCCTGAGGATGTACCAGTAGCCGTCAGAGGGACGCCACACGGCGATGTCAGTTTTTTGATCGCCGTCAAAGTCGAAGAGAGCCGAGCCAGTTTGTGTGACGGTGAAATTTTTTCCCCTCACGGAGATCATCCCTGAGCGTGGGGCGTTGCTGGGGTTAATGGCTACGGAGAAGCTTATCGTCCCGTTGCCGCTGCCACTCCCCTGTGTGAGCGTGATCCAGTCTGCATTGCTGCGTGCGCTCCAGCTACAATCATTACCCGCCGCGACATTGAAGCTGCCGAGCCCCCCCGTCAGGTTAAATGATTGACTCTGGGGTGAGATCGAATAATCACAGCCGCTCGACGAAGCCTGATCGACGAAGAAGGATTGCCCGGCGATGCTGACTGTGCCGGAGCGCGTCAGGTTGACGTTATTGGGCGCGACCGAAACGGTCACGACGCCGCTGCCCGTGCCCGACTGACCCGAAGTAATAGTGACCCAGCTTCGCCCGGAGGTGGCCGTCCAGGGGCAGCCCGCCGGAGCCGTCACGTTGACGTTCACGGTTCCGCCAGATGCCCCGAATTGTTCGCTGGTCGGCGAGATTGAATAGGTGCAGTTGACTTGCGGCTCGACCGCCAGCAGCGCCTGCCGTGTATTCCCATTCCATGAGGCAGTGATCGTCACAGTGGTATTGTTCGACGATGGAGGCGGCGACTCAGTGTTCACAGAGAAGGTCACGCTCTTCATGCCAGCCGGGACGGTCACGCTCGAAGGCACGGTCGCCACGGACGTATTGCTGCTCAGGAGCGAAACAGTCGCGCCACCTGCGGGCGCGGGACTGCCCAGTGTGATCGTCCCCTGCGAAGAACCGCCGCCGAAGACTCTCGTCGGACTGAGCGTGACGAGCAGCGCGGGCGCAGGCACGTTCGCAGTGAAGAGCGAGGTCAGGATCGCTCCGTCATAACCGGCCACCCATACCTTGCCGGATGGACGGGCGGAGACGGCAGAGAGCGACGGCTGATCAACCACGTCATGCTTCGTCCAGGTCGCGCCCCCATCGTTGGTGTGATAGATGTCGCCCGTATAAGTGGTTGCGAAGGCTTCCGAGGGACTCAGCACGTCAAGCCCCAGCAGATGTTCCTCTGTCGATCCGATGTCCTGAAGCCGCCAGTTGCGGCCACCGTCAATCGTGTGCGCGACGTAGCCGTTGCCGCCCACAGCCCAACCCTCATTCTCGTTAATGAACTGTAGATCGTTGACCTGTGGGCTGGTGAAATAGGTCGGCAACTGCATCTGCTGCCAGGTCGCGCCGCCGTCGTCCGTGCGCTGGCCGATCCCGCCGAAGCTCATCAGCCAGCCATGATTATGATCGACAAAGTCAACCACGTTTCCCGTCCCGACAAGGGTTTGAATCCCCACTTCCCAGCTCGCTCCGCCATCGGTCGTGCGGTATGTGCTCGGAGGGCTTCCGTAAGCATAATCCTGCCCCGTGACCCATCCGGTGTTGCGGTCTATGAACTTCAAGCCCTCTATAAAGTAGGAGCCGGGCAAGCTCGGATAACCGATTGATTGCCAGGTCCTGCCTCCGTCCAGAGTTTTGAAGACGGTGCCGCCCGGCCCCGCCACTGCGGCGAAGTCCATGTCCACGAAGGAAAGATCGCGAAGGCTTTCCTCGCGCCCGAACACCTGACCCGTGACCCCCACCTTGCTCGTCTCCCAACGCGCGCCGCCGTTTGTCGTTCTAAAAATATAGCCGTTCTCCCCGGCGACGAGGCCGAACTCATCTGTCAACATCTCTATGTCGTAGAGCTGAACTCCGATGCCGCTATTCAACATGCTCCAATTCTTTCCGCCATCGGTGGTCTTGTATATGAAGCCGCCCACGCCGACGACCGAGCCGTTGAGATTATCAAGGAACGACACAGCCCAGCTTCCGGGCAGAGCGCCGAGCCCTTTGATGACTCTCGTCCAGGTCAAGCCGCCATTCGCGCTGAGCCAGATGTCACCCGCGCCGGAGACACCGGCGATGGTCGTGCCGTCCACCAGCGCCATGTCATCAAGACCCGTGAAGATCGGAGTGATGCTGAGTTGGTTCCACGTCTCACCGGCATCCACAGAGCGATAGATGTCTGCGCCGACGATGGCAATCGCCGTTGAATTGTCTAACCAGAGCACATCGTTGGCAGAGCTGGAAAACTTTCTGACCCACGTGCGCCCGCTGTCCGTGGTCTTGAATATGCCCACACCGCCGTCAGTCGTCGAGACACGGTTACCACCGGCGAGACCCGTCAGAGCATCACGAAAATCCATCCCGTAGATCACGGGGCATGAAGGGTAGCCGGACATCAACTCCCACGTCTGGCCGCCGTCCTCTGTGCGCGCCGTCGCACCGTTAGCGGTCATAAAGCCTGTCGTAGACGAAACGAAGTCGAGGTCATACCATGAGCCAGCGAAGAACGGCGTGATGCGTTGCCACGTCGCGCCGCCGTTGGTTGTGCGCCATTGATCGTCGTTATTGCCGCCGACAAAGCCGTTGCTCGCGTCGCGGAAATAGACTTTATAGAGAGGGTCGGAGGGGAAGCCGCCAAGGTTGATGCTGCGCCACGTCGCGCCGCCATCGGTCGTCTCCATGAACGTCATGCTCTGACCGGCGATGAAGCCATGCGTCTGTGAAGTCCAGGCCACTCCATTCAGGTCGCGAGGCGTGGGGAGCGCAGATTGCCGTACCCACCCGCTCTGCGCAAAGGCGCTGACGCTAAAGGCAGCAACTGCGATGAATATCGCCATGATACGAAAGAAGCAGGTATGTCTCATCGTCTGGCTCACCTCTGGGGAGGGAAGATAGTTGCCTACAGGGTCGCCGCAGCCGGGGCTGCCGGAAACCAGCGAGAGGGAATCAAGGATTCCAATTCTTGGATTGCGCTTGGATTGCAGGGATAATCCGAATTATGGGGCAAACGATACATCCATATCGGAAGCGCGTCAAGAAGAAGCGCCGCGTGCCCTTAAATATCATCCAGGGAGTGGTTGTGATACCAGAGAGCAGAATAAAAGAGGGCGGGAGACGATTCACGAAACGAGACGAAAAAGAGGGGCTCTTTCGTGTTGCTTCGTGTTAATTAGTGTTGCTTAGTGGATCGTCCCCCGTCCTCTTTTGCTTGCATCTTGGTATGAGATGGGTTTGCGCTGATGAAGAGGAAGTAGTCTCGTCTTTGACCGCGATCTTCTACGGCGAGTCTATGCCAAGCTGTCGCAGCTTACGCCGGAATCCCTCCGGCGTGTTGAGGGTATGAACGAATGATCCGTCAGCCCTGTGGTAGGAGATCAGCCCGCCGTCGTCGAGCTTGGCGACCAGAACAGTATCTTGCGCCGCGTCCACCCTGTAGACGCCGACTTCGACGGCCTCTCCCAGAAGCTCTTGGTGAGAGAGATCGGCTTTCGCCCCGGATAAGACGAACCTGCCGGGACAATTTCGTATCGGCTTCCAGTCCCAGCTCTCCAGTAGTTGTTTGAAAATCATTCTCCGTATGACAGGTTGTGACTGAATGCGAGCAGAGATTAAACGCCGCAGGGTACGAAGCCGCACCGCAGGAGAATCTCAAATCTGAGATTTCAAATCTATAATCCTTGCCTGTTCTGGATGATCCTCCGTGCCCTGCGTGGGTGACGAGTTTCCTTCTCAGTCGCTTTTCCTGAACCGCGACCGCCTGCGGCCTAACCGCACACCAGCTCGACCAGCGTGCGCACGCCCGTTCCCGTTGATCCTTTGGGCGCGTGTGGCTGCGGGTCGTCGTACCAGGATGTGCCCGCGATGTCCAGATGCACCCACGGAGTATCGGCGGCGAATTTGCTGAGCAGAAGGGCTGCGGCGGTCGCGTCCGGGCGACCGCCGTAATTCTTGAAATCGGCGATGTCACTCTCGATACGCTTCTTGTAGTCGTCGCTGACGGGCATCCGCCACACTGGCTCGCCCGCGCGCGTGGCCGCCGCCTCGACCTGCCTGGCCCAGTCATCGTTATTGCTGAAGAGACCCGCGCGGTGATCGCCGAGCGCGACGACTATCGAGCCGGTGAGCGTCGCCAGATCGACAATGCGTTCTGCGCCGAGCTGGCGCGCGTAGGCTATGCCGTCGACGAGAACGAGGCGGCCTTCGGCGTCCGTATCGACGACTTCGATGGTATAACCGGCGAGGGTTTTGACGATGTCGCCGGGTTTGATGGCGCGTCCAGAAGGCATGTTCTCGGCGGAAGGGACGATGGCGACGACCGCTCGCTGCGGCTTGAGTTGCGCGATAGCCCGTAGCGCCGCAAGCGCTGCTGCGCCTCCGGCCATGTCGGTCTTCATCTCGTACATATCCAGCCCGTGTTTGATCGAGATGCCGCCCGTGTCGAACGTGATCCCTTTGCCGACAAACGCCCATAGCCCACCCACGCGCGCGCCCTCCGGTTCATAGCTCAGCACGATCAGAGCGGGTTCTTCGTTCGAGCCCTGGCCGACGCCCTGAAGGCCGCCCATGCCGCGCGCGCGTATCTCGTCTGCATCGAGGGATTCGACGCGAAGCCCGACGCTTGCGGCCATCTCTGCGGCGCGTCGCGCAAACTCTCGCGGCGGGAGGCTGCCGCCCGGTTCATCTGCGAGTGCGCGCGCCCAGTTCACAGATTCGGCGACGATGCGCCCGCGCTCCACCTCCCCCTCGATCCCACCCGCGTGCCCCGAAACGATGATCGTGAGCCGTTCGAGGACGGGCTTTTCCTCCTCCCGATTTTGATAGAGGCCGCCATCATACAGACCCAGGCATGCCCCTTCGACGACGGCGCGCGTCATACGCTTCTCATCGCCCGGCGCGGGCAGTATAAAGTAGAGGTGTTTGACGCGAGCATCCTGCGCCTGGCGAGCGGCCATCCCAGAAGCGCGGCTGAGCGCAGGGATGTCGAAATCAGCGTGCGCTCCGAGTCCGATCAAGAGCAGGCGGCGAGAGCCTCCATGCGCGGCGTCCGTCGCATGCAGCAGGAGAGATGTTCCGTCTTCACCCTTGAACTCGCCGTCGCGTATGACTGCCTCGACCGTTTGCCGCGCCGCTTCATCCTCCAGCGCGAGTGAGGGGCACTGTGGCTCGTCCGTGAAGATACAAAATGCGACGGCTTCGTTTGCTTGCGGCGGTGGGATCTCTGTGGCTAGCTGGATGGTTAAAGCGTTCCCGTTTTTCATCTGGATCGTGGGCCCGAGGCCTTCCCTTACACTCGAATAATTTGTGCTTGATTGGCGCGCTCTGCGCGGGCTGAGTATAATGCAAGCCCTTGAGACTCGACTAGGCGCGGCTGCCCCCGGCGTTGGATTCTCCACAGAGAGTTGAGATGAAATGACACCTGCGTCACATCAAAGGCTCAAAGTTTTCTCTCTGTGTCTGCGGTGTCTTACCGGTTAATTCTTGAAGTCCGTTTGAGAAGGTGGTGCTGTGACGCTTTATCTCTCGAAACTTTCCTCGGAGGATACCTCCAGATGATCTTAACTTGTGGGCCGCGTCGCGCGGTGCTCGTCCTGATGTGCACGCTGATGTTGGCCGCCGTAGCGACCACCGCGCAGACCACAGACAAGCGGACGGTGCAGGTGACGCTTTTGCAGGTGAACGACGTATACCAGTTTGTGCCCGTCGATAATGGTATGCGCGGCGGCCTGGCGCGCATCCTCACCTTGAGAAAAAGGATCGCCGCGCAATCGCGCCACACGCTCCTGCTCCTGAGCGGCGACACGATCTCGCCTTCGGTCGAATCGAATACCTACAAGGGGCAGCAGATGATCGACGCCTGGAACGCCGTCGGCCTCGACTATTCCGTCTTCGGCAACCATGAATTCGATTTCGGGCCGGACGTGCTGCGCGAGCGCATCAAGGAGTCGCGCTTCGGGTGGCTCGGCGCAAACGTCGTCGATAAAAGGACGGGCAAGCCTTTCGGCGACACGCCGCCTTTCGTGATACGCGAATTCGATGGCGTGCGTGTCGGCCTCATCGGTCTGGTGCTGCCGGAAACGAAGAGCACTTCGCGGCCTGGGCCGGACGTGGATTTTCTAGACGTCTGTGAGACGGCTGGGCGGATCGTGCCGCAGATTCGCGCCAGCGGCGCACAGGTCGTCATCGGCCTCACGCACCTCTCCATGAGAGAGGACAAGGAGTTGGCGCGCTGCGCCGATCTGGATGTCATCATCGGCGGGCACGAGCACACGCTGCTTCAGTCTCTGGCGGTGCGCACGCCGATCTTCAAGATGACGGCGGACGCGCGCGAGATGGCGCGCATTACACTGAACATAGACGCGTCGAGCGGCAAGCTTCAGAGCATGGACTGGGAAGTGATCCCTGTCACCAGGGAGATTCCAGAAGACCCGCAGTTTGCTTCCGTCACAAATAAATACAAGAAGATTTTGACGGAACTGGCGCAGCGCGTCGGCCACACGGACGTGCTTCTGGATGCGCGCTCGGAAGCGAGCCGGTCGCGCGAAACCAACGTCGGCTCATTCGTCGCAGATGCTTTTCGCAAAGCGACCAGTGCGGATGTGGCGCTCGTCAACGGAGGCTCGATTCGCGCCGACATCACGATCAATCCGGGCGACCTTACCAGGCGCGATGTGCTCTCGATCCTGCCCTTCGCCAATCCGGTTGTGAAGCTGGAAGTGACGGGCGCGACCTTGCGCGCGGCGCTCGAACATGGCGTCAGCCGCAGCGCAGAGGACAAAGAACCTGGACGCTTCCCGCAAGTCTCCGGCCTGCGCTTCACCTTTGACGCCCGCCGTAGCCCCGGCTCCCGCCTTCTTGAAGTGACCGTCAACGGGCAACCGCTCGACGACAGGAAGACCTATACGCTTGCGACCAGCACGTTCGTGGCCGTCGATGGCGGCGACGGCTACACGATGTTCAAGGGGGCTAGATTTTTAATCAAGCCGGAGCAGGGACAGCCTGCGCCCGAAGTCTTGAGAAGAGCGATCTCCTCAGTCAGATCAATCGCCCCACTGACGGACGGAAGAATCAAGCGAATTGATGAAAGCAAGGGAGCAGAAGAAAAGTAGACAGTAGTCAGTAGGAAAAACAGAGCACGTACGCTCTGTTGCCTACTCTGACTGAGAGGCTCACTATGAAAATACATCAACCGATTTTCTTTTCTACTGGCTACTGACTACTGTCTACTGATTATGCTTTTCGATGATCCTCAGAGTGCGGCGAGACGGGAAGCGATGGAGCTGTTTCAGCGCGCCTATGAGTCGCAGCAGGCTCAAGATTACGAAGAGGCGATAGAGCTATACAAGCGTTCCATCGCGACCTATCCGACCGCCGAGGCGCATACCTTTCTGGGCTGGGTCTACAGCTTTCAGGAGCGTTATGACGAAGCCATCGAGCAATGCCGCGAAGCGATCCGCGTAGACGAAACCCTGGGCAATCCCTACAACGACATCGGCAGCTATCTGATCGCGAAGGGCGATTTGTGGGCTTGCGTGCGCTGGTTCAAGCGAGCGCTCAGTGCGCCGCGCTACGAATCCTATGCCTTCCCGCATTTCAATCTCGGGCGCATCTACGAGATGCGCGGACGCCCGCTCGATGCCATCCGTCACTACGGTCTCGCGCTCGCCGAGCAGCCCACGTTCACGCAAGCGACCACTGCGCTGCGCCGTCTACAGGCGCGCCTGAACTGATGTGCGCGCAGGCTGTGAAACTTCTGCGCATTGTGCGCGTAACTATATTCCAGGGTACAGAAATCATCAGTTCTGGTGGCGGTCACTCCGATGCCTTTCCTCGAAGCCCTAAAGCTGGCTCTCTCATCAATCATGGGGCACAAGCTGCGTTCGTTTTTGACGCTGCTCGGCGTGATCTTCGGCGTGATGACCGTGATCGTCATCGTCAGCCTGATCGAAGGCTTCAATTCTTATGTGGATGAAAAAATAGCCAATATCGGGACAAACGCTTTCGCGGTTCAGAAGTATTCCATCGAAGATTTCTCAAGCGTCGAAGCCTTGAACGCCGCGCGCCGTCGCAACAAGGACGTGACGCTCGATGACCTCGAAGCCTTGCGCGCGCTCGGCGGCGCAATCCTTGACGCCGGAGGCAAAGAGGACAGCGTCGGCGACGTTAAGGCTGGCGCAACCACGCTCTTTCAAGTGCACATCAAAGCGACGACCTCCAATATCGCCGAGATCGAGCGCATCGAATCGGACGCGGGACGTTACTTCACGAAGACGGAGGAAGAAACGCGCCGTCACGTCTGCTTCATCGGCGCGGACGTGGCGGAGAAACTTTTCCCGACCGGCGTAGCCTTAGGCCAGAATATCAAGATTGATGGACGGCCTTTTGAAGTCATCGGCGTGGGACGTGCTCTCGGCTCAGTCTTTGGACAGACGCGAGATATGTACGTCTCCATACCTCTCAAGACGTTTTTGTCCATCTACGGCTCGCGCCGCTCGATCCAGATCAACGTCACCTCGACGAGCGAGGCGACCTACCTGGACGCTCTTGATGAAGCACGCGTCCTGATGCGCGCGCGGCGCAAGCTTAATCCGAATGAGAAAGATAACTTCGGCATCATCACCCCGAGCGCGATCAACGAGTTGCGCGATAATATTTTCGGCACGATTCAAATGGCAGCCCTCGGGGTGACTTCAATCTCGCTGGTCGTCGGCGGCATCGTCATCATGAACATCATGCTCGTCTCCGTGACAGAGAGAACAAAGGAGATCGGCATACGCAAAAGCATCGGCGCGCGGCGGACAGACATCCTCAAGCAGTTTCTGGCCGAATCGACTTTGCTCTCGCTGATCGGCGGCAGCGTCGGCGTCTCAATCGCTTACCTTCTGGCGAAGTTGATCGCAGTGCTCACGCCCGTCCCGACCAGTCTGCCCTGGCTGGCCGTCGCCGTCGCCCTCCTTGTCTCAGCAGGCGTCGGCATGATCTCCGGCGTTTATCCGGCGTGGAAAGCAGCGGGACTTGACCCGATTGAAGCGTTAAGATCGGAGTAGACAGTAGACAGTAGTCAGTAGCCAGTAGAAAAGAAAAGCGGTTGATGCTTTTGGTATTGATCATTTAATCCATAGTAGTCAGCAAAGAGTGCCACACAGTTTTTCCTACTGGCTACTGACTACTGTCTACTGTCTACTCCCTAAAGCCATGAAGTTATTTCGCACAGACCTTTACGAAAACCTGTGGATGGCGCTGGACACGCTCTGGCAGCATAAGCTGCGTTCGTTTTTGACAATTCTCGGCGTGGTGATCGGCACGATGACGGTGATCGTGATCGCGGCGTTTGTCTCAGGCATAGACGCGCGCGTGTCGAAGGAGATTGAGTCGTTCGGGACGAACTCGATTTACGCTTACAGGTTTGATCCCGGCTTCAACTTCAACCCGTCGGCTGAAGAGCGTATGCGAAAGCCGCTCAGTTATGAGGATGCGCTGGCGATCCAGGGGGAGTGTCCGTCGGTCATCCACGTCGCGCCCTTCATGTCGCCGGTGGACTTCACCGCAGGCCCCTTCACGGAGCGCGTCAACGTGCGTCACCGTGAAATCGAGATGACTAACGCGACTGTCCAGGCCACGCTGCCCGCGTATTTCAGGATGGGGGTGACGACGATTGCCGAAGGTCGCCACTTCACTGATGAAGAGAACGCGCTGCGTGCCGATGTCGTCGTGATAGGCCGCGACGTGGCGAATGTTCTCTTTCCCTTCACGGGCGCGCTTGATCGAAAGATCATGATCGACGGACGCGACTATCGCGTCATCGGCATCCTGACCGAACGCGAGACTTTCCTGGTCGGCGCGGAAGACCCGAATAACGAGAATAAGGCTGTCTACCTGCCTTACTTAACGCTCCAAAAACTCTACCCCGATGTGAAAGACAATTTCATCATGGCTCAAGCCCGCCCCGGCCAGATGAAACAGGCCGTCGAAGAGGTGCGGGAGGTTTTACGAAGAAGAAGAAGAGTGCCCTTCGACAAACCGGACAATTTCGGCCTCTCCTCCTCGGATCAAATCATAGAGCAGTTCGGTGCGATCACGGGCGGCGTCTTCGCTTTGATGGTCGCCATCTCCAGCGTCGGACTTTTAATCGGAGGCATCGGCGTGATGAATATCATGCTCGTCTCTGTCACGGAAAGGACGAAAGAGATAGGCATTCGCAAAGCGATTGGCGCGCGACGGCGCGACATCATCCTGCAATTCCTCATTGAAGCCGCCACGTTGACGGGGCTCGGCGGCGTGTTGGGCATCATGATGGGTTCCATCATCGCCCTGCTGATCCAGACCATCATGCCGACTTACATACCGCTCTGGTCGCCTCTGGTTGGCTTCGGCGTTTCCGTCACGCTTGGAGTGGGCTTCGGTCTGTGGCCTGCCTGGAAGGCTGCGCGGCTCAACCCGATTGAAGCGCTGAGATACGAATAGAACGTCAATCGTCAACGGAAAAAGAGAAGCGGTTCGTCGATTCACGATGGACGTTCTTCACTCTTATACCAGGTTGCAAGGTAAAAGAAGGCCATTAACGATCTACGAAATCACACGAAAGGGCACGAAATAGCCTGTCTTCGTGTCGTTTCGTGTTGCTTCGTGGATCGTCTCCCGCCTCTCTTTTCAGTGCAATTCACTCTTATCTATCTTAACTTTTTGGCGGTTCTCATCGACGGCGACGTAGATGACCTCTGCCTCTGTGACGCGGACACGATTCTGGCTTGTGCCGCCGTGGCGCTCGGCTTCGACGACGACGCGCACGGTGATAGAAGTTGTGCCGATGCGCAGGGTCTCGGCATAGAAGCTGACGAGATCGCCGACGAAGACGGGTTGGTGGAAGATGACTTCGCGCATGGCGACCGTCACGAGGCGCTCCACCTTGGTGCGCCTGTGCGCTTCTATCGCCCCGGCCATGTCTATGTAGCTCAGGATGACGCCGCCAAAGATCGTGCCCTGCGAGTTGGTGTCGCGCGGCAGCAGCGTGATGCGTATCGCCGGATCGGTGTAAGAGTTCATAAGCAAATGGTGAATTAGGAATGGTGAATGATGAATGAAAAGAAGAACCATTCACGTTTTGATTTCGGTCTTTAATTCATCATTCATCATTGCGGCATTCATCATTTTCCTTTCTGTCCATTCTGTGATGACGCGCTTCATTTCGTCCAGATGATGGTCGAAGAAGTGGCCTGCGCCCTCGATGATGCTGAGTTGAACGTCTGTGTGTGCCTGAAGCGTGGCTGCCAGGGCGCGCAAAGCTTCAACATCGCCGAACTCGTCCCTATCGCCGTGGACGAAGAGGATAGGCTTGCGGCAAGCTTCCAGAAAGGCGAAGTCGTACATGTTGACGGGCGTGCCGATGCCGATCAGCCGTGTGACGCGTGCGTCCTTTGCGCCCACTTCCAGGCCGACGCGCGCGCCGAAGGAGAAACCTGCGAGTGTGATGGGCTGGTTCGGGTACTGCTTTATCAGGTAATCGAGCGCCGCACGCGCATCGTCGCGCTCGCCGCGCGCTTCGTCGTGCGTGCCCGTGCTCTGCCCGACGCCGCGAAAGTTGATGCGTAACACAGTCAGCCCGGCCTCGTTCAAGGCGGCGGCGGCGCGAAAGACCACCTTATTGTGCATCGTGCCGCCGTGCAGCGGGTGCGGATGAAGCACGAGCGCCGCCCCGCGCGCAAAGGGGCGCACGCGCGTCTCCTTCAGGATCGCTTCCAGGCGACCGTGCGGAGCGGGAATCAGAAGATTGCCAGCCGGATACATAATTCAGATAAGAAACTTACCACAAAGAGACGAAGGCGGGTAAATAGTGAATGGTGGGGTGGTGTCCTGATGTGATTTGTACTCTGTGCAATCTCTGCGTACTCTGTTGTGAGTGTCTATAGGAGTTCATTCACCACCGCAGACCCGAGAGAACACGGAGGGGGCACAGAAGATGAGATGATGCCAGGAGACTACTAATATGCGCCGGAGCCTATCAGAAAGGCGAAGCGCGGCGGGCAGGGTTGCCACTCGCCGCGCTTTCCAGCCGTCTCATCCAGGTAATCTGCACAATCGTGCGCCTGGCGCGCTCACTTGCCCGGCTCTTTCGAGGCCAGAGACTCCTGCGTCTCTTCCATCTTCTGGGTCGCCTGCTCTGCCTCCGGGATGATCGCCTGCAACGCGCCTACAGCCGCGCCCGTCGCCGCGCCAGCGAGCACCTTACCGGCCACCTTTCTCGCCTCTTTGACGATCTTGGACGTTCCTGTCCTTCTGGTGGATTTCTTGCCTCCTGTCGATTTCTTACTTCCGCCCGCGCCCTTTCGCGAGGCCGCAGATTTTTTCGCGCCCTTCTTACCGCCGCCTGCGCCCTTCGATGAAGTGGAACGCTTCGCGCCGCCCTTCTGGCCTCCGCTCTTGCCTCCGCCCCGTCGGCTGCCGCCTTTTTTGCTTCCACCACCGGAAGATGCGGCTTTACGGGTCGATTTCTTCGTCGATTTCTTAGCCGACTTCTTAGCCGACGAAGCCCCCTTGCCACCCCCGCGAGATGCGCCGCCCTTCTTACTCCCTTTTTTCGTTACCATGCTTGACTGCCTCCTTAATGTTATGTTGTCGGACATCAAATGACACCCTATCAAACTGGATTTAGTATGTCACTAAAATAATAGCCGGAGCGCCGGACGACCGACGGACTCTGGCGCGAGCGGGCGCGCGCTGGCTTCCGTACCTGAAATGAAAAGATGTTTTTAGTCATTTTAGATGGGGCTCCTATTCGCCTGCGCCAACTCGGACGGAAGCTTTGGAAGCGAGAGCAGTATCCACGCGGCAGGTCTGAAGATCATGCGGTCGGAGAAACTGCACAGCCGTTTCGGTAGTGACCTAAGTTGCTTAGTGCTCTGTGCCGCCTCTCTCGTCCTGCGGTGTCTGCGTTGGTGAACCAATTTTAGAAAAGACTCACCACCGCAGACACCGCAGAACACAGAGGGGGGCACAGAGAGTTGAGTTGAAACCCCAGACGCTACAGCCGTTTCTAACTTGAAAGGCCATTGGCTTTAGCGTAGTATGCTCGGCTGTCAGGACTCTGCTTTTGACATCCAACTCGCAGCTTCAATTTGCTGCCCGCGCAGTTTATCATTCTCTTCCTGCTGCCTCCCGGAGTTGAAAGGAATTCAGGCTCATCATGATCGGGGAAGTCGTCACTCATTACCGTATTCTCGACCAGCTTGGCGAGGGCGGGATGGGTACTGTCTACCTGGCCGAAGACACACGGCTGGGCAGGCGCGTCGCCATCAAGTTTCCCGCCATCACATCGGATGAGCACCATTATCGCGCTCGTTTCTTAAGAGAAGCGCGCTCGGTCTCCAACCTCAGTCACCCGCACATTGCAGCCATCTATGACTATGGCGAGACCGCCGACGGCCATCCTTTCCTCGTCATGGAGCTGGTCAACGGGCCGAGTCTCACGGAACTTCTGCACAAGAGCACGCTGACCATAGTGCGCGCCGTCGAGATCGTCACAGACATCGCGGAAGCGCTCTCCGAAGCTCACCAGCAGGGCATCGTCCATCGCGACATCAAGCCTTCAAACGTGATGCTCGATCACCGCAATCAGGTGAAGGTACTGGATTTCGGACTCGCCAAGCAGATCAACGAGGAGCCTGGGCAATCGGCAGACCCCGACGCGGATACAATGCTTTCGACGAACACGCGCAGCGGCACGGTGGTCGGCACGCCGCTCTATCTTTCGCCGGAGCAGGCGACGTGCGCGCCCGTTGATGCCAGGAGCGACCTCTTCGCCCTCGGCGCTCTGCTTTATGAATGCATCGCGGGACGTCCGGCCTTTTCCGGCAGCGGAGCCCTGGAGATCGCAGGGCAGGTGATTCACATCAATCCGCCCCTGCCCTCTTCGATCAATGCGCGTGTGCCGCCGGAGCTGGATCGCATCACGATGAAGGCACTGGCGAAGAAGCCTGAAGATCGCTATCAATCGGCGGAAGAGATGGCGAAGGCTTTACGCGAGTGGCGTGCCTCGCGCAACGGCGATGACGGCTCGTACACGCAGCGCGCCTCCCTTGCTTTCAGGACATCGCATTCGAGCGCCTTCAGCAGCATCTCAGACTCTTTGCGCCGCCCGCGCCTGTCAATCGCCTTTCTGCTCATCACGGTCGCGGCGATGGGACTGATCCTCTGGGGCATCCTCCGATGGTTTCCGTTAAAGAGCCCTGTGCCCTTCCAGACGATGCGCGTGACGAGGCTCACCAATGCAGGCAAGTCAATCGACGCCGTCATCTCGCCCGACGGCAAATACGTCGCGCACGTCATCGACGACGGCGGGCAGCAGAGCCTGTGGATCAAGCATATTCCGACCGCCGGTAACGT
>DASVVT010000046.1:0-3599 GCA_036386415.1 Pyrinomonadaceae bacterium
CAATGCAGGCAAGTCAATCGACGCCGTCATCTCGCCCGACGGCAAATACGTCGCGCACGTCATCGACGACGGCGGGCAGCAGAGCCTGTGGATCAAGCATATTCCGACCGCCGGTAACGTGCAGATCGTCCCCCCATCTGATGGGCAGTACTGGGGCTTGACCTTCTCGCGCGACGGTAACTACATCTACTACGTCATCTGGGAGAAGAACAGTCCGGGCATGCTCTATCGAGTGCCGGTGCTCGGAGGGACTTCGAGCCGCCTGCTCGCAAACGTGGATAGCGCCATCAGCTTTTCGCCAGACGGCAAGCAGTTTGCCTTTATCCGTCGCAACCCGAGCCTCGGAGAGACCGAATTGATGACGGCGAACGCGGACGGAACCGCAGAGCAGATACTAGCCCTGCGTAAAGCGCCAGACTTTTTTCCTCTCGTCGGCCCTGCATGGTCGCCCGATGGAAAAACAATCGCCTGTGCTGCCGGAAATTCCAACGGCGGATTTCGTGGCAATGTCGTTCAAGTGCAGGTGGCAGGCGGGACGGAAAAGCCGATCACCCCGCTCAGGTGGTTTAAAGTTGATCGCGTGGCGTGGCTTGAAAGCGGCAACGGGCTGGTTATCACCGCGCTCGATCAACCTCTCAGCTCGCTACAGATGTGGTACGTCCCTTATCCGGATGGTGAGGCGCGAAGGATCACGAATGACTTGAACAGTTATATCGGCGCGAGTCTGACGGCGGATTCCCGCACCCTGGTCACTGTCCAATTCAATCAGCTCTCGAACATCTGGGTTGCGCCCAGTGATGACACGAGCCATGCCGTGCAGGCTACTTCGGGGTCGAGCAATCAGTACGGTCTCTCCTGGACGCCTGACGGTAGAGTAGTCTATTCCTCCGGCGCGAGCGGCAACCCGGATGTCTGGATCATGAATGCAGACGGGACGAATCAGAAGCAACTGACCGTCGATGCTAACATAGACCGTGATCCATCAGTCTCAAACGATGGGCGCTCCATCGTTTTCACTTCCAACCGCACGGGCAGCTTTAATATCTGGAAGATGGATATAGATGGCGGCAACGCCCGGCGATTGACGAGCGGCAGCGATGAGCAGTTTCCGCAGTTCTCCCCTGATGGTCGCTGGGTCGTGTACCAGGGCTTCACTGAGGGAGTGCCGACGGTGTGGAAGATACTTGTGGAGGGGGGCGAGAGTCTACGCATAACGGATAAGTATTCCAACTGGCCTGTCGTTTCGCCCGATGGGAAATGGATCGCCTGTGGCTACAGGAAGGAGCTGAACTCGCCCTGGAAAATAGCGGTCATTCCGGTGGAGGGAGGCGAGCCCGTGAAGCTCTTTGACATACCGATGCTCACGACGCCGACACACTTCTGGCAGCGCGTGCGCTGGCGTGCGGACGGGCGCGCTTTGACTTACATAGACAATCACGGTGGAGTTTCCAACATCTGGAGCCTGCCCGTCGATGGCGGGAAGGCCGCGCTGTTGACAGACTTCAAATCCGACCGCGTCTTGAATTTCGACTGGTCGCGCGATGGTCGTCAACTGGCCTGCATACGCGGCGTTTTAGCCAGCGACGTGATCTTGATAAACGATCTCAAGTGAGTGTCAGAGAGAGCGAACGGCAAAAGCGCAAAGGGCGCGAAAGATGTCTCTGCGGTCTCCAGCGAGCATCGTTTTGCGGCCTTTGCGCTTAATCTTCCGTACTGCCGGAAGAATTCCGCCCCCCAGGCCGTGTGGCAGACAAACGGAAGCAGAGAGGGATGGTCCGCGCGCATCACACGAAAGAGGTTTCTCCGTTCGTGCTCGTCAGATGCTACTTCGTGGAGCCTCTTTTTCCGGCTCCTTTCTTCTGCGACCTGGTCTTACTCGCTTTCCGACGGCGTTCACCCGTGCGCCTCTCATGGTAGCGAGTGAGGCAATCAGGTGGACAGGTAGGCCATGCAATTGCACTGAGCTTACGCAACCCATCCAATAAATCCTGTAAGCAATTGAAGATGTCTTCGACATCTCCCTCAATCCTATCCAAGCGTTCTTGAGTGATTTTATTTTGCTCTTCGTCCATCGCTATTCCTCTTTAGTGTTGAGTGGAGACGCCACACCTATTCTCTCTGAGCGATAACGGTCGGGACTCATCGAAAACGCATGGCAGGCCCATCTTGTTTAATGGAGTCGCGCCCAACCAACGCGCGCGCTTTTTTCAGTGGCAGTGGGAACTCGTGCTGCTTATACCTTGAACCCACAGGCTTGTCAATTCCGTCGCTCAGGGGACGCAAGCCCTGACCGTGAGCGAGAGCGAGGGCTTAAGGCTTCCATGCTCTGGATGTCTCTCGCGTCGCCCTTTGCCGCTCTTCTCTCCGCATCTGGGAACATGTGATAATGCGCTTTAGATGATCGGGCAGACCGTTTCACATTACCGTATTCTTGAGAAGCTCGGCGAAGGCGGTATGGGTGTGGTCTATCTGGCTGAAGATACACATCTCGGTCGCCGCGTCGCCATCAAATTTCTCACCACGGCACACGATCAAAACTTTCGTGCACGCTTCCTGCGCGAGGCGCGCGCCATCTCTGCGCTCTCGCACCCGCACATCGCGACCCTCTTCGACTACGGCGAGAGCGCAGAGGGGCAGCCCTTTATCGTCATGGAACTGGTCGAGGGAGAGACCTTGACCGAGCTGTTGCTCGCCAGCCGGCTGACGCTGGCGCGCGCCGTGGAGATCATCGAACGGGTCGCAGATGCCTTAGGCGAGGCGCACGCGCGCGGGATCATCCATCGCGACATCAAGCCTTCGAACGTCGTGGTGAACGAGTCGGGCACGGTCAAGGTGCTCGACTTCGGACTCGCCAAACAATTGAACGAAAGCCGATCTGAGATGACGGAGGAGGGCGGGCAGTCATCCTCGCTCACACAGACGCGCAGCGACGTGGTCGTCGGGACGCCGCTCTATCTTTCGCCGGAGCAGGCGCTGAGCGCGCCCGTTGATGCCAGGAGCGACCTCTTCGCCCTCGGCGCTCTGCTCTACGAATGCATCGCGGGGCGTCCGGCCTTCGATGGAGCGAACGTCTTTGAGATCGGGGTGCAGGTCATCACCATAAACCCGCCCCTGCCCTCTTCGATCAATGCGCGTGTGCCGCCGGAGCTGGATCGCATCACGATGAAGGCACTGGCGAAGAAGCCTGAAGATCGCTATCAATCGGCGGAGGAGATGAGGAGGGCGCTTCTGGCCTGGCGCACTTCGCGCCGGAACGGCCATGATGATGAGGTACGCACGCAGCGACAGCCCGTCGCTTCAAGAACCGCGCAGACAAGCGCGCTCAGAAATATCTCCGTCATGCTGGAGCAGCCGCGCCTCTCGATCCGCTTTCTGCTACTGACGGTCGCGGTTGTGGGTATCGGTCTGTGGGGCATCTTACGTTGGTCGCAGCGCAAGTCTCCGACACCCTTCCAGATGATGCGCGTGACGAGGCTCACCAATGCAGGCAAGTCAATCGACGCCGTCATCTCGCCCGACGGCAAATACGTCGCGCACGTCATCGACGACGGCGGGCAGCAGAGCCTGTGGATCAAGCATATTCCGACCGCCGGTAACGT
>DASVVT010000047.1:0-21952 GCA_036386415.1 Pyrinomonadaceae bacterium
GAATCTGAAATCTGAGTGCTGAGACTACAAATCTTTTAAATCCGCAATCCGAAATCCGCATTCCGCAATCTTGTGTCCTATGGCTCATGATAAACAGGCGAGGCAAGGGGTCTTTCCTCTTTTAACCGACGCGGTCTCGAAGTCCTCCGCGCCGCTCTTTGTCGAAAACCTGCGGCGCGGCGCAAAACCTGCATCCGAGTGGATGTGCGGCGTCGAGTTCGAGGTGTTCGGCTACGACATGCGGCGCGGATTCGAGCGCATCGACGCCGCGCAGGTGCAAAGGGTGCTCGCCGGTTTCGCCCCTTCCTCGAATGATCTGGTCTATGAGGGGAACCTCCTCATCGAAGTGAACGCCGGACAGATGAACCGTTTGACGGTCGAGCCCGGCGGGCAGGTGGAGTTTTCAGGCGCGCCGCGTCGCAGCCTACACGATGTCGAGCGGGAAATCAGGCGTTATCTGGCGCGCCTGCATGAGATCGCCGAAGGTCACGGCTTCGTCTTTCTGGCCGCAGGCTTTGATCCGCTGCGCACACTGGACGAGCAGTGCTGGTTTCCCAAGCTACGCTACGATGTGATGCGCCCTTACCTTGCCTCGCGCGGCGCGCGCGCCTGGGACATGATGACGCGCACCTGCGCCGTGCAAACCAATCTCGACTACGATTCAGCCGAAGACCTCCGCAAAAAATTTCTCCTCGGCAATCGCCTCGCGCCCATCGTCACGGCCATCTTCGCCAACTCACCCTTCGAGGAGGGACGCCCGTCCGCGTACAAATCTACGCGCGCTGCCGCCTGGCTTCAGACGGACGATGACCGCGCAGGGGCTTCGCCGACGGCGCTCGAAGACGATTTTTCGCCCGAAAAGTTTGTCGCCTATGCGATGGACGTGCCGATGATCTTCGCGCAGCGTGACGGGCGTTATCTGCGTGCCCCGGCGGGCATGAAGTTCGGCGACTTTCTCGAACGAGGCTGTGATGACATTCAGCCGGTCTTCGGAGACTGGGCTGATCACCTGACGACGCTCTTCACGGACGCGCGTCTCAAGCAGCACATCGAGATGCGCAGCGCAGACAGCGGCAGTCCGGCTCTGGTCTTGGCCTTGCAGGCGCTATGGAAAGGTCTGATGTACGACCGCGCGTCGCTCGACGAAGCATTACATCTGGCTCCAAAGCTTAATCGTGAAGAGATGCGTGGGCTCGAAGAGCAGGTGGCGCGCGATGGATTGGCGGCGCGCTATGCGGGCACGAGCGTCCTGGGTCTGGCGAAAGAATCGGTCGCACTCGCCGCCGAAGGGATCAGACGCCTCGCGCCTGATGAGCTGAAGTATCTGGACATCTTGCGCGAGCAGGTCATTGAAGACGAAGTTTGTCCGGCAGACATTCTGCTTCGCAACTGGCACGGCTCCTGGCATGGCTCGATGGAGCGCGCCGCCCAGTATCTGCGTATAGCTTAGCTTTTCTGTACCGAGTTTATTCGGCATTCTTGCGGCTCTGCCGCAACCTTTAGCGCGTATGGTCGCCTCAAAGAATGATGCTCTTCCCGTAGAGTTTCGCCACGTCAGCTATAGCGTGCCGGGCGTGGCCGCGCCGATCATTTCCGATCTCAACTTGAAGATTGAACGCAGCGAGACGCTCGTGCTGCTGGGCGAATCCGGCTGCGGAAAGACGACGACGCTCAAGCTCGTCAACCGTCTCCTGCTGCCGACTGAGGGCGAAGTGCTCGTTGAAGGCAGGACGACCGACCAGTGGGATGCGATTCGTTTGCGGCGGCAGACGGGTTACGTGATTCAGGAGGCGGGACTGTTTCCGCATTTCACGGTCGAGCGCAACGTCGCGCTCGTCCCTGCGCTGGAAGGATGGGAAGCGGGGCGCGTGCGCGAGCGTGTGCGCGAGTTGTTGGAGTTGGTCGGTCTCGACCCGCAGAAGTTTGCCAGCCGCTACCCGCGCGACCTGTCCGGCGGGCAGCGTCAGCGCGTCGGCGTGGCGCGCGCCCTGGCCGCAGAGCCGCCCCTGCTCCTTCTGGATGAGCCTTTCGGCGCGCTCGACCCGCTGACGCGCGCCGCGCTGCAAAAGGAGTTTGCGGAGCTGAGTCGGCGTCTGGGCAAGACCGTCATCTTCGTAACACATGATGTGCGCGAGGCTCTGCTGCTCGCCTCACGCATCGGCCTGATGCACGCCGGGCGTCTCGTTCTGATGGAGACGCCCGCGGGTTTCCTGCGCTCACAGGAACCGCACGCGCGTGCTTACATAGAGACCTTGCGGCTGGATGAAGAGTTGAGCGCTTCTCTGACGAGGAGAAGCGTATGAGCGCGTGGGAATTTCTGAGAAACAATTGGAGCGATCTGGCTCTGCGCGCGCAGGAGCACCTGACGCTGGTTCTCGTCTCGACCCTGATCGCGGTCATCATAGGCGTGCCCCTCGGGATTCTGCTGACGCGGCGTCAAAGCCTGCGCGGGCCTGTGCTCGGCGCGGCATCCGTGATGCAGACCGTGCCGAGTCTGGCGCTCTTCGGCCTGCTCATTCCGCTTCCCTTCATCGGCGGCATACGCGAGCGACCGGCCATCGTCGCACTCGTGCTCTATGCGCTGCTCCCGATCATACGCAACACCGTGACAGGCATCCTGGGGGTCGATCGGTCTGTACGCGAGGCGGCGGTGGCGATGGGCATGACGGATCGGCAGATTCTCTGGCAGGTGGAGCTGCCGCTCGCGATGGGCGTGATCCTCACGGGCGTGCGCGTGGCGACGGTGATCTGCGTCGGCGTGACGACGATTGCGGCGGCGGTCGGAGCGGGTGGACTCGGCGTCTATATCTTTCGCGGCCTGCGCCAGAACGACAACTATCTGCTGCTGGCGGGCGCTGTGCCCGCCGCCTTGATGGCGCTTCTGGCAGACTTCGGGCTCGGCTTACTGGAAAAGCGTTTCGATGTCAGAAACCAACAAGCGGAGCAAAGCGGTCGGCCACTTCTCAAGCGCAGCAAGCTCGCGTGGGCGTTGCTTGCGGCGATTCTGTGCCTCGTCGCGGCGCTCGCATGGCGCGGCGCGTATTCGACTGCGGGCACGCCGCAAACGTCGCCAGAGCGCGTCACCGTTGGCTCGAAAGATTTCACGGAATCCGTCATCCTCGGAGAGATGGCGGCGCAACTTCTGGAAGCGCGCGGCCTCTTTGTTGAGCGGCGCTTCGAGCTTGGCGGCAATCTGGCGCACGATGCGCTCATCAGCGGACAGATAGACCTGTACCCGGAATACACTGGCACATCCTACACGGCCATTTTGCATCATCAGCCAATCACAGACCCGCGCGCCGTCTACGAACAGGTCAAGCGAGAGTATGCCGAAAACTTTCACACAGAAGTGAGCGCGCCGCTCGGATTCAGCAACGACTTCGCCATCCTTGTGCGCGGCACAGATGCGCGGCGGCTCAATCTCAAAACGATCTCGGATGTCGCGCCCCACGCGGCGCGCATGCGCGCCGGGTTAGGCCAGGACTTCATGTCGCGCGCCGATGGTTATCCGGGTTTTTCACGCGCCTACGGGCTCAAGTTCAGTGGGCGTCCGCGCGAGATGGATCTCTCGCTGACCTATCGCGCGCTGGCTGCGGGACAGGTCGATCTCATCGCTGGCAACTCCACAGACGGCCTCATCGCAGCGCTCGACCTCGTGCAACTGGAAGACGACCGTCACTACTTTCCGCCCTACGAAGCCGTCATACTCATACGCGAGGAGACGCTCGCGCGCATCCCCGTCGCGGCGGAAGCGCTGGCGCGCCTGCACAATGCTATCTCCACCGACGAGATGCGCCGCTTGAACTACGAAGTTGACGGAAAGAAGCGCGACGCTAAAACAGTTGTGCGCGAGTGGATCATAAAGCAGGGGCCGGGGAAAAATTGAAGATGCTGAACAAAGTCAACTGTTCTTCCTTAACCCCAGACCTCTAACCCCTATCCCGTCACCCTGTGTTATGCTTCCGCCATACAAATCAGAGAGATGGGCGGGCAGAGGGTTATGACGGCATCGAAGTATGAGATGGAGATTGCGACCGGAAGGCGCGCGACCGATGGGCATGTGCGCGTCTCCCTCTTCGCGGGTCAACTGTTGGCTCTGAGTCTGGAGGGGCACGGCGAGCGAGCGCCGACATTGCTGCTCACGCTGGAACAGGCGCGTTCGCTTCAGAGCGCACTGGCGAAATTGATCCCGCTGGCCGAAGGTTTCGAGCCGCCGGAGGCGAGCGCCAACTTGCACGCGTGGCCGGAGATGGAGCGCAGGAAGACCAGCGAGCTTTGATGGATGAAAGGGAGCGCGCCCTCCGGGTTTCGGGGCACGCTCCCTCGCCTGTCTGATTGAGCTTTGATGAAGATTCTATTTCTTGCGCACCAAGGTGACACGCACGGGTTCTCCGACCGAGTTGGTGGCGACATCCAGCTTCTGCGTTTGATAGCCCTTGGCTTTGATCGTCAGCTTGAGCGTGCCCATGTGAATGGGAGGCAGGACGGCGACGCCTTTGGCGTCCGTCCAGTTCCAGGACTCACAGAAATAGCCGTCCGAGCGCGTCGATCCGAGTCTGGCGTAAGCGCCCTTGACTGGTTGGCCGCTCTCGTCCACGACGCGCAGGTCCAGACGGCCAACGCCGTTGGGTTCTCTCGGCGCTTGTCCCATGTTGGGCGTCCCTGTGTCGGCGGTGGCCTGCGTCGCGCCGGTGTCCTGGGCCAGGCTGAGGCTAAAGGCGGCGGCGATAATGAGTGCTGCGATAGATAGTTTGCGCATTTCTTTCTTGAACTCCTTGTCGGGAAATTAGAGACTATGGTACTGCGTGGATACCTCTTGTCGTTCTAATTGCCTTGATAATTGAAAGCTTTTGAGTGGCCGTGTCTTTGGCGTATGGCGCGACCCTGCCGGTCGCCCAAGCACAGATTATACTGTCATCCCGTAGGATTTGAAAGATTAAAGTTGCCGAGAGTCCCTCATCACAATCCGAAGGAGAGGAAAATGAGAAAAACGTTGGTGTCCTTGCTCTTGGTCTTCTCGCTCTGTCAGGGTTTTATCTTCGCGCAGGTCGGCGCACGCAGTAGTAGTAGTAGTAGCAATTCCCTCGTATTGATCAAAGCCGGACGGCTCCTGGACGTACGCGCGGGACGCGTCCTCGAAAATCAGGGAATTCTGATCGAGAATGATCGCATCAAGTCGGTCGGCCCGCTCGACAGCCGTCTGGCGCTGATCAATCCGGCGGCGCGCATCATAGACCTTTCAAACGCGACAGTCCTGCCCGGCCTCGCCGATTGTCACACCCACGTTCTGTTGCAGGGCGACATCACAGCCGAAGAGTATGACGAGCAGCTCTTGAAGGAATCCATTCCCTATCGCACCATTCGCGCCACTATGGCTGCGCGCACGGCGCTCTGGAACGGTTTTACGACCATTCGTGATGTCGAAACAGAGGGCGCGATGTATGCGGATGTTGACGTGAAGACGGCTATTAATCGCGGCGTCATCCCGGGGCCGCGTATGTTCGTCTCCACACGCGCATTCTCGGCCACGGGCATGTACCCGCTCTCGGGATACTCGTGGGAATTACGGATGCCGGAGGGCGTGCAGATCATAGACGGCGCGGACAACATACGTCGCGCCGTGCGCGAGCAGGTCAAGTACGGCGCAGACTGGATCAAGTTCTACTGCGACCGTCGCTACTTCATGAAAGACGGCGCGCTCCATTCGTGGGTCAACTTCACGATGGATGAGATGAAGGCGATGGTGGACGAGTCGCACAGGCTGGGGCGGCGCGTCGCCGCGCACGCGATGGGACGCGAAGGCATTGATGCCGCGCTCAAAGTCGGCGTCGATTCCATAGAGCACGGCTACGGTCTCGACGAAGAGTTGATGGATCGCATGTTGCGACAGGGAACCTACTGGTGTCCGACGATCTACGTCGGCGTCTACGTCGCAGAAGGGCGGGCCAAGGCGGGCGCTCCCATCTGGCTGACGATGCGCGACCTGGAGGCCAAAGCTTTCGGCATCGCCGTTCGCAAAGGTGTCAAGATCGCCTACGGCACGGACGCGGGCGGTTATGCATGGACGGAGAATCAGGCGAAGGAGTTCGCCTACATGGTGCGCTACGGCATGACGCCGATGCAGGCCATTCAATCTGCGACCACGGTCGCCGCAGAGCTTCTGGAGAGGACGAACGATCTGGGCGCGATTGAGCCCGGAAAATACGCGGACATCGTGGCCGTCGCGGGCGACCCCACGCGCGATGTGACGGAGCTTGAGCGCGTGCGCTTCGTGATGAAGGGCGGCGAGGTCTTTCGCAACGAGATAGGTCGCTGAGCGCCGAACAAATCCGCCGCCTGCTCCGTATGATTTGAGCGAAACCCTGGCAGCCTGTGAGATTGGAGCACGCATCCAAAGAGCCATTCTACTTGAAGGAGCAAAGCTTTTGAGTTCTCCTGAGCTTTACGCGGATTCCTCTCGTGTCGAGCATGGAGCGGGTCGCCGCGTTGCCGTCACGTTTGCGGTGTCAGCTCTGCTAATCGCGTGCGCGCTTGGGCTGACGGCTCTCTTTAGCAAATCCCACAGGCAGAAACAGCTCCACACCAGCACACATGGTGCTACGGCCACAGAGTCTTCAAACGAAGCGTCGCCCTCCAATGCTCAAGCCTGGACGATACGCGGCGCACTCACTGAAGCCTGCACCTGCTCCGTGCCCTGCACCTGCAACTTCGGACAGGGGCCGTCGCCGCACAATTACTGCTACCCCTTCTATTCCTACGACATTCGCCAGGGAAAATACGGCGCCGCCTCGGTCGATGGTCTACACTTCGGGGCGACCGATCTCAAAGGACGGCGCACGATCTTCATAGACGAGCGCGCCGTAGATGCGCAGCGTGAGGCGCTGCGCGTGATCGCCGCGCGCGTCATAGAGCGCCTCTCCGTTGAAGAGGCGGAAAAGAGGGGCAAGGAGGTTGACCCCAACGTGCGCTATACAGCCGTCAAGCAGGAGTATGACGCGCGCCACAATCATCTGTGGGTCGCGGGCTTAGGCGAATTTTCTGCCGACTACATCATGGGGCTGGACAAATCCCAGCCGCTCGTCGTGCGCAACAATACGACCTGGCGCATACGCGACGCGATCAAAGCCAAGACCAGCCTCTATCGCGTCAAGGTCGGCCCCGATGCGATTGATACGAAAGATACCAACAGCAATCAGGGTGAGTTCGAGTACACGGAGAAGACGGATTTCGGATCGCCCGCACGCTGGAACTGCGGCGCATGTAATGCAGTAGACAGTAAACAGTAGTCAGTAGTCAGTAGAAAAAGAAAGAGTGTCGCGCTAACATCAACCGGATTTTCTGTTCTACTGGCTACTGACTACTGACTACTGTCTACTCGGAGGAATTATGGGGTTAATTGATTTAATCATCCTGCTTCTCGTGGCGGGATTGTGCGGTGCGCTGGGGCAGGCCATCACAGGCTACTCGCGCGGCGGGTGTCTCGTCTCCATCGCACTCGGTTTTATCGGCGCGATTATAGGGATGTGGATTGCGCGCAAGATGGGTTTGCCGGAGCTGTTTTCGATTGATATCGACGGGACGAAATTTCCGATCATCTGGTCGATCATCGGCTCGGCGCTGTTTGTCGCTATTATTAGCTTGCTGACACGCAATCGACTCTAAACGAAGGGATGAGGGATGAGGGATGAATGAAAGAAAGATGGGTTCTTGTTTTATTTCATCCCTCATCCCTCATCCCTTGCTCTTCGTTCTGCGCATCGGTTACACTCGCGCGAAAGTTCACCGGCTCTCTCTGTGTCTGTTTTTGATGTGGAATGGGGAACGCGCCCGAAGCCCCTGCGCGGCATGGGACAGCGCTCGCTCGATAGCTTTCTTTTGCTTTATGACCGTTTCAGTGAACTCCCGCAAACAGCAGCACGCTCCCGACCTGAGTGATTTTCGCAGGCGTTATCCGCTCACGGTGGCTAGTTTCGGCGCGCTCGCCAACCGCGAGGCGTGGCTCAAGCGTATCTGGGAGCTGGACGCACGCTGGCAGCACCAGATGACGCCCTGGGGCAGCCGCGAGATGGCGCAAAGCGAGGTAGTCGTGCGCGGCGCGCCACCTTCGGGACTCCCCATCGAAGCCGAGTTTGAGATCATCTACGCGGGCGGCGTTTTGGGCTTGCTCCATGCTTCCGTGATGGCCTCCCGCTACAACCGGCGCGTGATGGTCTTCGACGCAAACTCGGTCGGCAAGACTGATCGCGACTGGAATATTTCAGATGAAGAACTGGGCGAGCTTGAGCGCGCAGGGCTCTTTAGCCGGGAGGAGATCGAAAGCGCGATTATCAATCGCTACCGTTCGGGCTTCGTCAAATTCCACGATTACGGATCGCGCGTCAAGACGCCGCCTCTCTGGATGGGAGGCGTGCTCGACGTGGCGCTTGATGCAGATAAGCTGCTGGGGCTGGCTGCTGCTCGCATGGAGCGTGCCTCCGGGGGCGAAGCCCGGGCAGCGCTGATGGATGGCCTGCGCTTCGTGCGCTGCTACGTCCAGCCCGCGCGCGTCGTCGTCGAAGTTGAAGAGACGCGCACCCGTAGACGACGCCTCTTCGCGGCACGCCTGTTCGTCGATGCGACGGGAATGAACTCTTCTGCGCTCGCGCGCCAGTTAAATGGTGGCCGCAATGTGACGCACGTCTCTCCGACCGTCGGGACGGTGGCGCGTGGTTTCACGCGCGGCGCAGAGCCGGACACGGTTGATTTCAGCGTCGGCGAGATTCTGGTGAGCAACGAAGACGCGCGCGATCATCGCCAGCTCATCTGGGAAGGCTTTGCCGGACGCGAGCGGCGCGACGAGTACACGACCTATCTCTTCTTTTACGACGCCGTGGATTCGCCCGCCGATAAATCCCTGCTCGCGCTCTTTGAAAGATATTTCGAGGCGCTCCCAGGCTACAAGCGTACGGGCGCGCAGTGGCGCGTCGTCAAACCCGTCTTCGGCTACATACCGAGCTTTCAGCATCACGGGTTGGTTGGTCGGCGCTGCACGGCAGAGGATCGCGTGCTGTTGATCGGCGATGCGACGGGGCTTTCGACGCCGCTCACCTTCTGTAACTTCGGCGCACATGTGCGCCACCTACAGCGGCTAACACACCTCGTAGATTTGGCGCTCGAAGCAGACCTCATGGACGCCGCTTCGCTCTCGGAGATTAACGCGCACGAGCCGCGCGTCGCGCAGATGGCGAGCCTCGCAGAATTCCTGCGTCCGACGCCGAAGAGCACCCCTTCCGCCGTCAATGAAACGCTCAACGCCGTGATGGCCGCCCTCCACAGTTTGGACGACCGCGTGCGCCGCGATTTCTTTCAGGATCGGATGACCTTCGGCGCGCTCAAGAATCTACTGAGCCGCACCATACAGCTCTACCCGCGCATCCTTCAACGTGTGCGTGAGCATCTGGGCGCACGCGGTACGTTCTGGTGGTTGGCTAACATCGCCGAAGTCAGCCTTCATGAACGGCGCGGCGCAGCGCGGCGCACGTCCTTGCCGGACGATGGCGCGCCGGATGAGGATGCGGCGCGCGAGTTTGCCCGCCAACTCGCACTCTATAAAAAAGATCAGCATGATGCGAACGGTCAGCATTGACCATCGGCATCATGCTGTGCATAACCTCTCCATAATCTCTTATAGAGTCTTGGCGGCCACTCTTAAAGAGCATTAGTTACAGAAACTGCTCTCATACATGTTCCGTGGGGCCTGACTCTACGGGCATTCTTACTATCAGCCGCCACCGCCACCGCCTCCGCCGGAAGGCGGGTCGCTAGGTGCAGTAAAGCCGCCTCCGCCTCCCCACCACCAGATGGTGGGTCGCTAAGACGATTGATACCACCGCCGCCTCCCCCGCCGCCTGATGGCGGGTCACTTGGAGCACTAAGGGACAGAGCAAGAAGTAGAGCCGCGATAGCAGCTAAAATCTGAGACATACGCTTCACCTCCTCTATGTAATGAATCAAGGTTTAGCGAGGGTGTTGACAGACTTCTATACCCTATTGACGAGACTATGAGGTTAGGAAAGCAGAGCGCGATAGATGTTGACGCTTACATTGTGACTGTCTGCGCAACAAAGGCACGCGTCGAACAGAGTGTGAAGGCTGTTCTCCTCTTATGCCCATCATGCGCAAGGGCCGCTCACGTTATCATTTAATGTTCTTAGGTGAGAACGTCTTGATATGGGAGCGTGCGCCTATACTACTCCTTAACTTTTCCTTGTCAAGAAGTAATATAGGCGCACGTTAATAACCCCGGCATCGGAAACGCTACTGGCGCTGGCGATACATCGGGATTAATCTTGAGTTATTATGCGTTACCGCCGCCACCGCTGCCGCCGCCTGTGGTGGGCGGGTCACTAAGCGCAGTGAAGCCGCCGCCACCGCTGCCACCACCCGTCGTCGGGGGATCGCTGTAGGCCTCTACATCGTCTTGGGAGACTGAACCAGTGGCATCTGGCGGCGTGGTCGTATCGTCTGTGGGCTGATCGCTTGTGGTTTGGTCTTTCGTTGTATCCTCAGGCATGTTCGTTTCTCCTTTTTATTAGTGATTAATCCTGCGTGTCGGCGGCGAATACCCCGCCAAGTTCTTTGTACGAGAACTGAATATCAGGCCGAGCGATATATGTGTTGAACGTCTCTGCCCCCCATTTTTGCCGAAGATCAGAGAGAAGGTTGGCGGCGCGCGACAGTTGCGTCTGCGCGGCAGCTTCATTAGCCTGGCGGCGACTCGCGCGAGCCGCCAAGACCCATGCGCGCCATTCCGATTCTTGCTGTCCCGCGCTGGCGAACCTTTCCTGCGCTCGCACCGCGTTCTCTAACGCGCCCGGCGCATCGCCAGTCTCAAGAGCAACCTCGGCCATTGCAAGCAATGTTCTTGAGAACAGCGCGGCATCGCCCGCGCGCTCAGCCAGCGCAACCGCCTGCTCGGATAATGACGTTGCTTCGCGCTTTGCGCCGGACAGAGACCGCGCCAATGCCAGCACATACTTCGCTCTGACCGCGACGCTTGTGTACTGTGTGCCCGCAACATTAAGCGCCTGCTTGGCTTTAGCTTCAGCCTCCTGAAGGTGGCGCTCGCTGAGAGACATCTCGGCATAGCTCAAATCTATCTCCGCCAAGAGCGGTTTGTAATCACTGCCGGGCTGGCTGGCGATGTCTGACGCTTGGCCGAGCGCCTCGCCTGCCTCTTTGTAACGACCCAGTCGCCACAATATGTTGCCACGATTGTGCAGGTTATAGGCCGAGTTCAGTTTGTCGCCAAGCGCTCTGTTAATAGCGTAGCTCTCGTCATACTGCGTCAGGGCTTCCGTGTAACGCTCCTGCTCGACAAGAACCGAGCCAATTTCACCATATGAGAAAGCGATCTGTGATTGATCTCCGCCCTGTCTCGCAAGTTCGAGCTTCTGCTGGAACGCTTGTAACGCCGCCTCGTAATTTCCCCTTTGTCGGTTGGCGCGTCCGGTCAGTGATAGGGCAATCGAAATATATCTACGGTAATTTCCCTGTTTAAAGAAGGCTAAAGCTTGTTCGACAAGAGGTAGCCCCTCGTCCGTGCGAAGCTGTTGTATGTAGACGCTTCCCAGATTTAAGAGGCTTATCGCTTCACGCAGCCGCGCCTTATTCCGCCGCGCGAATTCCAGCGCTTGCTTGAAATACTTCTCCGCCTCAGTGTAGTCGCCGCGTGTCACAAACACTCGGCCAAGATCGAGCAGACCGCCGATGGCAAGGTTTTCAAGGCCACGCTGCTGAGCGAACTCTATAGCCTCGCTTGCATACTCTTGTGCCTTCGCCATTGTGCCTTCGGCCAGGGATATGCGGCTCAGATCCAATAAGGCGTTAATCTGCTGCCACTCGTTGCCAGTCGCGCGTGCCATGTCGAGCGCCTGCTGAAACTGCGCTTTTGCCTCTGCTAACTTGCCAATATCTCTTAAAAGCAACCCGCGCTGGTAGAGCACTTCCGTGCGTCCCTCGACACTGCTCAGGGATTGATAGAGTGTCTCAGCCCGATCAAGCATGGCGGTCGCTTTCGCCGTGTCCTGCATGCGGCTGTAGAGAATCGCCAGGCGCAGAAAGCCGGTCACGTACTGTGGATCGCGCTTGGTCGCCTCTATGTAGTTCTCTATAGCCTTATCCGCCTGCTCGTTCTTTTCAAACGCGCGCCCCAGATCGACGTACGTGAATGGCTGATCGGGCATGAGACGGGCGACTTCACCGTAGGCTTGGACGGCGCGTGGGAAGTCGCGCGAGATGGTCGCCGTGATGGCTTCGAGGTACAACGCTTCTATGCGCGGCAGCACAGAACGCTCCGGGACGAGCGCCGTGACGCGCAACAACTCGTCCTTGGCCTTGTCCGTATAATCCAGCTCAGCCCACGCTTCAGCCAGGCGCGCGTGCGCCATAGCAAACTTATCGTCGGCTTCGACGGCTCGCTCCAAAGCCTTGCTCGCCTGGTGATAAGCGCCGTCGCGCAGAGCATTCGTGCCCGTATCGTACCAGCGCCGTGCCTCATCCGATGGCTGGTGCGGGACGGGACGCCAGAGATGTATCAGTCCCCAGATCGCGATCCCCGTGAGGGTGAGCACGAGGAGCAGAGAGAAGATGGAGAGGCGTGGCCGTCGCAGCGAGTCCGTGATGGTCGTCAGCGCGCTGGCGCGCATCTGTACGGACGGCGACGTGGCTCGCTTGACGGGGCTCTTATCATCCGCGAATGTCTCGCGCGCGGCGCGCAAATCCGAGGCCATCTCCTCCGCCGTTTGATAGCGCTCCTCAGGCTTCTTCTTGAGCGCCTTCATCGTGATGCGATCAAGCTCTGCCGTGACCTGCGGATTGATCGAAGAGGGCGGCGGCGGGTCGACGTGGATGACCTGCGCCCCGATCTCTATCACGCTCGCGCCGGCGAAGGCCGGACGCCCCGTGATCATCTCGTAAAGCAGAGCGCCGAGCGCGAAGAGGTCGCTGCGCCCGTCGACCGCCGTCCCCATGGCCTGCTCCGGCGACAGGTAGAGCGGCGTGCCGACGACGACGCCGCTGCGGGTCTGTGTGGCGAGCAGGGTGCGCGCATCCGGGCTCGTCTGGTACGTGCGCTCTTCGTGTATCTGCTTCGCCAGCCCGAAGTCGAGCACCTTCACCTTGCCACGCTCGTTTAAGATGACGTTTGACGGCTTGATGTCACGATGCACGATGCCGCGCTCGTGCGCTTCGCCGAGGGCGTCCGCAATCGCTTCGACGATCTCAAGCGAGCGCGGGATCGTCAGCGCGCTCGCGTGCAGCTTGTCGCATAAGGTCTCTCCAATGACCAGCTCCATGACGATGAAAGGCTGGCCGTCACTCGTCTCGCCGTAGTCGTAGACGGCTGCGATGTGCGGGTGGCTGAGCATCGAGGCGGCGCGCGCTTCGCGCAAGAAGCGTGCGCGATAATGGTGATCCTTCGTCTCGGTGGCGAGAAATTTAATCGCGACGCGCCTGCCCAGATGCGTGTCTTCGGCTGAGTAGACCATACCCATCGCGCCCTCACCGAGCATCTCCAGAACGCGATAATGAGAGACTGTTTGGCCGATCATATTCTCGGTTTACCCTTCGATCCCGAAAAGACGAGGCAGAAGGAATGAAAATCTGCGCGGGCTGGCTGTCCACGAGCGGCTGAACAGACAGAGCTGCAAGAACGGAAATCCGGTGCGCGAGTATTCTGCTCTAAAGCAGAGGCTATTTCAAGGCAAAACTTGTGTGCCCCTTGCAAGGATACTTGCAAGACATCGACTATCAAGACCCCGCGCTCTTCTCAGCCGCCCTTAAATCTTTGAGCAATCTATCAAATGCCGCCTCGAAGGAGTCATGATCCTTCCAATTCGAGAAGTCCGGGCTGAAATACCCGCGCACTTCCCGCGCCAAGTCCTCACCGGTGTCGGCATCGAAACACTCCCATTTGCGCAACGTCTCGTAGCTGACGAGCCGGATGGGAAAGAGCTTGCATCACTTTTCTTCGACTTCAACTTTTCGAACTCGATAATTTTGAGATGTTCTTCATTTGCCAAGACCTACATTATAGCCTGCAATTTGGCTTGCGCTCTTTGCGAAATCTAGGGCATACTGACGCCGTTAGTTTCCTGCTCTCGCGCGTCAATGGTGATCGCGCCTGTCCGTGACCGTAAAGCGACCTGCGTTCGGCTGAGGAGAGAGTGAGGCAAGTTGTCAACCTGTTCGAAGCCGCTCTCGCTATTAGTTAGAGCACCGGGCGTGTCGCGTTTCGCCGAAAGAAGACGAAGGACCCCTTCCCTGCACATCTGCGATTCTCTGAGCCCGCGCTTCCTTTTCCTTAAAGGATCACAAAGAGATGTCTACGAAACTTTATGTCGGTAATCTGTCTTTCCGTACGACGAGCGACGACCTCCGAGAAGCCTTCTCAGTGGCGGGCACGGTCGAATCGGCTTCAGTCATTGAAGATCGCGAGACGGGGCGCTCGCGCGGCTTCGGCTTCGTCGAAATGGCGACGCCGGAAGAAGCGCAGGCGGCCATCGCACAGTTGAACGGGAAGGATTTGGGCGGTCGCAACCTGACGGTCAACGAGGCCAAGCCTAAGACTGATCGCGGCGGCGGCGGTGGCGGACGTGGCGGCTATGGCGGCGGTGGCGGCGGCGGACGCGGCGGTTACGGCGGCGGCGGTGGCGGTGGCCGTGATCGCGGCGACCGTGGCGGCGGTGGCGGCGGTGGCCGCAACGACCGCGAGCCACGTTGGTAAGGAAAAAGTAGAAGGAAAAAGGCAAAAGCGGGGACAAAAGCGCTTTCAAATTAAAAGTGCTTTCAGCCTCGCTTTTGCCTTTTATACCTGACAGCAGAATAAAAGAAGGCATGCGACGATCCACGAAGGAACACGAAACGACACGAACAGAGGTTTGTTTCGTGTCGCTTCGCGTTGCTTAGAGCGGATGTCATTAGCACGTATGGAAAAAACCTTAAACGCAGAGGGCGCAAAGGAAGAACGCGCAAAGGACGCGAAGAAGAAGAACCTTTGCGCCCTCTGCGTCTCTTTCCTTCGCGCCCTCTGCGTTGAAGGTGCTTCTTCTTTTCCTGACACTCAATTGAAAATTGCTCTAGTGGATCGTTCCCGATCCTCTTTTGATTGTATCTTGGGATCACTTTGCCTTTTACTTTCGTTCGGCAGGAGTGATCTTCAGTTTGAGCGTCTGGCCTACGGGGCGCACCACCTCGACTTCGTACTCCTGTCCGGCTTTCATCTCTCCGAGCGCATAAGTGTAATCATGTACATTGCGGACCTCGTGCCCGGCCATCCTGATGATCCGGTCGCCCGCTTTTAATCCTGCCTTCGCTGCCGGAGAACCCTCGCGCACGCCGTCGAGCACGAGTCCGGTAGCCGAATCACTGTAATTCGGGATCGTGCCGAGATAGACGCGAAAGCTCATCGAGCGGCCAGCCTGCTCGCTGCGGGCTACCGCGTACGTGGGTCTGCGCTCGCTGTCGTCAACAGAGCTTATGATTTTGGCGACGAAGGAGAGGATGCGCGCCTCATCCGCGTAATTAATCTTGTCGGCTGTATCCGAGGGTTTGTGATAATCCTCATGCGTGCCGGTCCAGAAGAAGAGCACGGGCACTTGCTTCGAGTAGAAAGAGGAATGATCGCTCGGCCCATAGCCGTCTTTGTTGAGCGTGATAGTGAGCGGGCGCGGCATCGATTCGACTTCACCGAGGCCGCCGGATGCGCCCCGTTGGCGGGCGCTGCTCAAGGAAAGGTTCGACTTCTCTATGATCGTGCGCCACTCAGCGGCTGTGCCGACGCCGCCGACGATCAACTTGTTCTCTTTCAGACGCCCGATCATGTCCAGGTTGATCATTGCCACGGTTTGCGCCAGAGGCCGAATGGGATGATTGACGTAAAAGCTGGAGCCGAGCAGTCCTTCTTCTTCGCCGCTGAAGGCGATGAAGATGATCGTGCGGCGTGGGCGCGCGTGTTCTGTAGAGAAGATGCGCGCCAGCTCAAGCATCCCGGCGACACCCGAGGCGTTATCGTCCGCCCCATGATGCACCTCGCCTTCGCGCGCGGCGCGGCTTCCCTCGCCGCCGCGTCCCAGGTGATCGTAGTGCGCGCCGATCACAATCGCTTCGTCCTTCAGCTTCGGGTCGGAGCCTTCGAGAATGCCGACGACGTTTGTGGCCGCAGCGCCCAGCCGCAAGACCTCTGTGGAAAGCGACCAGGAGAACTTTTCAAACTCTTTCGGCCCGACGAATCTATTGACATTGACGGTTCCATTCGGCCCGAGGGGAGCTATTTTCCCGTCCGGTAATTCTACTGTGTACGATCCGTCCACGTTCTTGATGATCTTAAGGTCGCCGCAGGGCGTGACGACCGTCCCGTCAGGCTTCGTCGTGCTGCTGCCGCAGGTCAGGGATTGACCGACCGCGTGGACGGTTGCGAGCAGGCGATAGGCCGCCGGTTTGCTCAGCACGATGACCGGCAAGCCCGCCTCACCCGTATTGTCATAATGCAGCTCCGACAACCTGTCGTCGCTGAATTTCGCTTTGTGCGAGAGAAGAATAAGCGCCTTCGCGCCCCTGTCCCTTGCCGCAGAGGCTTTCCAGCGGGCTTCTCCGTAGCGTGCGAATTTTCCATGCGGATGATCCCCGTCCGGCGTGCCATCCAGCGCAATGACGATCTTGTCGCGAACGTCCACGCCCGCGTAGTCGTCTTGACTGAGCTCCTTTGCCGCGATGCCGTAATTGACGAATGCCACCGACGCATCCCCAATCTTGCTGTTGGAAGAGAAGCCCAAAGGCATCCAGTCTTCGCCGACGCGCAGAGTCGTGACGGCCCCGCCCGTCTTCGCCTTCACCGTGAGCGCGTTGCCCTGTCCCAGCTCGACGCCCGCGACGTAAGAAAATTCCTGCATGTAGCGGCGAGGAGAGTCGGCCTCAAGAATGGACATGCCGGGCAAGTCTACGCCCACGCTTCGCCTCAGGTGGTAACGCGCAAACTCTCTGGCGATGTACTCCGCAGCCAGGTCGGCTCCACGGCTGCCGGTTCTGCGTCCTTCCAGCTTCTCGGAAGCAAGGTGAGTCACATGAGCGCGCAGGCGCTCGACACTCGGCGCGGGCGCGTCAGCCTGCTTCTGCTGCGCTGTGGCGGCGCTCGCGGCGATCAACGCGATGAGAGAAAGATGTAGAAGCTTACGACGCATGAATTTCCGATCTCAAATCTCACATTCCAGATGCCAGCACGTTCGCCGATTGAAGTGGACTGAAACTACTCCAACCCTTCTGCCCCTCTTTTTCATTCCACCCAGTCGGCGATAAAGACGTTCGTCTCGCCAGGGACTTTCGCGTTGCGGTTGGAGGCGAAGACTAGACGGCGGCCATCTGGAGAGAACATAGGGAAGCCGTCGAAGGTATCGTTAAAGGTGATGCGCTCCAAGCCTGTGCCATCCACTTTCACACTGTAAAGATCGAAGTTGCGTTTCTTCGGGTCATTGACGTTGGAGGCGAAGATGATGCGCTTGCCTTCGGGGAAGAAGTAGGGCGCGAAGCTGGCTGCGCCGAGGCGTGTGACCTGTCGCCTGTTTGTGCCGTCCGCGTTCATCACCCGTATCTCAAAGACGTTCGGCTCGATCAACCCTTCCGTGAGTTTCTGCCTGTAGCGCGCGATCTCTGCGGGCGTCTGCGGGTGATACGAGCGATAGACGATCTGAAGGCCATCGCGTGAGAAGAACGCTCCTCCGTCGTAGCCGAGTTCGGTGGTCAAGCGACGCACGCGCCGTCCGCCAGCGTCCATCGTATAAATATCAAGGTCGCCGTCGCGCATAGAGGTGAAGACGATTTTACGCCCGTCGGTCGAGAGCGTAGCTTCGGCATCATAGCCGGGCGTCGCCGTCAGTCGCTTGAGATGCGATCCGTCCGGGCTCGCCGTGAAGATGTCGTAGGAGCTATAGATCGGCCAGACGTAGCCTGTCTTTGAATAGTCGGGTCTGGGCGGGCACTCGCGCCCCGTCAGGTGCGTTGACGAATAGAGAATCCGGTTGCCCTTCGGAAAGATGTAAGAACAGGTCGTCGTCCCCATGCCCGTTGACACCATGTGAACATCCGAGCCGTCTGTCCGCATCGTGTAAATCTGGTCGCACCCTCGGCCATCACGTTTGGATTGAAAGATGAGGCGTGTGCCGTCGCCGTTGAAATAGGCTTCCGCGTTCTCTCCGCCGAAGGTCAGTTGACGTATGTTGCGTAGATGCTTTTCATTGGGAAGCCCAAGCTGTTCGCCCTGTTGAGGACGAGCCGCGACAACTTGCCTTCGTATCTCAAGCGGCGTGACGAGCAGGATCAACGCGGAGAGTATGGTGACTGTCTTCATGGAAACTGGAATCGCCTTCTCTGCGTCCTTTGCGATTAACCTTCGCGTCCTCTGCGTTTAAAGCACCTCTCTAAACGCAAAGGACGCAAAGGGTTTCGCAAAGGACGCAAAGAACCCCTTATCCGTTCTTTTTCTCGAACTCTTTCATGAACGCGATGAGCGCCTCGACGCCTTCGCGCGGGAAAGCGTTATAGATCGAGGCGCGTATGCCGCCGACTGAGCGGTGGCCTTTCAAGCCGTCCAGGCCCGCAGCGGTCGCCTCTGTGGCGAACTGTTTTTCCAGCTCCTCCGTCGGCAGGCGGAACGTGACGTTCATCAGAGAGCGCGAGTCGGCGTCGGCGTGGCCGCGATAAAAGTCTGTCGCGTCAATCGCATCGTAGAGCATCCCGGCCTTGACTTCGTTCTCGCGCTGCATCCCTCTGAGGCCGCCCTTCTCCGCGAGCCACTTGCACACCAGGCTGATGATGTAGATGCCGAACGTATTCGGCGTGTTGTAGAGCGAGCGGTTTTCGACGTGCGTGCGATAGTCCATCATCGTGTGCAGCCCGGCTGGGATGCGCTCCAGGAGGTCGTCGCGGATGATGACGAGCGTGACGCCGCTGGGGCCCATGTTCTTCTGCGCTCCGGCATAGATGAGCCCGTACTTCTCGACATCTATGGGACGCGAGAGAATGTCCGACGAAGCGTCTGCGACGAGCGGCACCTCATTCGTCTCCGGCTCCTGCTTAAATTCGACGCCCTGTATCGTCTCGTTCGTAGTGAAGTGCACATAGGCCGCATGCGGGTCTAGCTTCAACTCGTCCTGCTGGGGAACGCGCGAGAAATTTCCATCCTCTGTGGTCGCGGCGACATTCACCGCGCCCGACATCTTGGCCTCTTTCAGAGCCTTCTTTCCCCAGCTACCCGTGATGATGTAATCGGCGCTGCCATCCTTCGGCAGCAGGTTCTCCGGAATCATAGAGAACTGGAGGCTCGCGCCCCCTTGCAGGAAGAGGATGTGATAATTATCTGGAACGCCCAGCAACTCGCGCAGGCCGTTCTCGGCGCGCCCGATGATCTCGTCAAAAGTCTTCGAGCGGTGGCTGATCTCCAGAATAGACATGCCGACTCCGGGCAGGCTCAACAGCTCGCGCTGCGCCTCTTCCAGCACAGGCATCGGCAGCACCGCCGGGCCAGCGCTGAAGTTATAGATTCGTTCAGTCATAATAGTTTGTCTCCCTCAGGAAGTAAGCAGTGAGCAGTAAGCAGAAAAAGAAAGCAAACTGCTTACTGCTCACTGCTTACTGCTCACTTCTTTGTCTCCATAAATCGGGCGCAGCGCGCGACCGACCACGCGCGCTATGAAGGAGCGCGGCACGAGGCGCTCGGATTCCGTCGTCAGGTAATTAGCCCAGCCGGAGATGATGTGCCCACGGCCTCGCTCCAGTCCGCGCAGGGCTGTTTCGACGACCTGTTCGGGCGTCTGCGCGACGCGCATCGGCGGACGACGGATGCTTGCTGCCTCAAAGAAGTTGGTATCCGTCACGCCCGGGCAGAGCGCCATCACCTTGATCCCATACGGGCGGTTCTCTTCCCATAGCGCTTCAGAGAAAGAGAGCACAAACGCCTTGGTCGCCGCGTAGGTGGTCATAAACGGCACGGGCTGAAAACCGGCTGTCGAAGCCACGTTGATGACTGCCCCGCGCCGCCGCTCGCGCATCCCCGCAAGATAAAGGTGCGTGAGCGCGACGAGCGCGCGGACGTTCAGATCGATCATCCTCAACTCGCGCTCCAGGTCGAGCGAAGCGAACTCACCCATCGAGCCAATGCCCGCGTTGTTAATGAGCGTCTCGACGGTGAGGCCGCGCCGCTCTGTCTCATCAAACAATCGTCGGGGCGCGTCACTTTCAGCCAGGTCGAGCGCGACGTACTGCGCGGCAATATTATGAGCGCGACCCAGCTCATTACAAATGGTCGCCAGCTTGTCTTCCGAGCGCGCCACCAGCAAAAGGCTCTCGCCCCGCGCCGCCAGCCTGCGCGCGAAAGCCTCGCCAATGCCACTTGATGCGCCTGTAATTAGCGTTACGTTCATAAAGCAGTAGACAGTAGTCAGTAGTCAGGAGCCAGTAGAAAGAAAGGCGGTTGTCGCTTTCTGTTCTACTGGCTCCTGGCTCCTGGCTACTGACTACTCAGTTTCAATAGATCAAGCTCGATGATATCGGCGTTCTCCGCGCGCAGCTTATCAAGGGTCTCGCGCGCGGGTGCATTGTCTAGATTGATGCGCGCGACTGCGGCCTCTGCGCCTTCAAAGACGATGTTCTCCATCTCCTGCACGTTGATCTCGGCGGCCTTGATGGCATCAAGCACGTGCGCGAGGACGCCTGGACGATCACGGTGGCGCACGACGAGGCGGTGCGTGGCGGGCGTGCGCTGTGCCAGGTTGACGACGTTCGGCACTTTGCCCGTCTCCTTAAATGTCTGGATGATGCGGACGGTCTCGGCGGCTATCGCCTCCTGCGCCTGATCCGTCGAAGCGCCGATGTGGTGCGTGCCGTAGAGACTGGCTTCCGCTGCGATCTCGTCCGTGAACTCGCCCGTGGCCGAAGTGGGCTCGCTACTGAAAACGTCCAGCCCGGCGCGTATCCCTCGCGTGTGCATCGCATGTGTGAGCGCCGCCTGATCGACGACCTCGCCGCGCGACGTGTTGATAAAATATGCGCCCTCGCGCATCGAGTTGAAAACGTCTGCGCCGATCAAGGAACGTGTGTCCGAGTTGAGCGCCAGGTGTACGCTCAGCACGTCTGCGGCGCGCGCCACTTCCTGCGGGCTCTGCTTGTATTCGACGCCGAGGCTGGCGGCGCGCTCCGGCGTGAGGCTGCGACTCCAGGCGATGACGGGCATCCCGAAAGCCCTCGCACGCGGGATCATCTCCTGCCCTATGCGCCCGACGCCGATGAGGCCGAGCGTACGCCCGTAGAGCCCGCGCGCTTTGGAGAACTCTTTCTTGTTCCACTCGCCCCGCCGCAAGCTGATGACGTTGTCGGCGATGCGACGATCCAGCGCGAGAATCAGCGCGAAGGCTAACTCCGCCACAGCCGTCGAATTTTTGCCCGGACAGTTCGAGACGTAGATGCCACGGCGGGAGGCGGCGGCCACGTCGATGGTGTTGTAGCCCGCCCCTGCGCGCACGACCAGTTTCAGCGCGCCCGCATCCAGCATCGCCTCCGTCACTTTCGTCGAGCGCACGACGAGCGCATCGGGACGCGACTGCCCGATGGCTTCGACCAGAAGCTCGTCTTTCAGCTCAGGCCGGTACGACACCTCGCAACCCGCAGCCTGCAACCCCTCGCGCCCCGATTCCTCAAACTTATCAGCGATCAGCACATGCATAGCAGTTCCTCAGTAGACAGTAGACAGTAGTCAGTAGCCAGTAGAAAAGAAAATCTGTTTAGTTAACCTTTGGTGCTAGTTGGACTACAAGCTGAACTCAGCAATTGAGAGATGAATGATTCCCTCTGCGTCAGCTTGTAACCCGTACCATTGAGCTAAGACATTAAACATCGAGACCGTGTACGCAAGCCGCATCTCGAAGTA
>DASVVT010000048.1:0-98831 GCA_036386415.1 Pyrinomonadaceae bacterium
GGTCAATCGCATGTCGGAGATAGACCCTGAGAGGGACACCGTGGTGCATTGCAAGATGGGTGGCCGCAGCGCGAAAGCCATCGAGGCGCTCAAGCGTGCAGGCTTTACGGGTCGCCTCACAAACCTGAAAGGCGGCATCACGGCCTGGTCTAACGACGTTGACCCGAGCGTGCCGAAATACTGAGCCAGTCATCAGGAGTTGAAGAAAGGCGTTGACACTCACCGAAGCGAGGTCAACGCCTTTTTCATTTGTACGCCGCTCTCTCTTTATTTCTCTCGCGCGCGCCTTACTTGTTTATTCCTTCAAGCTGGACGAAGCGGCTCAGCTTCGTAATGACCATGCCTTTACTGACGGTCGTGCGGCACGACAGCGCGGGTTTGTCGCTGGCCTCCGTCTCGCCTTCGTTGTGATACCAGATTTGGCAGTTCGTGCATTCACCGTTCCAGCAGAAATCTCCATAGGAGATTGTCTCGATGGAGAGATACTGGAAACAACGCAGCAAGCGGTTGTTCTCCGGTACTTCGACACGTCTGCCGAGAATCTCTATGGCAATAAGTTTTTCGTACGGGTCTAACAGATCGCTGTCTATCATCTGGGCTTTCAGCGCTCCACTCACTCGTGGCTCTTCATGTGCGGAGAGTATAACCTTAAAAAGCGGGAAGAACGAAAGGAATTTGGTAATGTCTCAAGCAGGAGAGTTATGTTTTCTGCGCCCTCCAGTGAATAACCTTTGCGCCCTTTGCGTTTAAGTGAAGATTTAACCGCAGAGTACGCAAAGGTTGTTCGATGGAGGGCGCAAAGGAGATGATCTCTTCCTTAACTGAGCCATGACTAGGAATTTAAACGAGGATCGGCCTCGCTCCTTTTCTCGCCCCGATGGCGCTGCTAAACTACCAGGCGGGAGGTAATCAGATGGCAATAGTTATCTACGTCAAGCCTGACTGTCCGTACTGCCAGCAGGCACGCGACCACTATAATTCGGAGGGCATCTCGTTTACGGAATACGACGCGCAGAATGATCGCCAGCGACGCGCAGAGATGCTCTCTTACTCTGACGGTGATCCGACCGTGCCCTGCATCGTCGAGGACGGCGAGTATGTAGGCTCCGGCTGGGGCACGCCGCCACGTGGTTGAACCGTGCACGACTAGATCAGCCGTGTGCTGATAAAAATTTGTCAGTGGTCAGTAGTCCGTTGTCCGTCGTTCGCTTCGTTAAGCTTGATCTTTAATCTTCAGGCAGCAAGCCTGCGAGAGCACATACGACGGATAACTGACCACGGACTACTGACAAATCCTTATCTTTGATAGAATGTGGCCTCACATGATCGGCTCAATGCTCCACAATTATCGTATTCTGGAAAAGCTTGGCGCAGGCGGGCAGGGCACAGTTTACAAAGCCGTTGATACGAAACTCGGACGTACCGTTGTCATTAAAGTTCTACCGCCTGAGCTGACCGTCAAAGAAGCCAACCTCAAGCGCTTCGAGCGTGAAGCACGTCTCGCCTCTGCCCTGGATCATCCGAACATCTGCACCATCTTCGATCTGAATGAAGCCGGAGGCGTGCACTACATCGCCATGCAGTATGTGCAAGGGCGCAATGTGCGTCAGCTCGTGGCGGGTCGCCCGCTGGAGTTGCGCAGCGCCCTCCTGATCTGCATACAGGTCTCGGATGCGCTGGCTGCGGCGCACGCGCGCGGCATCATCCACCGCGACATTAAAGCGGGCAACGTGATGGTCACGGACGCCGGGCAGGTGAAGGTGCTGGACTTCGGACTCGCCAAGCTTCTCGACCCAGACGCGGCACACTACGGAAGCATACACCACACGGAGTTGACGGAGATCGGCGTGCCCTACGGGACGGCGACCTATGCCGCGCCGGAGCAGGCGCGAGGAGACCGCGTCGATCACCGCGCGGATATTTTCTCCACCGGCGTGCTGCTCTACGAGATGCTGACGGGAACGTGGCCCTTCCACGGCAAGACCAGTATAGACGTGCGCCATGCAGTGCTTCACGACCATCCCCTGCCGCTCGCGGAAGCGCGCCCCGGTCAGACGCCGCCGCGCCTACAGCAGATTCTGGATCGGACGCTTGCCAAAGACCCGCGTGACCGTTATCAGAAGATCGAAGATTTTCGCGACGAGCTGAAGAGCGTCCTGCGCGAGATCAGCGCCGTTGGCACAGACTCCTCTCAAATTATAGACGAGAGCATGATGCCGGTCGCACCGCGTCATATCTCCAGCCCGAGCCCTATGGCGCGCGCTCTGCGCTGGCTGCGCAATATCACCAGCACAGAGCCGGTCACGTCCACGCCCATGCGCGCTTCGCAGACATCGCAGCCGCAGGAAGGCCACGAGACGCCCCTGACGAGCACAGGCGATCAGCCGCATAAGAGCGTCGCCATCCTGCCCTTCAGAAATCTGAGCAACGACGAGGCTGCCAGCTTCTACGAGTTTGCGCTCGCCGACGCGGTGATTACGGAGCTAGCCCAGTTGCGCTCGCTCGTCGTGCGCCCGTCCTCTTTAATCTCAAAGTATCAGGGAATCACGGAAGACCCGCGCGAGATCGGACGCGAGCTGAGCGTCAACGCTGTCCTGGCGGCCAGCTTCATCAAGGCGGGCGAGCGATTCCGCGTCACAGCCCAACTGATCGACGTGGCGGGCGGCGACATACTGTGGAGCGACCGCGTAGATGTCGCGGCGGGCGACATCATCACCGTGCAGGACACCATCGCGCAACGCATCGTCGACGGCCTGCGCATAGAGTTGTCGCCAGCCGAATTGGGGCAACTGGCGCGTCCCGTGACCGTCAACCCGGAAGCGTACGAGGAGAACCTGCGTGGGCGCGACGACTTCGCGCGCTTCGTCAATCGCACGCTCGCCCAGCAGGATATAGCCGACGCGATCCAGCATTTCCGCCGTGCGACGGAGCTTGACCCGACCTATGCGCTCGCCCATTCGGGACTCGGCGTCTGTTACGCCAACCGTGTCTTCAAAGGCTTCGGCGATACGGAGGACTATGCGCGCGCCGAAGAGGCTTTGAAGGCCGCGCTCAAGCTCGACCCACAGCTCGTCGAAGCGCGCCTCCACATGGTCTACATCTATCTTGAGCGCGGCGAGAAAACACGCGCGCGCGCAGAGGTTGAGCGCCTGCGCCGCGAAGCGCCGAACGATCCGGCTGTGCATCGCGTGGCCGCGAACATCTATCGTCTGGACGGCGAATATGACCGCACCTTGCGCGCCTATGATCGCCTGGTGCGTCTCAATCCGGCTGAGCGCGTCGTCGCGCTCTATAACCGCGCTCGCGTCTTCGCCTATCAGGGGCGCTTTGACGAGGCGATGCGCGAGCTGGATCAGGCGATTGCCATTGAGCCCGACCACCCGTACGTCAAGACTTTTCTGGCGCGCGTGCTCTACTATCGTGGAGAGCTGGAGGAGGCGGCCAATTTGATCCGGCAGGTTCTCGAACACAATCCGGGACAGGACGGGATTCGCCCGATCCTCGCCATGTGCCTGAGCCGCCAGGGTCATCACGAGGAGGCGCGCGCCCAGTTGACAGAGCGCGCGCAGCAGGTCGCCGCCGCCGATCACGACATAGCGTACTGGGTGGCTTCAGTCTACGCGCTCGAAGGCGAGCACGACCTGGCGTTCAAATGGTTGGAGCGTGCGATCAGTCTGGGCAACGAGAACCGCGCCTGGTTCGAATTTGATCCTAACTGGGAGCAGCTTCGTGACGATCCTCGCTTTAAGGAGTTGATGCAAAGAATCGACACGTCACGTCGCGCTTGAAGGGCAACAAGAGGGGATGAAGACCTTCGTCATCGGGGACATTCATGCGCGTCGCGCACAGCTTCGGAATTTGCTGGAGATGCTGCCGCGCGATGGGGCTTCGGATACGCTCGTCTTTCTGGGCGACCTGATAGACCGTGGGGCGGATGCGCCCGGTGTCGTCTCCGACGTGCTCGAACTGAAGCGCGAGAATCCTGAGCGCGTCATCTGTTTGCGCGGCAATCACGAACAGATGATGCTGGACTTTCTGGATGAAGGCGCGAGCATCTGGTTGTCGCCCGTGACGGGCGGCGAGCGCACCTACGAGCAATACACAGGATGCAGGCTCTTGATCCAATCAGAAAAGGATTTCGAAGAAGCGCGCATGAAGACTGCCGCCTCTGTCCCCGCAGAGCACCTGGAATTCTTCAGGCAGATGCCGCTCTATCACGAGGACGACTACGCGCTCTACGTTCACGCCGGACTTGATCGCGGCAAGCACCCGCGCGAGACCGAAGCCCACTGTCTCTTATGGTCGCGCGACATGGAGTTTTTCAAGAACTATACGGGCAAGCCCTGTCTGTTCGGCCATACGCCGACAGCCTTTCTTCCTTTACGCGGACGATTGGGGCGACACGGTATCTACATCTCCCATAGCGCCATCGGTCTCGACACGGGCTACAGCCAACAGTCGCCGCTGAGTTGCCTGCAACTGCCTGAATTCATCCTCTATCAAACGTTCAGCAGCGGGCAACGTACAACGCACCACATCAAATCATTCATCCCAGAATCGTTGCGCGCCATACGCAGAGCCGGAAGCAGCAGCAGCAACGACAAGCAATAATCGGACTCGAAGCAATCGGGAGAAAGTTTAAGATGAGCTACATCAATGCCGGGAGATTTCTTTTCGCCGCTCTCTTCGCCTGCGGCCTGTTTGCCGTGACCTTGCCTGTCGAGGCGCAAAAACGTGTCACGCCTCCGACCAGAGAAGATGATGGACAAACGGGCGGGCGCGCCAGAGGGCAGCGTCGGATTGCGCCGCCCGCCGGTCTGGATTGCGACGCCGACCATGTAACCTCCTTCACCGGCAGGGTGCTCTCCTATTCACGCCGCGCGGGTCAAATCTCCATCCGCATCCGAACAGATGAAGCGACCACGGAGAACTTCACCATCTCTTATGCGCAGGCTCAAGAGCTGGCGAAGCGATTCAAGCTGAACGGCCAGTCGCTCGGGCAGGATGAGTTGGCGAAGATCGAATCCCGCTGGAAACGCGAGAAGCGGAACGTGCGCGCTACGGTCTGGGCTTGTTATGACAAGGACTGGCGCACTCCGTCCGCCGTGCTCATAGACTGGCATATCGGTAAGCCCAAGCCGCCGGAGACCCTCTGAAGAAAAAAAGTGGTCAGTAGAAGCGACGTCGCTTCTACTGACCACCGGCCACTGACCTTTATCTATCTTTACACTTCCTTACAGTCCGCGATATTGAAGCGTCATCGAATCGGCGCGTGCGCCCTGTCCTGCCGTAAACTTGAACATGCAGGAATCGTAGGTGTAGTCCATGAAGTTCTCGATTGGGTCGAGACCAGCCTTGTTCTTGCAGGTGTCGCGCCCAGTCGGGCAGCCGGAAGCATAACTGCGCTCCGCCGGTGTGTCGCTGACGAAGTCGCCACTGCCGTTACACCCGCCTTGGAAGGTGTGATAGAGGCCGACCCAGTGGCCGACTTCGTGCGTTCCCGTGTCGCCCTGGTTGTAGTTCGTCGTCGATCCACCCGGCAAACTGGAATAGAGGCAAACCACGCCGTCCATCAAGGGATCGCTGGCGTAGTTCCAAGGGAAGGTCGCCCAGCCGAGCAGCCCTCCGCCCATGCCGTTCGTGTAGAAGTTCAAATCAGCCGCGCCACCCATGTGCAGCGCCGTCTTCATCTGCCTTTCGGCAGTCGTACCATCGGTCGCGGTAAACCACGTATTGTTGGCCGTGCGATCCGTGGCGACGAGAGTAAATCTGTAGATGGTGTTAGCGCCGCCCGTCGCGCCGCTATAGGAATTGTTCATCACGTTTATCTGGTTGGCGATTTGCGTGTCCGAGACGTTCCCCGCGCCTGAGGTGTTAGTGATAACGTGAAAGTAGACGTTGACGTTGACAGTGCCGGTTCTTTCCGCATCGCCGCCCTGAGCCTTGCGGTTGGCAGTGAACCGCGCGTGGGCGTCTTCGATTAAGCGTGCCGTTTGCGCATCCGGGTGCTTGGTGCCGCACCTCAATTCTTGCTGCACCGATCTCTCATTATCATCGGCTGCGTTGGCCTGTGATGAATTATGTCTGGCGAAGCCGCTGAAGACCATTGTGAGTGCGAGAACGCCGATAAACAGCGAGGTTACTAGCTTGCGATTCATTCAATATCCTCCGAAGTTGTTTAGCCCTTAGTTGAGTAAGGGGATACCCTTGGTTTTTTACGAGAGCGCGTTCGCGCTCCCGCGCGAGTGCGGCATCCAGCCTCTTAGGATGCCGGACAGATATTTGAACACCGGTTCGCTCTTGATGAGCAAAACGTATCAAAACACTCAAGCGGACTTGTTTACATTCTGGGCAAGCTATCGGAACGGCTGTGTGGGCAACCGGCTGCCGCAGTAGGAGGTGCAGCAACAGTCGAAACTTATTACAGGATTGGGAACGACTTGTCAACCAATCAGGGCCAATGAGCCATTTAAGTCAAAGAACGAAAAGAGAAGTCGCTCCTGTAAAACGTCTTGCTATCAAGGCTGAGCCAGAGACGTTTGGCGTCTCTGGCTCAGCCCACTGTCGATTCGGATTCAGTTCTTCTCAAGCGCGCGCTTTCCAATGAGCAGACCATTGGAGCTAGAGCAGGGGAGCGCTTCTCTTTAACGCACCCCTGCTTGAAATGTAAGCGGTACGATCATACCCGGAAGGCTATTGTGCGCGATATTGAGCGTACATATCCCCCATGCGGACGCTTTGGCCTGCGGTGAATGCCCACATGCATGGATCATCCGTGTAGTCCATGAAGTTCTCCGTCGGGTCAAGGCCGGGATACTTGCTGGTGGTGCAGGTATCACGATTCACAGGGCAGCCGAACGCCGGGGAGCGTTCAGCCGGGGTGTCGGCTATATAGTCGTTGCCGGTCGAGCAGCCGTTCTGGAAGGTGTGATAAAGGCCGAGCCAGTGGCCGACCTCATGTGTTCCCGTGTCGCCTTCGTTGTAGGGTACTGTCGAACCGCCCGGCAAACTGGAAAAGAGGCAGACCACGCCGTCCAGTTCCGGCTTGCTGTGATAGCTCCACGGGAAGGTAGCCCAGCCGAGAAGACTGCTGCCGAGGTTGGCCGTGTAGAAGTTGAGCGCGTTCGCGCCGCCTGTACGCAGCGCCGCCTTGGCGTCGCGCTCTTCGATTGAGCCGTAGCCCATGTTGTACCACACGGCGTTGGTCGTGCGTGTGACTCCGGCCAGGATGAACCTGAAGCCGGTCGAAGCGCCGCCCGTCGCGCCGCCATAAGAGCGGTTCAGGACATCGACCTGGCGTTGGAGCATCGTGGTGGGCACATCACCGTTCGAGATGCCCGCGCCTTTGTTGATGACGTGGAAATAGACCGGGATGGTGACGGTGCTCGAAGCGGCTGCGCTCACCTCGCCAGACTTGGCGCTGCGATTCGCCTTAAAGCGTTCGAGCGAGTCCTGTATCTCTTTCGCCTTGATCGAGTCGGGGTGTTTGGTCGAACAACGACCGCCGCTGTCTATGAACGCCTGTTTGTCTCGCCACGTCTTGCCGTTAAAACGAAATGGCACGTTGTCGCCGCCATCCGATTGCGCACCGCTACGGGCGACCGCCCCATTCTGCGCACGAGCATGGTCGAGAGGGCTACGGGTTAGAACAACTGCGAGGCCGAGCGCCAGAAGCGCTCCGAGAGCAATGAACTTTCGTCTCATTTGATTCTCCTTCGAAGAGCAGACGGAACAGGTCTTGAGTTGAGTCTCCTGTCCCGCGTCTGACGAGAGCGGGACAGGAGACTCAAGCCACGGTTGAATGATTCGAGACCTAGAGGCCGCGATACTGTAGCGACAGGGCTTCCATACGTGCAGACTGCCCGGAAGAGAATTTGTACATGCACGCATCGTAGGTATAGTCCATGAAGTTCTCAATCGGATCAACTCCTGCGGCTGGACAGGTATCACGTCCGGCGGGGCAGCGGAAAGCAGGTGAACGCTCAGCCGGAGTGTCGGCAACGAAATCGTTATAGACCGCTCCGCAGCCGCCCTGGAAAGTGTGGAACAGGCCGAGCCAGTGGCCGACCTCGTGCGTTCCCGTGTCGCCTCCGTTGTAGTTCGCCGTCGATCCGCCGGGCAGGCTGGAAAAGAGACAAACCACACCGTCCATCAGCGGATCACCACTGTACCAGAACGGGAAGGTCGCCCAACCGAGAAGGCTTCCGCCCATGTTATTCGTGTAGAAGTTGAGCGTGTTTGCGCCGCCCGTATGCAGCGCCGACTTCATCTCGCGCTCTGCTGCCGTACCCGGAGTGGCGTTGTACCAGGACGCGTTGGTCGTGCGATCAACACCGGCCAGGATGAACCTGAAAGGCGTGTTGGCTCCTCCGGTTGTGCCGCTATAAGAATCATTCAAGACGGTGATCTGATCCTGAAGCATACGCATCGTCACATCGCCGTTGGCGATGCCTTTGCCATTATTGATGACGTGAAAATAGACCGGGACGGTGACGGCTCCGGCCTTCCTGAACTGCCCGGAGTTGCGCCCCCCGTTAAAACGGTCGAGCGAGCCCTGTATCTGGCTGGCCTGGGTCTCGTCCAAATCTTTCGTCGCGCAACGCAGAGCGTTGCTCTCCGCAGCGGTCGCAACAGGGGCACTCCACATCTTGCCATTGTAGGCCCAAGACGAAGTGTCTGTTTTTGCCGCCTCATAATCGGCGCGAACATTAAAGGAAGTACGGGTCAGAGTAATTGCGAGGCCGAGTGCCAAAAGCGCTGCGAGAGCGACTAACTTTCGATTCATTTAATTCTCCTCTGAAGACTGGTAATCAGGTGTTTTCTACTGTTCATGAAAGCAGACGGGCTATCATGTGTAAACGCGCATCGACCTGAGAATTCCTGGGTTGATGCAGGCCTATTTCGCCCTCGCGGACGAAGACGACCAGGAACTGGGTTTTGAACGATTGCTAACCTTTGATAGTTATCGGCTGTGAGGCAACGCACCGTGCTGCCTGAATTTCGTTGACAGCTTATATCTATACAGGCACTCGGCAGTGATTGTCAAACTTTTCGGTAGTGTCCTACTTTGATTAATGCTCTGTGCATCCTCTGCGTTCTCTGTGTCTCTGTGGTGAATCTTGTTTGAAGAGACTCACCACAGAGACACAGAGAACACGGAGATTACACAGAGAAAAGCTGAAACTAGGACACTACTAACTTTTCACGGCGGCGCGATAGGTTTCCCCTCGCGCCGGTGCTAGAATGTGCGTCGCAACGTTCACAAAACCATCTGACGGAGGCATCAGTGATGCTTAAAGAAGGCGACCGGGCGCCTGAGTTCAAGACGCGTGACGCGAACGGCCAGGAGGTCAAGCTCTCAGACCTGCGCGGCCAGAAAGTGGCTCTCTACTTCTACCCCAAAGACGACACGCCAGGGTGCACGAAAGAGGCCTGCTCATTTCGCGACCAACACTCCACGCTTGAGGAACAGGGGATCAAGGTGCTCGGCGTCTCGCTCGATACGGAGGCTTCCCACCAGGCATTTGCCTCGAAATACAATCTGCCCTTCACCCTTCTGAGCGACACAGACCACTCGGTCGCCGAAGCTTACGGCGTCTACGGCGAGCAGTCCTGGGGCGACAAGAAGTTCATGGGCGTGGCACGCAAGACGTTCCTCATCGACGAGCAGGGCATGATCAAGAAGGTCTTTGATAAAGTCAACGTCGAAGCGCACGCTGACGAAGTGCTCGAAGCTTTCAATGCTTGAAGCAAACTAAGAGCGTGTCTAACAGGAGAGTAGAGATTTAAACGCTGGAGGTGCGCAAAGGTTTTCGCAAAGGAGTTGATTCTTTGTGCTCCTCTCGCGTCTTCCTCCTTTGCGACCTTTGCGTTTAATCGCCCTTTCTTCTTCTCATTCTACGCGCGACGTTCAAGGATGAAGCGCGCGATGGCGCTCAAGCGCTCCGTTGATCTTTCGATCTCGTCGAGCGCATGGCAGGCTTCACCGTACACGGCTTGAGCGCGCCCGCGCGCCGCTTCCAGACCGTAAACGGAAGGGTAGGTGGCTTTAAGCGAGCGCGCATCTTTGCCGGGCGTCTTGCCTATGTCTTCGACGCTTGCCGTCACGTCCAGCAGATCATCCGTGATCTGGAAGAGCAGGCCGACCCGTTCGGCATACCGCGTGACAGCTTCGATCTCCGTCTCGAGCGCCCCTGCGATGATCGCACCGCAGCGCGCCGCAGCCCTGATGAGCGCGCCCGTCTTATGTTGATGAATGCGTTCGAGACCCTCACTGTCTACGTCCAGGGATTCGGCGGCGAGGTCGTAAGCCTGACCGGCGACCATCCCGTATGGAGTGGCCGATGCGCGCGCCACCTCGCTGATGAGGCGCACACGCACAGCCGCCGAAAGCTCCTCGTCCTCTGCGATTGTTTGAAAAGCGAGGGTTTGCAGCGCGTCGCCCGCGAGGATCGCCGTCGCCTCGCCAAAGCGTATGTGGCAGGTCGGACGCCCGCGCCTGAGATGATCGTCATCCATCGAGGGCAGGTCATCGTGGATCAGCGAATAGGTGTGAATCATCTCCAGCGCGCAGGCCGTGTCGAGCAGGACGCGCGGGCGCGCGTCGAAAGTCTCGCCCGTCGCCATGAGCAGGAGGGGACGAAAGCGCTTGCCGCCCGCGAAGAGGCTCCAGCGGATGGCGCTATGGACAATCTCGGGCTCGACCGTTTCCGACGGGATGAGATGGTCGAGCCGCGCATCAACAAGCGCGCGGCACTCTGCGAAGAGGTCGCTCAACTCACCTTCACCCGCCATCATTGAAATCTCAGAAGACGCTTTCATCTTCATCCGCCTCAACGCCCTTCGAGGATGCGCGCAGCTCTTCTTCGTCTTCATCAAAGGGCGCAAGTACGGGGCGACCCTCCGCATCGCGCAGCAGCAGCTCTATACGCCGCTCCGCCTGGTTCAACCTCTCCTGGCACTCGCGCGACAGCCGCACGCCCTGCTCGAACAGTTGCAGGCTCTCTTCGAGCGGCAACTCGCCGCGTTCCAACTGGCGCACGATCTTTTCCAGCGCCGCCAGAGACGACTCGAAGGTCTGCCCATCCTTGGCTTCCCTTTTCTTCATCACTTTCGCCCCCGCGCCGTTCCCCTTCTATTTGCGTCGTCTGCCCGGCGGCCTGTTCTCGTCCGCCTTCGGCAGTTGCTTTTCCAGTTCCGAGCCGACTGCGGGCAGGTTCTTGGCGATGTTATCGACCATGCGCGTAGCCAGTTCTTCGTCGTTGACGGCCACGACCTTCCAGCGCTCGCCAACGCTGCGCTGCATCGTCAGCTCTACAGGGCGGCCTTCCAATGTGGCGTTGGCTCGCGCCGTCTCGCCCTCTTCCTTGATGCCGACGTAGTAGGGCACGCCGAGGGCGATCAGAACGAAGGGCTTACCTTCGGCGCGCTTGCCTATCTCCTTGACCCTGTTTGTGACCTCTTCGCGCACCTTATCCTTGATGTCTGGCAGCAGCTTCGGCACGAGTGTTTCCACCTGCTTACTCAAGGGGGCGGTCAAGGCCGCCGCGTAGCGCCCGAGCGCCTTTTCCGTCACCTGCGGTATGAAGTTCTCTACGATCTTGTCCGTATCTATGGTCTCGTCGATCCCCTTCGCGTCATTTCGCTGCGCCGCATCGACGAGCAAGGCCAGCGAGTAGGCAGGCTTCGTCCTGTAATTGCGCCACCACAGGTAGCCGCCCGCGATTGCTCCCAGCACCAGGACGGCCAGCACGATAGCCACCATGCCCAGAACTTTCGAGCCGCGACTGCCGCGCGGCGGGACGTGCACTATCTCGCGCGCCTTGTCGAAATCGACGACGATCCGGCTTCGTTTTCGTTGACCACTCTTTTGCACGGGAGCAGACATCAGGGGTTCTCCGTTTCTTCCACACGACAGCGCAGAGCGCCTTCAGCTAAACGTAAACGTACAATAGAGCCAACGCGCACCCGTCGCGCATCGCGCAGGAGGCGACCCTGCTCATCCTGCGCCAGTGCATAGCCGCGCGTGAGGACGGCCAGGGGCGAGAGGGCTTCGAGCGAAGCGACCGAGACGGCCATGCGCGCCCGCGCATCGTCAAGGCACGAGCGCGCAGCCGCATCGCGCGACGCACACAGCAGGCTGAAACGGTTGCGCGCAGCCGCGACACGCGCGCCGAGTCTGGCCGGGGATAATCGACACGAGACCGATTCTGCTCGACGGCGCACACTGTGCATACGGCTGGTCATCAAAGCTTCCAGCCGATGCGTCGCTTCGTTTGTCAAACTGTGTGCGTCGCGCAAGTTCTCGCGCACCTCGTCGAAGCCCTGCGACATCGCCGCCTCCTGCACGCGCGAGCGCGCCTCCATGATCTGAAAATGTGTCGCGCGCCAGAGGTCGCGTGTCAGATTCTGTACGTATGCGCCGATCTCATCTTCGCGCGCGGCGACCAGTTCGGCAGCCGCAGAGGGTGTCGCCGCCCGCACGTCCGCCGCGAAATCCGCGATGGTCACGTCCGTTTCATGGCCGACCGCAGAGATGATAGGAATCAAAGAGGCTCGAAAGGAGCGCGCCACCTGCTCGTCGTTGAAGGCCCAAAGGTCTTCCGCAGACCCGCCGCCGCGCCCGACGATGATGCAATCGACCAGATCAGACATGCGCCCCTCGCGCATCGCGCTCGCGTGATGCTCATTAAGGAGTTCTACGGCGAGCGCGATCTCTCGGCCAGCACCTTCGCCCTGCACGCGCGTCGGCGCGAAAAGGATGTGCACGGTGCGCGTGCGGCGCGCGATGACGTTGAGAATGTCGCGAATGGCTGCGCCCGTGGGCGAAGTGACGACCCCGACGCGATGCGGGAGCAGCGGCAGTGGCCGCTTTGCGTCCTCGTCGAACAGTCCTTCGGCTGCGAGACGCTCGCGCATCTGCTCGAAGGCGACGCGCAGCGCGCCCGCGCCGACGGGGTCGAGCGCCTCTACGCACAACTCGTAATCGCCGCGCGGCTCGTAGACCGAGAGCCGCCCGCGCGCTCTGACTTGCAGACCGTCCGAGGGGCGAAAACGAATCTTCCGATTCGTGCCGCGATAACAGGTGGCGCGAAGCTGCGCCCCCTCATCCTTGATCGTGAAATACCAGTGGCCGGAGGTGTGCGCCTTGAAGTTGGAGATTTCCCCCTCGACCCAGACCGCAGCGAAGCGTGATTCGAGCGCGCCGCGCACCTGCGCCGTCAACTCCGTGACGGAGAGCGGGCGACGCTCTATGTCATCAAACAGGGATTGGAGCAAAGGATGGGTCATCACGTTCAGCGCCAGAGCATACATTATAACCTATAGGAAAAACTTCAAAGGAAGAATGTATGCAAAAGAGCAAACGGCTTTTCATGCTCAATATACGGTTCTACTCTTTCATTGATGTCTCAGGTGAGACACGAACCTTAACATCTTTCCCTTGAATGTATACTTCCTCACGATGGCAAGCCTGACCTGATTCGGCTAACAATTCAATGCGGCTTGACATCTATCTTGCCTTGTAGCTTTATCCACCCCGCATTGCGTGCAAGAAGGGTCTAATGACCGCGCGTGATCGCTGAATTTCCTCACGATCCCACTGCGATTTTTATCCTCGCGCACACCTTATGCTTTACCGCGCTGCAAGCCTGCAACGCATAAATTAACCTGACAACCCTTTATGGAGGTAGATTAGAGATGAAAAAAGGCTTCCTGCTGCTTTTTTCGCTGCCCGTCTTTGGCCTTATCATAGGCGGGACGATGTGGCGTAACGCGAATTCGTTTGCCCAAATGGTGACCCTGCCAAGGGAAGGTGACGACGGAGGAGGTACGACAATAATGACCTGGAAACTCGACCTGATAGATGAAAAGGCTGAACAGGCAAAGAGCAACGAGGAATCCGCAGTCCGCGCGCTGGCTGATGAGGTTTTCAAATCACCTGAACTCGCGGTCATCCCCACAGAAGACAGGGAGGCGATGAAGGCAAGGGTTTTAAGCCATGAATTGGCTTACCGGAGTGGGAAAAGTGAGGGGATCAAAGAAGGAAACGTCGTCCTCACGGTCAACGAGTTGGCAGACAAGTTCGCTGCCCCTGATTTTGCGCGCACCAGCGCTCTACAGGTGAGAGTCTTGCGCGCTAGCTTCTTGAAGGATTATCCAAATTTCATCGCACAGGAAACCAGCGGTGGAGGGAAAATCTCGCAGGCCAGCATCGGTGACTCGGTTAGCCCGACGATGTCTCCCCTTGAAGCAGTCTATGTGACAGGGGTGATGTTATGGCAGAAGGTGCTTAATGAGAACTATCAACATGCTCCCCAGGAGTGGGTTAACGAAGTCTACAACAGACAGTTGGCGCAGTGGCAGGCTGACACGTCTGGCAGCCCTGCCCCTGAACAAGGTAGTGACCAGGTGGGATATCATCTTGAGGTAAGGGAGAGCAGCGCAAAGAGCAAGCAGATGATGAGCTCCATAACCACCGGCGCTTTCACATTATTAGCCGCAGACGCGCAAGGTTTGTCGAGTTCCCCGAATCTATACGACGCCACCTTAGATACGCTTGGCATCAAACAGAGGGAGGAGTCACGATGAAGAAGTTTGCCGTATTACTGGTTAGCCTCATGGCTCTCATGGTCGGTTGTGCGACCGTTCAGCCCCCAAACCCAGGCTTCATTCTCGTCCTCACGCAAAGAGACCGCTCCACTTTTTTTGCTCGGGATCGGCCACTGCCCGGCGTGGATACGGAAGGGATACTGCGCTTCGCTGACGATGATGCCAGCGGATACCGAGAAGAGTTTCGCGAGGATTCAGGCGCGTCTGGACAAATACGAGTTGAGAATGGAAGAGCGCCAGGGACGTGGAAGATTACGGAGTTCAATGGCCCATGTCATGGTCAATATACTTATTGGCCTATCAAGCGTGGGGATTTTACTGAGCTACCGTGCATTGAAAGGTTTCTTAAGATTCTGTTCAGCCCGGCTGCCATTAATGCGGATGCGCCGCCAGCTACTTTCCAAATCTTTGGGTCTGGATTTAGCGGTACTTATGGTATGCCCACGGTTCAGTTTCGTAATTACTTGGGAACTCTCGTTGCCCAAGTACGCGCAACCAGAGTGGACGAGGGACGAGTAATAGCGAACGCAACCACGCTGCGATACCTCCCCTCGGGCACTTACTCTGCACAGGTGTGGAATGTGAAGGCCAATGGATCAAGCAGACTAGCCGGGACTAGCTCCATGCGCGTGTACCGGCCTCAGCCGCCCCCTAATCCATGCGATGTCCAGCACATCCTGACAGACGACGGTCAGCAGCTAGACCTCCCATCGCCGACGTGCAACTAAGCCAATGGGTCTTAACAAAGCAACACATGGTCGGGGACGCTGGATAAATTACCGGCGTGGCAGGTGACTATACAGGGGCGGGTCTTATGTCCTGCCCCTGTTTTTCTTATACTGCATCCAGAAATCCACCGACGACGGAGATTCAGAAATGTGGAAGTTTGATTCAATAGATGAAAAGGCTCTACAGGCGAAGGATAACGAAGAGTCTTCAATCCGTGCGCTGGTAGATGAGGTATTCGGTACACCTGAAGGTGCGCTCATACTACCAGAATACAGAGAGGAGATGAAAAAGAGAGTGCTAGAGGCCGAACTAGACTACCGAAACGGGCTCAGTGAAGGCATTACTGAAGAAAACGTCGTCCGAACAGTCAACGAGTTAGTGGACAAGTTCAACGCACCCGATTTTGCAAGAACCAGCGCTCTTCAGGTGAGAGTCTTGCGCGCTGGTTTGACACGCGATTATCCCAACTTTATCGCACAAGAGACCGATGAGGAAGATGTAAGCATGGAGGCGACCATCGGCGACTGGGTTAGCCCGACTATGTCTCCGCTCGAAGCCGTCTATGTAACGGCAGCGATGTTACATCAGAAGTGGCTCAGTGAGAATTATCAATATGCTCCCCAAGAGTGGGTCGATCAAGTGTACAGCAAAGCCGTAGAGCGATGGCGTGCTAATCGGGCTGTCAACTCAGGCCATAAGCCAAGCGATGAGCATGTAGAATATCGTCTTGAAATGCCGAAGAACAGCGAACAGTGTAACCAGATAGCGCGAATAGCTATTAAGGGAGCTGCAACATTATTATCGTCGCATAACTCGTCGGCTTCCCGAAATTTATACGATGCTACGCTGGACACTCTCGGCATCAAGCGATTAAATGCCAGATCGTGATGAAGGAATTTACCTTAACGCGACGCGGCCTGCCTTACGGCGCGGCGACGCTCACCACCGGACTCAGACGCACGCTTGCGCCCTCGCGGCTGGTGCGCACCCTGAGGCGGCGATCACCTGTCGAGCCCGCATTCGATGCGTACGTGATCGTGTAGGCTGTGCGCAACTGCGTGACGACATCATCGTAGGCACTCTGCAAATCTTCTATGCGTGAGATCGGGTAATAGACGCCGCCGGAGGCGCTCGCCAGCCGCCTCCCCTCCTCCGCGGCGCGTGTGGTGAGCGTCAAAAAGCGCGTCCGCAAAGGATCAATGGTGGCGCTTGGCGTGGGGCTGCTCTTTTCCGGCACCAACCCGGAAGGGACGTAGAGCGGGTAGATCACGGCCCCCGATTCGATGACCGCCTTGAGCACGGCGTTGAAGGGGACGAAGGAGCGGTTGTCGTCGCCGTCGGACATGATGACGATAGCCGTGCGCTCGCCCCTCACGGGCTTGAGCACGTCTACGAGCACATAAGCGAGCGCGTCGTAAAGCGCAGTCGCGCCGCCCGCATCAATCTGTTCGAGCCGCTCAGACAGCACCCCGCGATCCGTCGTGAATTCCGAGATGATCTGTATGTCGTCGCGGAAGCTGATGATCGAGATGCGATCCTGCGAGCTGACAGTGCGCAGAAAGTCGCGCGCCGCCTTGCGTATAAAATCTATGCGCTCTTCAACGCTGCCCGAAACGTCCAGCAGGAGCACCAGATTAAAAGGCGTGCTGGTCGGAGCGACCTCCGTCACCTTGCGCTCTTCGCCGTTCTCGAAGACTGTGAAGTCCTGCGTCTTGAGGCCGCCGATGGCGCGTCCCTGACGATCCGTGACGCTCGCGTTCAGGCGCATCAACTGCGGCGCGATGGCCGTCGCCACCTCTCCCGGCGCGCGGCGCTTGACGAGGCTGGGCGCTTCTTTCGGAGGCGGCATGGTCTTGGCATAATCACCGAAGAGGCGCGGGCTGACCTTGCGTATGGCATCTATGAGAGAGCTGTCGCCGCTGCGTATGATGGCGCGCGCGGCTTCCGTCAGCGGGCGCTCGCGCAGGTCTGTCGGGACCATGCTCGGATCGACATTGAGGAGTACCACGCCGCGCTGCGTCATGAACACGAGCTTGACGATCTGATCCTTCTGCGCCTTTTTATCGCCGAGCTTGCCAGAGATGACGTACCACCCCCCGGCCTTCTCTTTAATCTTCTCCAGCTCCACGTCGCTCATGAAGCGCGGACGGCTCGCCTCCCAGATAAAGTTATAGTTGACGGCATCGAGCGGCACGTCCGCATGAATCGTGCCCGTGTTGGTGACGACCTGCGCCGAAGCGACGTTGCCGATCACGTCAACCGCCCCTGCTTCGCTCTGCACACGGACGATGGCGCGCGACGGCACGCGCACGGTGAGGTCTATGCGATCCTCTTCGCGGCGTGCGCGCACGTCTATGTTGATGGTTCCGCCGGAGGCAATGGTGGTCACGTCCGCCTCACCAACCGGCGCACCCGCCGATTCGGCTTTGAGCGTGACCTTTCCCTGCTGCTCGTCAGACGCGATGACCATCACACGCCCGTTACGGTTCGTGATGTTAACGGAAGCCTTGATCGGCGTATTGAATTCGCGTTGCAGCACTTGCTGCGCACGGGCGGGCAGCGCTGGCGCAGCCGAGATAGCCAGCATCAGGCACAGCGCAGCAGCTAATTTCTTGTAGAGATGGGGAGCGCGCCTGGGGAGTCGCGCGGCAGGACTTCTATCAAACATAGCGTATGATCTTGCCTGCGCGCGGCGTCTTTGGTCAAGCGTAGCAGGAAGGTGAAGCAGCCCCGCTTCTTGCGCCGCAGAGGAGATGCCTTCCCACAGCCGCCCGATTGATGCAGAGCTTCCCGCAACTGAGTGATAATCCACCATCGAGAGATCAATAGGCAATGCCAGGCCATGCGCCCCTGATTCCAAGCCTTCGAAATCGAGCGAAGAGAAGCGCAAGCTGTGCCAACATTTTTAGAAGATATACAACGATTTGCCATTCTGATAAACGGTAATTGGTGAATAATCTAGTCTTTCGCTCGTTAAAAGAGATATTGCTATTGACATACGGGCGATACGCCATTACTGTGCACGCGGCTTCTAAGAACGCATTTCTTAACGCTCTCACTAGCCACTCTGGAAGAAAGTTTACTCACACCTCATCTGCTTGCCCCGAATTCATGTAGCTGTGAACTATGACCACATCAGTAGGCTACAGGCAGGGTGATGAGCCGGGTCAAGGTGCGCACACGAGCCTCTGCACCTGACCGAATCCCGAATGAAACCATCACAACGAAAGGAAGAATGAAGATGCGAAAGATGAAAAGATTTATGGCGATCACCCTATTAGCCGCCGTTATATGCCTCGGCGTCCCTCAGGCATTTGGCGGCGATATGCATGCACCCGTAGCCACCGATAGCACGGCGGAAAGTCCGGGCTTCCTCTCACTCGTTTTACTGTTCCTCGACGGGGTCTTGATTAGTGATTGAATTTTAGATCACTCGAAATAAGAAGAAGGCAAAGGTTGGGATGCAGGTCTTTTATGCACGCTTCACCTTTGCCTTCTTCTTTCACTTTGCGGCTGCGCTACTTTCGCTCCCGTCGCGCTTTGAATCTATGCCGCCCGCGCCCTTTCTTGGGCGTACTTCACCAGATGGAGACCATCGTAGCTCGCGATTTCCGGTGCGACGAAGATTAACCAACCGGAGGAACGCCGAGAAAAGGTAGAGATGTTGAATTTGAAATCTCTAGGTTGAGATTCTCCTGCGGTGTTTCTCCGTCTGCTCTGTGGTGAAAATTTCTTTTCTCAGTGTGCGCTCTTTCGGCACGCTGAATGTAATCCTCACGTTAGGCCGCCCCACTGTGGCAATTGGTTCAGGTAATCCTTGTTGATGCCCTTGAGCCAGACGAACCGTTCGTCGATTTTAACTGGCAGGACTATCCGGGCCGAGGCGATCAGGAGAATGAATCCGACGAGCAGACCGAGAAATCCGAGCAGCGTAAAAATCAGCTCGTTGGCAGCGATGGCGATGATGAAGCTGCCTATGCCGAGCAGAAGAAGGAGCCAGCCCGCGATGAGCAGGTGGCGTCGTCTGGCGAGATGCGTCTCGCACAGGGGCACTTGCACCGTAGCCTGCCAGCGCACGAACATGGCGACGATGAAGTAGATCAGGACGCCCGCGAAAATGAGGATGTAGAAGATCGGGTTATGCCAGTAGATTGTGCGCTTCAGGCGTTGGCCGTTGGCCGGACGGTTACACTTCACGCACCGGTCTGGAAGCTGAGCATCCTTGCTCATCACGAGCGTAGATTGATCGCGCCAGACGCCGCCTTGCGTGTAGAGCCCGGCAGAAGGCGGCGGCGGGAAGACATAATCGCCTTCGGACGCCCCCGCAGGCGTCTGTGGATAGTAAGCGTCCGGCGGCGGGTAACTCATCTGCTGCGTGCTCGCCCCATATTGAGGCGCGACGTTTGACGCCGGAGCGCCGGGCAATTCCGTGCCAGGTGTGAGAGGCGCTGCACAGCGCTTGCAGTTCGTTTCCGTCGCGAAATTGACGAGACCGCAGTTCGAGCATTTCAGAGAAGCCATGATCGTCTCCTCAGTAGTCTCCTGGTTTTATCTCTTGCTCTGTGCATCCTCCGTGTTCTCTGTGTCTCTGTGGTGAATCTACTTAAACAAGACTCACCACAGAGGCACAGAGGGCGCAGAGGCGGCACAGAGACCTGTGACAATAGGACACTACCGTAAAGTATAAAACCCTATCCTTGACCAGCGAGGGCAGGCTCTCTGAGAGAGAGAGTTTCTCGAACCCCCTGAACGTTTACGGATCAAAGACTTGACCGGCGCGTGGGATTATATTCAATAGTACGAATATTCGGAATAACTTTTTGCTGCCGGTCGTCGTAAAATCAAAGGGAACGACGTAAGAGCGAATCATCAACCGACCAGTCAAGGAGATATTTAACATGCGCCATATTCTGCTTCTTTTCACTCTGCTTGCGCTGCTCACAACATCTGCCTCTGCGGCCAGCAAGATAAAAACGTCAGAGGATTTGATACGAGAGATGCACGACCGCTATGCGAAGTCCTGGTACAAGACGCTGACCTTCGTGCAGAAGACCACGAACTGGGAGAAGGACGGCACAAGCCGTAGCGAAATCTGGTATGAGGCGGCCTCGCTGCCAGGCAAGCTGCGCATAGACTTTGAGCCGGTCAAGGACGGCAACGGCATCCTCTTCGCCGACGATACGCTCTACGTCTTCAAGGGCGGCAAGCTGGATAAGAGCCAGCCGCTGGTGCATCCGCTGATGGTGCTCGGCTTCGACGTTTACGCCCTGCCTGTCGAGACGACCCTCGCCAAGCTCAAGGGGCTCAAGTTTGATCTCTCCCTGATGCACGAGGACACCTGGCAGGGCAGACCCGCTTACGTCGTCGGGGCGAAGCAGTCGGACGTGCGCTCGCCCCAGTTCTGGATCGACAAAGAGCATCTCTACTTCGTGCGCATGATCCGCCCCGCCGGGAAAGACGGTGCGTCCGTGCAGGAGACGCAGTTCAACAAGTACGAGCGCGCGGGTGGCGGATGGGTCGCGCCGGAAGTCGTCTTTCTGCTCGACGGCAAGCGCGTGACGCTCGAAGAATATACGGAGATTCGCGCCGACGTGAAGCTTGACAGCAAGTTCTTTGACCCGCAGGGGTGGAACCAGACCCCGCACTGGCGAGATGTGTCGGCTGTGCCTTCCTCAAAACAGTGAGGGCTGGTCTTCGAGGTCAGATGCTTCTATGACGTTTTGACCGATCAGGCGCTTCAACTTGTTCGCGCTCGCGGGCGCGTGTCCTTCATAAAAGTTGCTGAAATAGGCGTAAACCGTAGGGACGCGCTGGCACAAATCCGCAAGCACGGCGCTCCACGCGCGCAGGTTATCGTCCTGCGCGCGCTGCACTTTGTCGAAGCGCTTGAGATCGCGCGCACCCATCCAGCGCAGGTAGGCGAAATCCGCTGTCCGGTGTTCCGCAATCTGCCACATATCCGGGCGCTCTATCCACTGGCCTTCGACGAGCGCCGGTGCGACGTTATATTTAGCCAGCAGCTCGGCCACGCTCTGCTTCATCCAACCGGGGCTGCGAAACTCCACGCTGAAACGTATGTCGCGCGGCAGTACGGGCAGGAACTCCTGGAGCGCGTGCGCGTTCTCCGGCGTCAACTCGAATTGTGGCGGCAACTGAATGAGCACCGCAGCGAGCTTATTGCCCAGCAGCCTGACGCGCGCGCAAAACTCTTCGACGAGCGCCGCGCTCCCGCTCCTCAAAGCGCGCTGGTGCGTGATCTCCTGCGGCAGCTTCAAAGAGAAGGTGAAACCGGGCGGCGTACGCGCAGCCCACCCCTCGATGGTTGCGACAGCCGGAATGGCGTAGAAGGTCGAATCCACCTCGACCGTCTCGAACGCCCGCGCGTAGAGCTCGAGCATCCCGGCGGCGCGCGTGCCCTGCGGATAAAAGATGCCCGCGCCGCCCGCCGCACCCGTCACCCAGTCATCATAGCTCCAACCCTGGCATCCGACCTTCAAGCAACGCTGTAGCTTTGGAAGAGACATGGAGAGATAAAAAAAGTAGACAGTAGACAGTAGTCAGTAGTCAGTAGAAAAGAAAAACAGGCGACGCGGTTGATACTAATCTTCTAAGTCAAAGTAGACAACAGAGCACGCGCCCTGCTTTCTTTTCTACTGACTACTGTCTACTTTTTGATGATGTGTCTTTCCTAAGCTTCAAGCTCTCACCAGACTCGGCAGCGCTCCGCCTCGGCGCGCACCATTGGATCACCCTGCTTGCAGGAGAAGGCGGCGGCGAAGGCGGGCACGTTCATGAGCGTGCCGTTGACACGGAATTTCGGGAGCGGGTGCGGGAAGTTCTTGGTTTGACGGCGCGCCTGTTCGGGGCGCACGTTCGTAGCCCAACCTCGCGCGTAGCTGAGGAAGAAGCGCTGCTCAGGCGTGAAGCCGTCGATGTTCGACGGGCGTGGTTTGCCTTCGAGCGATCTTTGGAAGGCTGCATACGCGATCATCACTCCGCCTAGATCAGCGATGGCTTCACCGGCGACCAGCTTGCCGTTCACGTATAAATCCTTTTCCACCTCGAACGCGCTGTACTGTTTGACGATGCATTCTGTGCGCTCCTTGAAATGCTGAAGGTCTGCATCCGTCCACCAGTTGCGCAGATTGCCCTGTGCGTCGAAGCGGCTTCCCTGATCATCGAAGCCGTGGCTGATCTCGTGACCGATGGCCGCTCCGATCCCTCCATAGTTAACGGCGTCGTCCGCCTGGCTGTAGAAGTAAGGAGGTTGCAGGATGCCTGCTGGCAAGCCCACCTCGTTGTTGGCACGGTTGTAGTAAGCGTTGACGGATGGAGGCGTCATAAGCCACTGCGTACGATCAACGGGACGACCGATCTTGTCCAGGTCGCGGCGGTTGGCGAACACGTCCGCGCGCATCTTGTTGACGACGAACGAGCCGCGATCAATTCGAAGCGAGGAGTAGTCGCGCCACTTGTCAGGGTAGCCAATCTTGTTGACGAAAGCATCGAGCTTAAGGATAGCCTGCTGGCGCGTCTTCTCGCTCATCCAGGCGGCAGCCTGAAGATCGTTCTTCAAAGTCGCTTCCAGGTTCCTGACCATTTCAAGGGCGCGGGCTTTGGCGGCGGGCGGGAAGGCGCGCTTCACGTAGAGCTCGCCTAAGGCTTCACCTATCGAGGCATCGGCGGCCTGCACGCAGCGCTCCCAGCGCGGGAGGTTCTCGGTCGCGCCGGTCAGCACCCTGCCCTTGAAGTTGAAATCCTCTTCGACGAATTTAGCTGAAAGTAGGGATGCCGTCCCGTCAATCAAACGCCAGCGCAGGTAGCTCTTCCAGTCGTCGATTGACGTCGTGGTCAACTGTCGATCCAGTCTCTGAAAGAAAGCGGGCTGACCCACGTTGATGTCCGTCTGTCGGATGAGGCCGATTCCTTTCAGGTAATCCGCCCATGAGAAGTTCGGCGTCAAGGTCTTCAACTGTGCCAGCGTCATACGGTTGTAGACCCTGGAGGGGTCGCGCCGGTCTGCGCGCGGCATCCAGCTTTCGGCGAGGCTCGTTTCAACGCGCATGACCGTCTGCGCATTGGCCGCAGCCTTCGCCTGATCCTCACCCATCAACTCGAACATGCGCGCGATGTGCTTAAGGTACGCCTCGCGCGTCTCCTTGTCGTCGGCACGCGAATAGTATTCGCCTTCGGGCAAGCCTATCCCGCCCTGCCAGACTTCGAGGATCACCTCGGCGCTGTTGCGCGCATCCTGTTTGGAGTCGGAGATGAAGAGCGCGTCGATGCCCACATCGTGCAGGTGCGCGACCTCTTCTTGCAGGCTGCGCTGATCCCTGACCTTCTCTATCAGCGCCAGCTCCGGCGCGAGCGGACGAATTCCTTCGGCTTCGATCTTCTCTTGCGCCATGCAGCTACCGTAGAAATCGCCAACCAGTTGAACGGTGCTCCCCTTCTGCGCACGCGTCTCTTTGGCCGCCGCTTCCAGAACCTCGCGCAGCAGCGCCCTGTTCTTTTCTTCCAGAACTTCCGCCACGCCCCACGCCGAAAAGGCCGCCGGAATAGGGTTCTTCGCCAGCCAGCCGCCGTTGGCATACTGGTAAAAGTCTGCGCACGGCTGACAGGTCTTATCCAGATTGGAGATGTCAAAGACCGGCTCGCTAGTTTGAGCGGCCATCGCCGCAAGGCACGCGAGCAAAGCCAGTGCGCTCACGGCCAGTAATTTTTTAGGGCTGCGCATAAAGAGTCCTCAAGCCAGGCGGGACTGTCATTGCTTCATCCGTACGACATTTGGATGCTGAATCAAACTCGTGTGGAATTGAAACATAAGAGCCGCGAATAAGCGATGAAATCGGATGAAATCCACTGAAATCTTATCAAGCCGGGTTTGCTTCAACCTGCGTTTCGCACGGGTTGGTCGAGCGATGCGCCGCTCGCGTCCAGCCCCTATGACGCGGGCAACAGTGTCATGACAATCCGTCGCTCGCGCCCGCCGTCAAACTCGCACAGGAAGATGCCCTGCCAGCGGCCAAGCTGTAGCTCGCCATCCAGAAACGGCACGGTGACGCTTGAGCCGACGAGACTGGCCTTGATGTGCGCGTCCGAATTCTCCTCATTGTGGCGAAAGCCCATGCCGTGCTGCGGCAACAAGGTGCGCAGAGCATGCAGCATGTCGCGCTGCACGTCGGGGTCGGCGTTTTCGTTGACGGTCAGCCCGGCGGTCGTGTGCTGCACGTAGAGGACGCAGACGCCTTCAAGCGCGCCTGACTCTCTCAGCTTGCTTCGCACCTCGTCTGTGAACTCCACCATCTCTTCGCGCTCGCGCGAGCGTACTTTAAGGATGTACATGGTCGTCCTTTGTCAGTACCACCTGCTTAAGATAGATGTTTAAACGCAAAGGACGCAAAGTTCATTCGCAAAGGGCGCAAAGAGATTGATCTCTGCGCCCTTTGCGTCTTCACACTTTGCGTCCTTCGCGTTTAAATCGCCTCTTTTTCTATCGCAACCCTCTGCGACGCTTGATGAGCGCCCAGCCTGACGGGAGCGCCGCCGCCGCCAGCGCGATCTTAACCACGTCGCCGACGAGGAATTTGAGTACGCCTTCATGGAGCGCCGCGCCCGGTGATATGAACAGCGAGAGCCAGGCCCAGCCACACAGCAGAATCACCAGAGAGCCCAGCGCCATCGCCGCCGCAGCCGTCACGAATCGCTTATCCCAACCCCTTTCGGCAAGGTATCCTGTGACGAAGGCCGCCGCCGGGAACGCCCAGAGGTAGCCAGCCGTCGGGCCAAAGAGATGCTGTACGCCTGCGTGCCCCGCATGAAAGAACGGAAGCCCGCTCGCGCCTTCGATCAGGTAAGCGATCATCGCGAGCGCGCCGAGACGCGAGCCCAAGAGCGCCCCCGTGAGGAGCACCGCGAACGTCTGTCCCGTGATCGGCACTGGCGGCAGCGGAATCAACACCTGCGCCGCGAGCGCCGTCAGCAGGCTGAAAGCGATAACGAGCGCCACAGAGCGCATCCAATCCAGGGGCGCAAAGATCACGCCCGTCAAGGTCTCGGCTTTAGCGTAAGTGTTCATCATTTCTCCAAAGTGAGCAGTGAGCAGTAAGCAGTGAGCAGTAAAAGAAAGAAAACTGCTCACTGCTCACTGCTTACTATTTTAGTCTGCCGCGATCTCTTCCCTGTCCTCGCCCATCTTGCCGACCCCTTCCAGCTTATGTCCAGCTTCGATCCGCATCCCGTAGAACGAGCGCCAGACGAAGACCATCGAGATGAGGAAGAAGACTGCGGCCAGAATGTGTGTCACCAGTGGGCCGTTCTCGCCGAACTGTCCTCTTGTATCCGCGACCGACACCGCCAGCTCAACGGCGAGCAGGCCGAAGAGCGTTGTGAACTTGATGACGGGATTCAAGGCCACTGACGACGTATCCTTGAACGGGTCGCCCACCGTATCGCCGACCACGGTCGCATCGTGCAGCGCCGTCCCCTTCTGCTTGAGCTCCACTTCGACGATCTTCTTCGCGTTGTCCCAGGCGCCTCCGGCGTTCGCCATGAAGATCGCCTGGTAGAGGCCGAAGACGGCTATCGAAATCAGGTAGCCGATGAAGAAGAATGGCTCGACGAAAGCGAAAGCCAGAGAAGAGAAGAAGACTGTCAGGAAGATATTGAACATCCCCTTCTGCGCATACTGCGTGCAGATTTGCACCACCTTCTTGCTATCTTCGACGGATGCCTTCTCGACCCCTTCGAGCCGTATGTTGGCCTTGATAAACTCTACAGCGCGGTAGGCTCCGGTGGTGACGGCCTGTATGCTCGCCCCCGTGAACCAGTAGATGATCGCGCCGCCCGTAATCAAGCCGAGCACGAACGGAGCGTGCAGCAGCGACAGGCTCTGCACGTTCTGGGTCAAACCACTGGTGAGCGCCATGATGATGGAGAAGATCATGGTGGTCGCGCCGACCACAGCCGTCCCGATCAGCACGGGCTTGGCCGTCGCCTTGAAGGTGTTGCCCGCGCCGTCGTTCTCTTCCAGGAGGTGCTTGGCGCGCTCGAAGTTGGTGTCGATGCCGAAGTCTCGCTTGATCTCCTGCTCGATGCCTGGAATCTGCTCGATGAGCGAAAGCTCGTAGACCGATTGCGCGTTGTCCGTGACAGGCCCGTAGGAATCGACAGCAATCGTCACCGGCCCCATGCCCAGGAAGCCGAAGGCCACCAGACCGAAGGCGAAGACCGCCGGAGCCAGCATCAACGCTTCGAGCCCCTGCGTGCTAAACAGATAAGCGATACCCATCAGGACGACAATGCTGATGCCGAGCCAGTAGCCGGAGAAGTTGCCCGCGACCAGACCCGAAAGAATGTTGAGCGACGGGCCGCCCTCGCGCGACGACGTGACCACCTCTTTAACGTGACTCGATTCGGTCGAGGTGAAAACCTTGACCAGCTCCGGGATGATCGCACCCGCTAGCGTGCCGCAGGAGATGATCGTCGCCAGCTTCCACCACAGGGTCGTGTCGCCGCCGAGCGATGGTATGATGAAGTAGGAGACGATGTAAGTTATCGCGACGGAGATGATGGAAGTGAGCCACACGAGCGAGGTCAGCGGCTTCTCGAAGTTCATCGTATCGGCGTTGCCATAACGCGCTTTGGCGATGGCCTCGTTGATGAAGTAAGAGATGGCGGAGGCGACGATCATCATGATGCGCATGACGAAGAGCCAGACGAGAAGCTGCACAGCCACGGTGGCCTGGTCACGGACTCCGAGCAGGATGAAGGTGATGAGCGCCACGCCCGTCACGCCGTAGGTCTCAAAGCCGTCGGCAGAGGGGCCGACAGAGTCGCCCGCGTTGTCGCCCGTGCAGTCCGCGATCACGCCCGGGTTGCGCGCGTCGTCCTCCTTGATCTTGAAGACGATCTTCATCAGGTCTGAGCCGATGTCCGCGATCTTCGTAAAGATGCCGCCCGCGATGCGCAAGGCAGCCGCGCCCAGGCTTTCGCCGATAGCGAACCCGATGAAGCACGGCCCCGCATAGTCTCTGGGGATGAACAGCAGGATGCAGAGCATGATCAGCAGCTCAACCGAGATCAGCATCATGCCGATGCTCATGCCCGCGCGCAGAGGAATCGTATAGATCGGAAAAGGCTTGCCGCGCAGGCTGGCAAAGGCCGTGCGCGAATTGGCGAAGGTGTTGACGCGTATGCCGAACCAGGCGACCCCGTAGCTGCCGCCGATGCCGATGAGGCTGAAGAGCAGAATGACGATTACTCTGGTCGCATCGAACCCCAGCAGAAAACCGAAGTAGAGCACGATGATGGCGGCGATGAATATCTCCAGAATGAGTATGAACTTGCCCTGCGTGATGAGATAGGTCTTGCAGGTCTCGTAGATCAGCTCGGAAATCTCCCTCATCGAACGGTGGACGGGGCGGTTCTTCAGGTTAAGGAAGATGAGCAGTCCGAACAGCAGCCCGAGGAAGCAGACCAGGAGGCCGACCATGAGCAGCGTGTGGCCGTCGATGCCCAGAAACTCTACGCGCGAGAGGTCTGGCAAGACCAGATTGGCCTCACCGCCCGGACGGTGCGACGCGGCTTGAGGCGATGGCCCTCTGCCCTGCGCGTCCTCCGGCGCCGCAGGATGTTGAGCCAGGGCAGCCGACGAGAAGATAAAGACGGCGGCCACGCTGGCAAGAACGGACAGCACCCGACGGCGCGCGCCCGTAGCAAATGGCAACAGACCTAAAAAGGTAAGTGGCAATAGACTGATAAGAAAGAGCAGTGTTAGTTCCACGATTGAACGATTCCTTTCTGTTCCTTAAAAAACGGCGAGACGATCAAGAGCCCGGCAGCGAGTCGCCCTCACAGGCCGGACAGACCATGAGATACCGGAGGCTGTCGTCCTCTGTCCAAACCCGCTTCTGAGCTTTAGTCGCGCTAAAAGCGGTTATTATTGCCGATTTTTATGTAAACTGTCCACTGGAGCGAAAGGATAGTAGTGTCCTCATGTGATTAATGCTCTGTGCCCCCTCGGCGCCCTGCGGTGTCTGCGGTGGTGAGTCTTACTTAAGGTTCATTCACCACAGAGACGCAGAGAACACGGAGATTGCACAGAGATAAGTTGAATCTAGGACACTACCGAAAGGATAGTAGTGGGTCAGCTTGAAATTAAAGCGCCGGTAATGATTGGCTCGTAATCTCAACCCGATCCATTGGGGAAAGGATACTGGTGTTCCGGTTTGAGCTGAAAAGTCGAGGGTGGAGGCCAGCCACCAGGCTAATAAACGCCCGCGCCCGGTTTTCGTCTCATCGTGCGTGACCATTACCACCGACCAGGCGCGCGAATTCCTTCTTCACCACAGGGTAACATTCACACGATGCTGATTCCAGCCTTTCACGATCAAGGATGGTGATATGACCACGATGGTATTCAATCAAGCCCGCGTCTTGAAGTAGACTGGCGGCTTCGGTGATCCCGGCTCGTCTGACGCCTAACATCGTGGCGATAAACTCCTGCGTCAGCTTTAAGTCTTTAGAGGATGACCTGTCCTGGCACATGAGCAGCCAACGCACCAGCCGCCCTTCTACAGGGTGGGCGCGGTTGCACGCCGCCGTTTGTGCTATCTGCGTGATGAAGGCTTGCGTATATCGCAGCAATATGTCCTGAAGTTGCCCGCCCTTCTGAAACTCCCTCTTGAGCACGTCGGCACGCATACGCAGGCCGTCGCCCGGCAGTTGCACCTGAGCGAGAAGCGGAGTGCTGATGCTGCCTAGAAAGACGCAGACGCCGAACATGCCTTCATTGCCCACCATCCCGACTTCGACGCTCCCGCCGTCCTCAAATGTCGAGACCAGAGAAACGGTGCCGTGATTGGGGAAATAGACGTGCGTGATGGGCTGGTCTGGGCGGCAAAGAATTTCGCCCTGTGAGAGATTGATGGGGTCTAAGTGATCGCCCAGGCGTTCGTATTCCGCGCGTGTGAGAGCGTTCAGAATTTGATTTGCAGTCGTGGGTGATGCTTCTATGAGTTGTGACATTGGTAGCCTTCCTGTTTGCGGTCACGTCCATTAAAGACAGCACGCGGCAAAAGGAGAGGCAGTTAGGCTGACCTGATGTCGTATGGAGCTTTGCGAAAGAGCAGTTCCGAGTACGAAAGCAGTATATCACCCTTTGTCCAAAATGAACACCGCTGAGTCCATATCGGACAGAGCGAAATGGCAATGACCCCTACCGGACAGACCGTTAATCTTTAATGTGCCATAGTCTCTGTTTCAATAAAGGAGGTTTATCAAAAGAATGATCACAAAACAGGCCGCACCAACGACAATCTTTCTGGTTGAGGAAGACGACGAGACACGCCCTATACTCAGGGGAAATCTACAAAGGTATGGCTACCGTGTAATCGTCTCGATAAACGAAGAAGATGCGCTGGAAAGGGTAGACGGCGGCCATCTACAGGCTGGCCTGGTGCTCATCAATCTCGTCGGCAAGTCGCCGGAAGAGGCTCTGAACGTCGGGCGGCAAATCCGCGAACACGCGAAATATGACGGGCACACTCCACTTGTCGTGATGGCCGAAAAGTACGGCAAAGATTTGGAAGGCACGAACGTCAATGTCGGCGGAAATGATTGGATAGCCTACCTCGAAGACGCAGAGCAGTTGCAGAATCTGCTCGCACGCCTGCTCAGCAACATCAAATCAGGGCAGTACTGAAAAGACGAATAAAGAGAGAAGGTATTAGGCAGTAGAGACGACAGCGCTCCTGCTGCCTTCTCTTCACTCGTCCCTCACATCGTTCCTGCTTCGGCAAAGCTCGATCCTCCCGCAGTTTCAGGTCGCGCCCCTCCTCCCATCCAACGTCGAATGGAATCTACAAGGACGATCACCGCCGCGAGCATGAGGATGACTGTGAGCGCGACGTTAATATAGCCTTGCGCGGCTGTTTCCGCCCTTTGCGCGAGCGGCCAGAAGTTATCCGTGATGGATTGCCAGCCTGCGACGAGCGTCGTGGTGGCGACAAAGGTGAGCGGCAGAAGCGTCACAAAGCTGTAGCGCGCACGCCCCATGTTGATGATGATCGTCGTCGCGACGCACAGGGCGACCGCCGCCAGAAGCTGGTTGGCGATGCCGAACATAGGCCAGATCGTCGAGATCGAGCCCGACCAGATGAAGGCCGCCCACCCGCAGACGACGAGCGCGGTGGTGACGAATGAGCCGGGCTGCCACTTCGGGTCTTCAAATTTTTTGTAGAAGCGTCCGCCGAACTCGCCGACGAGAAAGCGCGCCACGCGCGTGCCCGTGTCAATCGTCGTCAGGATAAAAAGTGCCTCGAACATGATCGCGAAGTGATACCAGTATTTCATCAGCCCGCTCAAGAACGGCACGGCGTCGAAGATTTTGGCGATGCCGAGCGCCAGCGTCACCGCGCCGCCCGTCCTCCCGCGCAGGTTCTTTTCGCCCGACTCTGCTTCGAGACGATCAATCTCCTGCGGCTGAAGATTGAACCCTTCAGCCGTGTGCTCGTCCACCATGCGCGCGTAGGCGCTCCTTTGCGCGTCCGTCTTCTGCGGGGTGTTGATGATGAAATAGTCGCCTGGGAAAAGCGAGGTGGCGGCGATCAGTGCGACCACTCCGACCACACCTTCCATCAACATGCCGCCGTAGCCGATCATCCGAGTGTCAGTCTCTTTCCTGATCATTTTGGGCGTGGTGCCGGAAGAGATTAAGGCATGGAAGCCGCTGATCGCGCCGCACGCGATGGTGATGAAGACGAACGGGTAGACCTTGCCCGGAATGACAGGCCCGCCGCCCGAAACGAAGGGTGTCCACGCAGGCATGTTCAGCGTCGGATGCACGAGGATCACGCCGATGATCAGAAAGGCTATAGTCCCGATCTTGAGATACGACGAAAGGTAGTCGCGCGGGCACAAAAGCATCCAGACGGGAAGCACGCTCGCGATGAAGCCGTAGGCGGCCATCAATAGGATGATCGTGTTGCGCGAGAAGGTGAAGCTTTCAGCCCAGGAGCTTTCAGCGATGCGCCCGCCCAAAAAGACAGCGAACAGCAAGCCGACAACGCCGATGATGCTCGCCTCAGCGATGCGCCCGGGGCGTATGCGGTACATGTAGAGCCCCATCAAAAGCGCGAGCGGGATTGTGAACCCGACCGTGAACGTCCCCCAGGGAGATTCCGCCAGCGCGTTAACGACCACCAGTCCCAGACCCGCGAGCGCGATCACCACGATAAACAGAATCGCAATCCCAGCGACCAATCCAGAGAGCGGGCTGATCTCCGTGCGCGCAATCTCGGCCAGCGATTTCCCGCGACGGCGCACGCTCGCCACAAGAATCATAAAATCATGCACCGCGCCGCCCAGACAAACGCCGATCACCAGCCACAACAGCCCCGGCAGGAACCCGAACTGCGCTGCCAGCACAGGCCCCACGAGCGGCCCCGCGCCCGAAATGGCCGCGAAATGGTGGCCGAACAGCACCCACTTGTTCGTCGGGTAATAGTTATGCCCGTCGTACAACGTCTCAGACGGCACAGGCCGCGCGTCGTCAAGCGTCAGCACCTTCGCCGCGATGAAAGCAGAATAGTAGCGATACGCGATAGCCATCACGCACAGCGAGCCGATGATGATTGGTAGGGCGTTCATCCAGATAACCTCTGCCCGTAAGACTATCCATGACGTTTGAAAAACGCAACAAAAACATCTTGACAATGTGGTTCTCAATATGAGAACATAGAGTCATCTTACAAAACATTTAAGATAGAGATTATCTAAGAAACAAAATTTAGAGGGAAATATAAGGATCATGTATCAACAAACGTCATACAGGAGAAAAATATTAAATGAAGATTATAGGTTTCGAATTAATCAAAGGCTTTATCGGTCAGCATTCTGATTCTGAATCTTCTTTAAATTCTTGGTACAAAACAGCAAGAAAAGCTAATTGGAAAACAATAGTAGAAGTAAAACAAACGTATCGGCACGCGGATGCTGTTGGTATTTGTACAGTATTTAATATCAAAGGCAATCATTACCGGTTAATCACTTTAATTGATTACCACAAACATAGAATACTTATTAGAAGCGTCTTAACTCATGCAGAATACGATAAGGAAAAGTGGAAGAAAGACTGCGGTCGCTAGAATCGATCCGCGAAGATATGGCAGATTGCTCGCTAAAGCATTACCTGTCAAAATTGATACAGAAGAAGAGAATAAACGTTTGCTTGTCCAAGCTGAGAAGTTAATGGTTAAAGGTGAGCGGCGTAGTCTTGAGGAAGATGTCTTACTTGATCTTCTCTTTCACCTTATTCAAGATTTTGAACAGAGATTCTATCATCCCGGAGAAGCTACGCCGCACGAAGTTTTACGAGAGTTGATGGCCGCAAATGGAGTCAAACAGAGTGATCTCTGGAAGTTGTTCGGCTCGAAGGGCGTCGCTTCGGAAGTAGTCAACGGGAAGCGCGGAATCAGCAAGTCGCAGGCGAAAGCGCTCGCTGAATACTTCCACGTTTCGCCGGAAGTATTCATATAAGCGGTAACAAATAAGCGCTCTCACCTGCGCGTTGACTGAAACCGAATCTTCACAGAACCCTTCATTGAGAACCGCTCATCGTCTCTCCTGTATCCTGCGACGCGCCCATCAATGATCCGGCGATGCCCAAAACGAAACCTATAACGATCAGCGCATAGCCTGTCAGCGAGCGTGCGTGCTGCTCCGCGCCGGTTGTGAGCGCGGCATTGAGGCTTCCGCTGAAGCCGAGGGCGTGCGGAACGGTGAAGAGTCCGACGGCCAGAAGCAGAAATCCTATGGCCGCCACTTTGAGCATTAAAGGTGTACGGATGGGGCGTCCGATCTTCTGTCCGATGGCGCTGCGCGTGTATCCGTAGGCCAGATAAATGGAGATGCCGAGCACCAGCCAGCCGATAAAGCGCCACCACGTATCAGACGACAGGTAGTACATCAAGAAGATGCAGGAGAAGACGCCGAGCACCGGAATGAGCCACGGGCCGAAGGGAACGCGAAACGCTCTCTGGCGGTTCGGGTCTTTGAGGCGCAGGATGGGAATGCCTATGCAGACCAGCATGAAAGCGAAGAGCGTTCCGATGTTCGTCAGGTTGAGCATCGACTCGATGTTGGCGAAAGCGGCGATGCCGCCGACGAAGACGCCGGTCAGGATCGTCGTGATGTGCGGCGTCTTGAAGCGCGGGTGGACGGTCGCAAACACAGACGGCAGCAGGCCGTCGCGCGCCATCGAGAAGAAGATGCGCGGCTGCCCGAGTTGAAAGACCAGGAGCACTGCCGTGTGCGCGACCACCGAACCGAAAGCGACGATCGTCTGCGGCCATGTCACACCCGGCGGCGCGACGTAGTCGAGCGCCATCGTCAAAGCCTCTGCCTGCCCCGAAGTGGAGACTTTCTGAAGCTCAGGGAAAGGAATGAGGCCAGTGAAGACTGCGGCGACAACGATGTAGAAAACGGTACAGATGATGAGCGAAGCGATGATCCCGATGGGCAGATCGCGCGCCGGGTTCTTCGTCTCTTCCGCCACGGTCGAGACGGCATCGAAACCGATGTAAGCGAAGAAGACCAGTGCCGCCCCCGCGAACGTGCCGCCCCACCCCTCCGGTTGGAATGGTCGCCAGTTGGCCGCCATCTTAGAAGGCGCCGAAGGCGACATGAAGTAGATCGCCGCACCGACGAAAAACAGCAGCACGAGGACTTTGACGAGAACCATCCCGGCGTTGAAGTTTGCCGATTCCCGTATCCCCCACACGAGCACGACCGTGATCAGCGCGACGATGGCGAAGGCCAGGAAGTTGAAGATCAACGGCACGCCGAAGATGTGCGGCGCACCTCCAAAGAGTTCCGCGTACTTGGCCGGGTCCTCCGTTGCCAGAAGCGAGGCCGAGCGGTAATCCGTCGCCAGCCATCTGGGAAAGGGGATGCCTAGATTAAGCAGCAGTTTGTAAAAGTATTCTGCCCAACTGATGGCGACCGCGACGTTGCCGATGGCGTATTCGATAATCAAGTCCCAACCGATAATCCACGCGATCAGCTCGCCCATCGTCGCGTAAGAGTAGGTATAAGCCGAGCCGGAGATGGGAACCATCGAGGCCAGCTCTGCATAGCAGAGCGCCGTGAAGCCACAGACTACTGCCGTGATGACGAAAGAAAGCATGAGCGAAGGGCCAGCGCCGGGACGGCCTACGGTAGAGTCGCCCGCGGCGGCGCTGCCGACCGTCGCGAAGATGCCCGCCCCGATGATCGCGCCGACGCCGATCAGCGTGACGTTGAATGCGCCGAGCGTGCGTCTCAGCGAAAACTGCGGGCCACCGATAGTAGCCAGTATGTCGTCAAGATTTTTGGTGCGGAAGATACCTCGAAGCAATGTGTGCCTCCCCGGTCGTTGATGGATTCAGATCAATAGCTTGAAGGATGCCCAAGGGGATCGTCGGCGGAGTTTGGCATGGAACGCGCAGCAAATCAAGAAAACAAATGATGAATTAGGAATGCGGAATGCGGAATTAAAGACCTAAGACAAAATCGTGAATGGTTCTTCTTTTCATTCCGCATTCGGCATTCCACATTTCTTTACTTGACTGTCATGGTGGGGCTCAATAGAATCTATTTAACAATCAGAAGGGGAGTAGATCACTCCGCGAGAGTCTGGTGAAGTCGTCAACACGATTGCTTAGAGTTAAGCAGTCCGGCTCACCGGTGAGGGCCTACAGAGAGGGGCTCAAGGATCAAGACCTTTTGCGTGTATTAACGCGCAAGGGGTCTTTTCTTTTTGCGCACCGGGCGGTCTCGCGCCGCAGCCAGCGAGGAGTTTTTATCTGCGACGGTACTGGCTACGGCCTGAAGACCGCTCTGGCAGGGCACTCTTGGCCGAAGGAGAAACAAGCATCATGCAGGTTATCTATCTTTTCCCATTCGCGGATTACTGGTGGTTCTACGCCGCCTTCACAGGTTTCGTCTGTCTCTTACTGGCCGTCGATCTGGGCATCTTCCACAGAAAGGCGCACACAGTCTCTTTCCGCGAGGCGGCCGCGTGGAGCGCCGTCTGGATCACTCTGGCGCTCTCTTTCAATTACCTGCTCTACCAGTATGCGCTCTGGAAGTTTCCGCGCGACCCGCGCCTCATGGCGCTGCCGGGGTTCGACTCACAGGCCATGGCGTGGTCTGTGGCGCTTGAGTTTTTGAGCGGGTATATCATCGAGAAATCACTCTCGGTCGATAACATATTCGTCTTCATACTGGTCTTCGGCTATTTCGCGATCCCCAACAAGTATCAGCACCGCGTTCTCTTCTACGGCATTCTCGGCGCGCTCATCTTCCGCGCCATCTTCATCGCGATGGGCTCCGTGCTTATGCAGTATCACTGGGTCATACTCGTCTTCGGAGCGTTCCTGATCTTCACGGGCGTCAAGATGATGTTCGTGCATGATGAGAAGGTCGACCCGGATAAGAACCTCTTGATGCGACTGTTCCGCCGGTTCGTGCCCGTCACCAGGGAGCTTCAGGGCAAGCACTTCTTCGTCCGGCAGGCAGGTCGCATCTTTGCGACGCCGCTTTTTGTGGCGCTTCTCTTCCTGGAGATGACGGACATCATCTTCGCCGTCGATTCCGTTCCGGCGATCTTCGCGCTAACAAACGAGCCCTTGATCGTCTTCACCTCGAACATCTTTGCGATCCTGGGTCTGCGCGCACTCTACTTTATGCTCGCGGGAGCGGTCGATAAGTTTCACCTGCTCAAGTATGGGCTGGCGGTGATCCTCATCTTCGTCGGGTTGAAGATGGTGTGGCTCAACGACTGGTACGGCGGCAAGTTTCCGATCAGCCTCTCGCTGGGCTTCATCAGCGCCGTCCTCGTCATCTCCGTCGCCGTGTCTTTGATGTGGCCTAAGGCGCAACCGGCTGAACGTCCGTCTACGATCACACCCTCGTCCTCGTAGCTGTGTCACCTCCCTGAAGGCGCTTTCAGGTGGCGCGCAGACGCGCGGGAAGGAAAGATGATGAGCGAAATAATATTAGCGTTCTTGTTCCAGATTCTCACGTCCCTGGATTTCTATTACTTCATGGGAGTCGTTATCGGCGCGCGTCCAACCCCGTGCTGCCCGAAGTGCGGAGGCGTAAGCGAGAGTATCAGGTTGCTTTGCGAGCGCAGCCGCTGGCGATGCCGCGAGTGCGGCTACAAGTATCGCAATCCTCGCAAGCGGCGTTGAAACCGGGAACGGCGGAGGATGCGCCTGAAGTTGTGTACGTTGACGCTCGTGAAGAAGCTCTGTTAGACTCCGCCGCTAACCTTAATCTTCAGTATCGTCCGGTCACTTTATGCGCGACGCTAACACATCTCGTCCGGTATATGAGAACCTGGACACGTCCTACGTCAACCTGGGCGCGCTGCTTCGTTATTTGCAGAAGCGCGCTTTCGTCGGGCGCGTCCACGTCGAGCTGGACGAATATATGGCGGACGTATTTCTTAATGCGGATGGCCGTCTGAACGTACGCGAGACGGATCAAGCGATGGGGCGCGAAGGGCAAGGCGAGGCTGCCATGCACCGCCTGATCGTGCGCGCCATGATGCCGGGCGGTCTCATCAGCATCTACGAAGGTGCGTCGGAAGAGCAGGACGAACCGAGCGCACCTCCAATCAGGAGCGCGATCACGAACGTAGATGTGGCAGGCGAGAGGATTGAAAGGGCTGAAGACACTTCAGCGCCGGAAGAGATGGATGAGACGGACTGGAACGCTCTGCTGCGCTTGAGCGGCGAGCTGATCGCAGCCGTGGAGCGCGCCGCTCTGGGCGTGGGCGCGGATTTCCATACAGCCTTTCATGCGGCGCGTCTGGAAGCGGCTGACGACTTCTCTTTTCTCGATCCTGCGACCGGGCGCTTCGAATACGCTTACAGCGAGGTGAACCTTCACAACGGGGTGAATTCTCGAACCTATACTTCCGGCGTCGGGACATGCCTGCATCGGACGGTCGAGAAGCTCGCTTCAGGCCCACGCGCGGGCAGTGTGCGCGAGCGCATCGCACTGGAACTCGCCGTGCTGGCGCGACGGCGCGCGGCAGAGTTGAAGCGGCTCAAGCTTGCGCCTGAGATGGATCGTATCGCGGGCACGAAAGTTTTATAAAGGAGGGTCAGTTGTCCGTGGTCAGTTGTTTATGCTCTCGCAGGCTTGCTGCCTGAAGATCAAAGATTCAAACTAACCAAAGCAAACAACTGACAACCGACTACGGACAACGGACGTATTTATGCTGAAATGGAGCGCTTTGTGGACTACTTTCGGGCTGCTGGTGATCGCGGAGATGGGCGACAAGACTCAGTTGGCCGTCATCACGCTCGCGGCTCAGACGCGCTCGCCCGTCTCTGTCTTCCTCGGCGCGGCGCTTGCGCTCTCGCTCGTCTCTTTGCTGGGCGTTGCGCTCGGCGCACTGCTGGGGCAATATCTGCCGGAGAACCTCTTGCATAAGCTGGCAGCCGTCGCTTTTATAGTCATCGGAGCGCTGATGCTCTGGGGGAAAATGTGAAAGGAAGTAGACTGTAGTCAGTAGACAGTAGACAGTAGAAAAGAAAGCATCAACCGCTCTTATTTCTACTGGCTACTGACTACTGTCTACTGTCTCCTGTTTTCGTATGTACTCGTTCAGAAATATTCTGTTTCCGACGGATTTTACGCCGCACGCGCGTGCGGCGCTGAAGTATGCGGCGGCGTTTGCACGCGAGGGAGGCGGGCGCGTCGTGCTCTTCAGCGTGCAAAGCGGAACTGTGCCTGCGAACCTGCTGACGCTCCCCGAGAGGACTTTCGAGGACGCGGATCATCGCTGGCTTCAGCAGTTGCGCATGGATGTCCGAGACCTGCTCGCAGACCCCTTACTTGATGGTCTGGAGGTCGAGCCGGTCATCGTCGAGGGCGAGCCTGCGCCGGAGATCGCGCGTGCCGTGCGCGACTTCAACATAGACATGTTGACCATCGTCACGCACGGGCGCAAAGGTCTGGCGCGTGCGCTCTGGGGCTCGACCGCCGAAGAGATCATTGCCGAAGCCCCCTGCCCTGTGCTGACGATCCGCCCGCCGCAACGCGACTTCGTCGAGCACAGAGGGCCGCACACGGAGATTCGCCTGAATCGCATCATGCTGGCGACCAACTTTCGCTCCTCGGCCAACGAGGCCGCGCAGGTCGCAGCAGAGTTTGCGGGGCGCACGAACGCAGAGCTGCACGTCGTCTACGTGATCGCAGACTACATGGAGCAGATGGCCGCGATGTTCCCGGACAGCGCCGGGCCTTCGCTCTCGCGCCTGCGCGAATACGTGGAAGAGCGTATGTCCGTCTTCGCACGCGAGGCGGGCAGCCGTGCCATCACGCACATCACCGAAGGAAGACCCTACGAGCAGATCGTACAACTGGCGTCAGAGCGGGATGTCGATCTGATTGTCATCGGCACGAGCGTTCATGCTTCGCTTTTCGGCGGCGCACCCGCGCTCGGGCCGGACATAGAGCGCGTCGTGCGCAACGCTCCCTGCCCGGTGCTCTGCGTGCCCTCAGGCAGGGTCGTCACCCCCTCGCCCGTCCTCGTCGCAGAGCCTGTGCCGCAGATGTGAAAGCAGTAAGCAGTGAGCAGTAAGCAGTAGAAAAGAGAGCGGCAACCTTGGTTTTCCTTTTCTACTGCTTACTGCTTACAAAGTAAGAGGCCACCTGAGCCCTCGCAACTCAGATGGCCTCCTCCGTTCGCTCGCCCTATACTCCCACGGGGTAAGCGAAGGATTCGTGCCCGATTCAGATCGCTCTCTACGGGATAATCATCAAGACGATTAAACTACCGCACCGGCTCTTTTCAGCAGATAGATGACGACCTCATGTTGATTACGCTCTGCCAGACCGAGTGCCGTATCGTTATCTTTATTTCGTATATTCAGATCAGCCCCTCTCGCAAGCAGAATTTTAACGCCTTCGATATTGTTCTCGTCGGCAGCCTGCATCATGGGCGTCCACCAGCGATTATCGAGCGTATTAACGTCCGCGCCTTTTGAGAGCAGCAACTGCATCATGTCTATATCGCCCATGGCGATGGCGAATCTCAAGGCCGTGAGGCCATCGTTGTTCTTAATATTGGCGTCCGCGTGGCGGTTCAGCAGGGCGCGCCCGATCTCACCATAACCTTTAATGGTCGCCACCATCAAGGCCGTCCAACCATCGATCATGACGTTGACATCGACGCCGCCGAGCAGAAAAACATTAACGTCATGGATGTTGCCGTCTCGCACTGCCTGTAGAAAGGCTCGCGTATCATTGCGCTGCTCGAGAGCTAATTGTGTTTGGCGCGGCTGTTCAGGTTCGGTGCTGGCAGCCCTCAGCAGCAGGGCGCTCATGCGCTCCGGCTCTGCGGCCAGTTCATCCAGCGTATACTGTTTCAGCATCTCGGCGCGAATCGCAGGCCAGCAGATACGAAAATCTGCCTCCGTCGCCGCCGGATGGCTCATAAAAGCGGCGCGGGCGATCTCCCGCATCTGATTCATTGCCTCTTCGGGCCTTCTTTCTATAGCCTGTGCGCTCGATCCTCTTTCATCCGACGCACCCTGTTGCTGACGCTGCTCAACTGTGCGCAGCACCCATTTTCTGACAAGCTCCTGCTCCTGTTCGAATCTCTCTGGATTTTCCCGTTTGGCGCGTCGATACTCTTTATAATAATCATCGTAGGATCTATACGATGCCTTTCTTCGCCCGAGCTTAAGAAGCCTTCCCAGCATGTTTATCCCTTTTCGCGAACCAGAATTCCGTACCTGTTAATTCGCCCGCCGCAAGACGTAGTCGAGATCAATTCGTATGGACAAAGGATGCTCGCGCAGATAGAGGTGGCGCTGTATCACTTCGAGAATGTCTGCTTGCGACGGGATCAAAGCGATTGACTCTAACCAATGTCCAAGTTAAGCGCAGATTAAACCGGTTAGGGAAAGTTTGTCAAATTCTTTAGTTACTGTGAGATCAGCTCTTGAGCGAACACTGTAGGCCGTGCAGATGCTGGCAAGGGAGACACCCTTTATCTGAGCCTTCGAAGAGGTAAACTGAAGGCTCAACTTCTATGCAGAGGCCGCGCCGCAGCAGGCGTATTCCGTCTCCGCTTTGAGCGACGGCCAAAAGCGCCCTCACCGGCAGCCATCTTATGCCCGCGAACGTTGTCTGATAGATAAAGCAAGAGGCCGCCCAAGCCTTTTTAACCCGGGCGGCCTCTTGCGCTCTACTTACTCCACGGTCGTCGAAGAACAAGTGAAGCTTAACCTCTCAACACTTGCTCTCCAGACCGCTATGGTACGACGGTTAACGTCGCCGTCTTGATACTGCCGTTGCCCTTAGCGGTGATAGTCACAGCCGTCTGGCTCAACACGTGTAATGTGTTGACCGTAAACTGTGCGCTGGTCTGACCCGCCAGGATCGTGATCGGCGTCTGCGGTTTCGCTGCTGACTTATTGGACAACAGAGTCACCGAGATGTTGTACGGTGCCGCGCACGACAACGTCACAGTTCCGGTCGTCTGGTTGCCTCCAGTCACAGGGTTCGGATTGAAGGTCACCGTGGTGATCGGTACGGGTGTCAATTTCAACTTGCCGATCACAGTGGTCGTCGTGCCCACGACTTTCGCCGAGACATTGACTATCTTGATCGCGTTGACACTGCTGGTCGTGACCGCAAAGGTCTTCTGCGTCTCTCCCTGATTGAAGTGAACCGGGTTAGCCCCAACGATTTGCACGTCAGGATCACCCGAGGTCAGCGTCACATCAAGGCCACCTGCCGGAGCCGCAGCATTCAAGAGAATCTTGCCAGTCGAACCGGCACAGCCTCCGATCACTGCTGTCGGCGTAAAGGTCACGCTTCTGAGCGCTTGCAGGACATTGACCGAAACCCCACCGGAGTTGTTGCCCGGCACTACTGTGTCAGGCTCGAACTGCGTGACACTGGCCGTGTTGACGATCATGCCCACCTTCGTGGTCTTGACCGTGATCTGTCTACTCGCGATCGCACCATTGGCTAGATTACCGATGTTGCAAGTGACCACGTTGCCCATCTCCGTACAACCGCCCGTCGCCGAAACGAACTGCATCCCGGTCGGCAATGGATCTGTAATGACCACCGAAGTGGCATTGGTCGGGCCATAGTTCCTGACCGTCAAGGTGTACGTGATGTTGTTGCCGATCAAGGTTGACGGGGCTGACGACTTCTTGACGATTGACAGGTCTGTGTCAACCAGGCAAGCCGAGAGCTTCACGTCATCGACGTACCAGCCGAGGCGACCGGAAGCGCAGTCGGAGCTGAGGTCCCAGCGAAGCAGGATGTCAGAACCGGCTGGCGCAAGCGACGCCAGATTGACGACCGACGTGCCCCATGTGCCGTCCACAGCGAAATTATCGCTGCCAGAGAAGGCCTTCTGACCAGCTCTCGGGTTGGCGTTCGCTCCGGTTCCAGCACCGAGCGCCTGGTTGTAGGCGTTGTAAACGAAGGCCGTATCCGGCACGAGCGTGAAGGATGAGCCGCCGTTGGTACTAATCATCAGTTGTCCACCGTCAAAATCTTTTTCGGTGGAGACCCAGTGGGCGAACCTGAGTTCCGGGTTGCCGACCGTGCTGGGGATGTGGATTGACGGGCTCGTCAGGTGCATCACACCAGCTTCGTTGGAACTGGCCGTGCAGCTTCCGATGTCAGGATTGTCGGCCCAGAAAGCCTTGCCGGAGCGTCCGTCAGGCAGCGTGCTGCTGACGACCCAATCACGGTTGGTGAAAGCTGCCGGAGCATTCGCGTCGTGGCTGACCGTCCAGCTCGCCGTGTTACCCTCGAAGTCGTCCGAGAAGATGGTCTTCTGGACAGTCCCCGAACCGCAAGCATCCGCAGGCGGGTTCTGCGCGAGAAGCGGCGTGACGGCGCAGCCCGTGTGCGTGCTTCTCATCTCGACCGCCAGCATGACCTTCTGAATCTCTGCCAGGTCGGCAGCCGTGACAATCTGTCCCGACGGCGCGCCCGTCACCAGGTCTGCCAGATCAGTGCCAGCGTTAATCAGGTCTGTGGCCGATTGCTCGATGGCATCGGCGTGATCCGTGAAGTCACTGGACGAGTGCTGGTAAAGCGACTGTGCGCGGAAGTATATGTGCGCGGCCTTGGTCAGGCCGATGCCTGTGATGGTCTGGCCGTTATATATGCCGCCGTCCACAATCAGCGCATAAGCGTGGTTGACGACACCCGAGTTGTTGTGCACACCGCCCTGATCGTTGCCGCTGCCCGCAACTGCCGCGCAGGTGTACTGCGAATCGGAGACCTTTCCGGGGTTACCCAGACAGGTCGGCTTCCACATGTCGCGCAGCGCGCCGGGAAGTTGACCCGTATCGTCTTCGCCGAGCATCCAGCGCAAGCTATGGTCAACGTTGGCCGGAGCATTGCGCTTCAACGTAACATTGACAGTGTTGGGGACGGCCAACTCGTTGCGGATAAGGTTAGCATCAGCATACTTGAGCTGCCCTGCCGGAATGGTAATGGCCGGGACGGTCGGGTCATCCGCCATCGTGACGTTGGTGTTGGCGCTCGAGGCGATGTTGCCGATGATGACGCCGATGGCCCCGGCCTGCTGAGCGTTATAGGCCTTGAGCTTAAAGCCGCAGGTGCCGCGATCGACGAGCGCGATCTTGCCAGCTACGGCCGCAGCATTGGTGAACGCCGTGCAGCCGTCCAGCGTAGTCGGGCCTGTCGCGTTCGCATCATCCGTTGCTCGTACAATATCGCTGGTCAGTCCGGCAACCGTCAAGTCTGGACCAAATACGGCGCGGCCTGACGGGTAAGTGTTGGCGATGTTAGCCGGAGAATTCACCTGGACAACCGGCGGATACGGCATGAATTCCGAGCAGTCGGCAGCATCAGCCTGGCGGAGGCCGCCCGGCGAATCCGTCATGCGATTGTTGATCAGGTCAACCGTCTCACCGTGGATGTCAGAATAAGCTTCGTTGAGTGCGCCCGGCTGGTGCGCGTAGATGAGGTCGTGCGTGTACTGCGTGTAGGCGTGCGACCACTCGTGAGCCGTCACGTCGTCGGTCGTCAGACCGGGGCAGAAGGAGATGAACGTGCCGTTCCAGGAAGCGTTCGGGCACGCATTGCCGCGATTGAAGATGGCGTCCATCGTCGCGCCCATGCCGTCGAAAGAGTCGCGACCAAAGGCGTTATGATAATAGTCGTAGGTCTCCTTCGAGGAGATGATCATGTTATCCGCTTCAACGTTATTGGTCGGGAACGCCTGACCTTCCACCCAGAACGGATTGTTCGGATAGTTCGGCGGAACTGATTGAGTCGAACCGTTTCCGTTGAAAGCGCGACGGTTCAAGGCATCGTAGATGCCCGTGATCCGGTCAACGACCTTGCCGGAGTGCGCGTCAACGTAGACGAACTCGCGTACATCGTTGCCATTCGTGACTTCATACTTCCACACGAGATGGTTCTCGCCGGGGATGCCGCGCGCCAGGTTGGTGCGATAGATGTAGAGGGCGCTGTCTTTGACCAACAGACCTTCAGCAGACCGCGCGAGCACTTCCGCGTTGGCATCAATATCGGCCTTCACATTGTCGATGGCGACGGAAGCAAGTGAGCTTGCATCACGAGAAGGAACGGGGTTGACCGAGATATTCGGTATGAAGTTGCCATTGACGACGCGCAGCTCGCCCTTGGCGTCAAAGTGCGTCTTGAGGACTCCGGCAAAGACCGGCACACCCTGATAAAACTGGTTGTAGGACAAGTGCTGTCCGCCCGTCAGGTCCGAGCTTTGATTTGAGATCTTCAACTGGGTCGAGGGGTTGGTGACGCCAAAAGCGCTGCCGTAATTTCTGAGGAAAGTAATGGATTTATCTGCGGGAGTTCCGGTCATGCCCCTGGAGAAGCTGGCCTCTGAACCGGATGACATGCGCGCAAACCGAGCAGCCCCCGTCGCAGGATTGGTGGTGATCTTTGCCGCTCCACCAGTCTCGCTCTTAAGCGTCTGGATGCCGCGCTGAATGTCCGCTCTCTGCACCAACGCTGCATCCTGTGCGGAAGCAGTGGGCAAAAGTACGGAAAACATGTTGATAAGGGGAACTAAGAGGGAAACGCAAAGTACATAAGAAAGTAATCGTCTCAAGGCCAATTCTCCTTCTGGCTATGTCGAGCACTGAGATTGAAGTCACAGCGCGAGGGTTTTACTGATAAGACTGAGCAAAAAGATGCGTGCAGGTTGCAGGCTCTCGGGTCAGCCCTTTTATGTGGTCGTAGACAGGGCGGCTATCGCCAGATTCTCCTCTAGCTAAACGCAGAACCGCCGTTTGAAGAGTTGCAGTACCGAACGTACTTATTGAATTTTTCTCTGGCTGAGCAAAAGAGATGCGGGGTTAGCGCGCAGGCTCCGGGGGTCAGCCATGATTGAAGGCTCGGCGACTATATGACAAAACTGTCACGATGTCAATTGTAAAAATAGATACTATTAAGCGATAGTAGAGCGGTTGGGAGCCAGCCACGTTCAAGACTAAAAAAAGCCCGTATTTAGCGCCTTTTGACCATTATGGCGACCAAATACGGGCTCAAAACTATTTTCGGAGGCAAGAGGCCGCTACAGCAGGTGCGCTCTAATCCGTTAGAGCCTGCCGAGAAATCCTGGACGGTGGCTTCCAAGTTTACGGCCAGAGAAGCGACCGATTTTACCCGAGGGCGCTTCGGAGCAACTGAAGAGCGCGCACCCCTGCTCTCGATCAATCAATCACTTTTCTTCTACCTTCACATCGTTAGGTGGCTCCATGGGAAGCCCTGCGCGTCTCCACGCTTCAGTGCCGCCAAAGAGCGCGGCTGCATTCTCGATCCCCTTCGCTTTCAGGTCTTGCACCGCACGGGCGCTTGTGTGCTCGTTCGGTCAAGAACAGTACGTGACAATCATCTTGTCACGCGGCAATTCACCGGCGCGCGCGGCGATCTCTGCCTCCGGGATGTGCAGCGCTCCTTTGATATGTCCCGCTTTATATTGCTCTTCGGCGCGCACATCAACCACTACTGCCGTGCCCTTATCGAGCGCTTCCTTCAATTCTGTAGTGGTCACGCGGCGCACTCCGTCGCCCTGGCTCACTGTTGGCTGCGTCGCCGGAGCGGGCGGCTTCGTGGCCGATGGCGACGCCTTCGCCTTGGCGGCGCTGCTGCCCGAACCGCTACCATCAGTTGAGTTACATGCCGTCAGGGCGGCGACCGCGAGGATCAGCGCCGCTGACAGAGAGATAAAAAGACGCATCTATTCAACCTCCATAAATGATCGTTTCACGATCCCGCCATAGTTCTACAATTTTCCGCCCCGTAATGCAAAGGCGCAGGAGCAGGAGACGGTAAATAGTAGACCGTAGCCAGTAGTCAGTAGAAAAGCTTTCGCTAGCGAACGCATCCTGGTGTCAGCGACAGCACCCGCCACGCGAAGCGCCTACTGACTACTGGCTACTGTCTACTGTCTACTCATTATTTGACATGCCTTCCGGCGCGCGCCTATGCTTGGCCGAGAAGGTTTCCGCCGAAGATGAGATTTGGTCAACCTTTGTAGAGGTGAGCGCCCCCGGTTGGCCTCCTGTCCCGGCCTCTTCGGTTCCTCAAAGTGCGTAGGGTGGAGGCGCGTGCCATGTCGCAGCCGACTTATCTCGCATCGGGCAGCCGCACGGCGGTCGTTGGCGCTGGGCCAGCGGGCTCATTCTTCGCCATCGAGTTGTTGCGCCGCGCTCGCTCTCTCGGCCTCACGATTCATGTAGACATTTACGACGGCAAGAACTTCGCGCGGAAAGGCGCGCCCGGCTGCAACATGTGCGCCGGAGCTCTCGGCCACAAGCTCATACAGGAGATCGAACGCTCCACCACGACCATCCCGCGCGAAGTCATACACTACGAGATCGAAGGCTATGCCGTCCATTATCAGGGCTCCTCGGCGCGTCTCTCGAACGATCCGTCGAAGAAGATTTACGGCGTCTATCGCGGCGCGGGACCCGTCAGCACAGAGCACCCGGAAGGCGCGCGCAGCTTCGATCAGTTTCTTCTCGATCAGGCGATCAAGCTCGGCGCGCATCACATTCCGCAGAACGTGCATGACATCGACGTGCCCGCCACCCTTGAGCGCCGCCCGTCTGTGCGTCTCAGCGACGCTGCCTCGACGCGCATTGAATACGACCTGGTGATCGGCGCTTTCGGCGTCAATTCACAACTGGCGCAACGCCTGCTCTACGGGTACGAGCCGCCGCCGACCTGGAAAACCTGCGTCATAGAGGCGCGCGTGCCCCTTGAGTTTCAACGTGAAAAGCTCCATAACATGATCCACTTCTTCGTCCTCAAGCAGCCGGACATACGCTACGTCGCGCTCATTCCCAAAGGTGAGCACGTGACGATCACGGCCATCGGCGAAGATGTGGACGTGGTGGCGACCGAACGCCTCCTGCGCGACTCTTACATGCGCGACTACCTGCCTGTGGATTGGAAGCTCGATTGCCACTGCCACCCACGGGTCGCGCTCGGCGCGGCGCGCCTGCCCTACAGCGAGCGCTTCTGTATCATCGGCGATGCGTCCGACTCGCGCTATCTGAAGAACGGCGTCGAATCGGCGCTCGTGACGGCGCGTCTCGCCGTCGATTGCGTCATCAACCACGGCGTGACGGCGCGCGACTTTGAAAAATATTTCTGGCGACGCTGCAATCGCGTCTTCGGGCGCGACAACATCTATGGCCGCATGCTGTTTGAGATTTACGACCGCATCTTCCCGCACCCCGTTCTCGCTCCGGTCTACTTCGCCGTGCTCCGCTCGGAGCGCAAACTGGAGCGCCCCGGCGCTCTGCTTTCGAACGCGCTGCTGGCGGCCTTCACCGGCGATCAATCTTACAAGCGCATACTGATGCGCGCCTTCAATCCACGGCTTGCGGCGCGCATGATGGGGCGCGCCGGGGCGCTCGCTTTGGAGCGTGCGCGTACCAGTATTGCCGGTTCGGAACGCGAGCCCGTGCGCGGGCTCAGGTTGCGCGACGGCTCGCGCGTGGCGATCATCGGCGGCGGCCCCGGCGGATCGGCGTGCGCCATCCGGCTGCTCCATGAGGCGAAGCGGCGCGGGCTGAATTTGCGCGTCACGATCTACGAGCCGAAACAGTTTCCGCGCCATCACAACCCTTGTATCGGCGTGCTGGCCCCGCCGACCGCAGAACTCCTGCGCGAGCGTCTGGGAATAGATTTGCCGCCCCTTATGGTCAAGCGCCACATCAAGGGCTATCGCCTGCACGGCGACCGCAACGAGATAGAGTTGCGCGCGCCCTCTACGGATGAGCCTGCGCTGATGGTCTCGCGCTCCGATTTCGATCAGTTGTTACTGGAGCGCGCCGTTGAAGAGGGCGCACAGGTTCTCAGTGATCGCGTCACGGGGATGGAGTTTCACCCGGACAATCTGGAGCATCCCGTGCGCGTCTACTCCGAAGGCATGTCGCATTCTGCCGACATGATCGTGGCCGCGTGCGGGCTCGACGATGGAATGCTCTCGGTGCTCGAACAAGTCTCCCCGCGCCGGCGCCGCTATCATCGCCCTAAAGAGTACATGCATTCGATCATCATCAAACTGGCGTGCGACGAGCGTTACATCGAAAAGCGTCTGGGCGGCGTCATACACGCCTTTCTCCTCTCAGACCTGCCGCGCATAGAGTTCGGCGCGATCTCGCCGAAGCAGGATCACGTTTTGGTCAACATCATGGGCAGCCGCGTGCGCTCCACCGACATGGAAGATTTTCTGCTGCACCGTCAGGTACGAAACCTTCTACCTCGTTTCAACCTTCCGCAGCTAGACTACTACGAGGGTCATGCGCCCGTGCGTCATGCACGCCACGTCTTCTGGGATCGCTTCGTTGCTGTCGGAGACGCGACCGGCTGGCTGCGTCCCTTTAAAGGCATGGGCATCACGACCGCGATTCAGACGGGCACGGCAGCCGCCGACGTGATGCTTGAGCGAGGGCTGGACGCCGTGGCGCTCGAAGCCTACGCACGCCGCCTGCGCGTCCTCACGGAAGATCACTACCACGGGAGACTCCTGCGCCGTCTGTGCCGCATGGGGATGAGCACGGGCGTGATGGACGGCGTCATCGAATTAGCCAAGACCAACGAAGAGCTGTACACGATCCTCTACAACACCATTTCGGGACGCCACTCCTACCGCCGCATCGCGCGCGACCTGCTGCGCACAGCCCTCGTCTTCAAGATGAGCGCGCTGACTTTAAAGCGCGTCCTGCGTCCTGCCGGATGAGACGGAAGAAGTTTTGAGCACGACCGTGTGTTAAGTTAAGATGCGGAATCAAAGCTCTGATGAAATGAGAACCGTCGTCGTGCCGTAAATTCTTTTGATGTCTCTCAGAGGTTCTATCTCCGAAAGGCATGATGAACCGCAAAGAGCGCCGAGGGAGAAGAGGCAAAGGTCGCAGAGGATTCGGCTCCCTCTCTGCGTCCTTTGCGTGAAACTTAGCGTCCTTTGCGTTTAAATTTTGTGTCAGTTTAATCAATCTTCCGAGACTTAATGAGAGAGTTGCCCTTATACCAGCCCCAAAGCCATCAACAGCAATGGGCGAAAGTGATCGACCACACGCGCTGCATCGGCTGCCATGCCTGTACGACGGCCTGCAAGTCAGAGAACGAAGTGCCCATCAGTGTGACGCGCACCTACGTCAAGCACGTCGATGTCGGCGAGTTTCCGCAAACTCGACGCGCTCATCAGGTGACACGCTGCAACCAGTGCGCGCATGCTCCCTGCGTGACGGCTTGTCCGACGACGGCCATGTTCAAGCGTGCGGACGGGATCGTCGATTTCGACAAATCGATCTGCATCGGCTGTAAGGCTTGCATGGCGGCCTGTCCCTACGACGCGATCTTCATCAACCCCGAAGACCATTCGGCAGAGAAGTGCAACTTCTGCGCGCACCGTATAGACATAGGGCTTGAGCCTGCCTGCGTCGTGGTCTGTCCCACAGAAGCTATTTTAGTCGGTGACATGAACGACCCATCTTCGAAGGTTGCGCGGATCGTCAACCGCGAGCCGGTCAACGTTCGCCGTCCTGAGAAAGAGACTCTGCCCAAGCTCTTTTACAAGGGAGCGCACCAGGCGACTCTAGACCCGCTGGCCGCGAGGCGTCCCCCGGGCGACCTCTTCATGTGGAGCGAGCAGAGACACGGAACGGAAATGGTCGTCTCCGGTAATCCGCAGCACAACAACACGTCCGCCGCCGCGCTCCTCTCTTACGACGTGCCGCACACGATCCCCTGGGACTGGCGCGTCAGCCTCTACACCTGGACGAAGGGCATCGCCGCCGGAGCTTATCTAGTCATGACGCTGCTCGTCCTCGCAGGTTTCGCGCACGGTGTTTCAGACGAGTTGGCCGCTTTCATCAACTTTAGACCTTCGCCGCTCTGGCTGTGGGTCACTCCTGTTGTATCGGGCGCGTTCCTAGCCATCACCGGCGGCTTGCTGATCTGGGACTTGGAGCACCCGGCCCGTTTCTACTTAATCTTCACGCGTCCGCAATGGCGTAGTTGGTTAGTGAAGGGTGCGTTCATCATAGCAGGCTACTCGCTCGTGCTGGCCTTGCATTTCGCGGCGAGTATGTTGGGCAAGACGACTTGGCAACTGTATTTGATCGTGCCGGGTTTGCCGCTCGCGTTGTTGACGGCCATCTACACGGCCTATCTCTTCGCGCAGGCCAAGGCGCGCGACATGTGGCAGAACCCTCTGCTTCCGCCGCACCTGGCGCTACAGGCTCTGCTCCTCGGCGCGGCGACGCTCGCGCCTCTGGCCTTCTGGCTTGAGCCAACATTGGTTACACCTCTGCTCTGGATTCTGGGCGCGACCAGTCTGCTGCATCTGCTCATGATCTGGGGCGAGGTGACGCTGACACACCCGACCACGCACGCGCGCCTCGCCGTCTGGGAGATGGTCAGAAACCGTTATCGCGCATTCTTCTGGATGGGGGTCGTGTTGACGCTGATCGGCGGCCTGGCTCCCCTGCTGGGGCTAGCCGTTGTTCCGTTTGCCCTCGCTGGCCTTCTGCTTTACGAGCACGCGTATGTCCAGGCCGGTCAGTCCGTGCCGTTGGCATGAAGGGTCGAAGAGCGCGCAGCAAGGCGCGCGGGCGGCTTCCAAAGAGCTTGCCGAATTGAGCTGTGTTTTTGGCTTCCAGGTGAAGCTTGAAAAGAAGGGACGATTATTTTATGTACGGAATGCGGGGTCTCTTACGGCTGAGAAGAGGTTGCGGCGCGGGTTTAATCATTCTCTTGATACTTATCAGCATCCTCTTCTGGCCGGTCAAAGCGGATTTCAACCTGATGACGGACAAGCCTCTCGTGTGCGCCTGTTGCGCTGAAGAGGGCGAGTGGTATGAAAGGTCTGAGAGAATCACGAGCGCGCAACTTTATCAGCTTAATCGCGTGAGATTTTCCCAGACCGCCAATACCTACCAATCACCGGCGGATGATAACGAACTCTCTACGAGCTATGCTCTGACGCAAACGCGCAGCGGGCGGCGCTGGGATTTAAAGTTTCGAGACGAACGGGGAAAGACAGGCACGCTCTCCTTCACGCTTCCGGCCACGGCGACCTTTTACGGCGCGGACATGCAGGACAGCCCTCCGGGCGGAGTCGGCCCCGCGCTCTACAAGGAATGGCGTCTCGCGGGCACGGCGCGCGTCACGGGTGTGCTCAAGAAAGGGCTCGCCGGTCCGGCACGGTTTCGGCTTATCTTGCAGGGGAGAGGAAACAACTGCGGGGAGGCGGAGGATTACAAAAAATGGATCTTGCAGGTTTCCGGCGCGCGCCTCTCCTACTCGTTCTACGGCTCACTAAATAATCCAGATTAAAAGTTGAGCGAGCGATTCTGTTCATCGTCACAAGAGAATTATGAAGCTGAACGAGCTGAAGCAAAGAGTGAGCGCCGCACGCAAGGAAACGGAGGCGCGCGGCGAGACCTTCTATCCCGGCCCGAGCCGCATACACCTGGCGGCTTTCCCTCCTAAGGAGCGTATCTTTCACGAGAGCGCTTCCGTGAATTACAATTAACCAGCACATATTCTTTTCGAGGTTATCTGTATGTCGAAAAAAACTCCTGAACAAGCGCGCATCAATTCCAGCCGCCAGGCGAGTGAGGCTGAACGCATTAAAGCGATGAAGGAAGCCCTCAGAGTGGCTGCCGAGATTCGCCGTGAACTGGCAGGCCGAACTCATAGCGATAGCACAGACCTTGCCGCTGAGGATCGCCAGCGATGAGTCGTTATATCGTAGATGCCAGCATCGCGGTTAAGCTCTACGTCCCGGAAGTTCACTCACAGCAAGCCATTCAGTTTTTCTCGGATCAGCACGAACTAATAGCGCCAGACTTGATGCTGGCAGAATTCGGGAACATTATCTGGAAAAAGGTTCGATTGCTTGGAGAGCTGACATCGGATGAGGGGAAGAAGATCATGGCCGCCGCACAAACGCTGCCACTGGTTTACCATTCAACCGTTGATTTAATCAACGACGCTTTCAAGATCGCGCTGAACGCACAACGTACCGTTTATGATTCGCTGTATGTCGCTCTTGCTGCATCGCAAGGATGCCAGCTTATGACCGATGACAGGAAATTGCACTCAGCACTGCAACAAACCTCGCGGGCTGCTTTTCTGACACTAATAGAGAACTACTGAGACGCAGCAAATAGGATCGAATCAGAAATGAAGCTGAACGAGCTGAACCAAAGAGTGAGCGCCGCACGCAAGGAAACGGAGGCGCGCGGCGAGACCTTCTATCCCGGCCCGAGCCGCATACACCTGGCGGCTTTCCCCCCGAAAGAGCGCTGGGATGATTGGGTCGAGCTGGACTCTCGTGCGTGGCCGAGGCGCGTTGAGCGACGGTACATGCTCGTGCCGACGACCTGCTTCAATTGCGAGTCGGCGTGCGGCCTGCTGGCCTACGTCGATAAGGAGAGCTTGCAGGTACAAAAATTCGAGGGCAACCCGGAGCATCCAGGCTCGCGCGGGCGCAACTGCGCCAAAGGGCCTGCGACCTTGAACCAGATCACAGACCCAGACCGCATCCTCTATCCCTTGAAGCGCGCGGGCAAGCGCGGCGAGGGCAAGTGGGTGCGCGTCTCCTGGGATGAAGCCTTGAACGACATCGCGGCTCGTATTCGCAAGGCGATCATGGAGGGGCGGCGCAACGAGGTCATGTACCACGTGGGGCGTCCGGGCGAAGATGGATTCACGGAGCGTATACTGGCGGCATGGGGCGTGGACGGCCACAACTCGCACACGAACGTGTGCTCGTCGAGCAGTCGCGCCGGTTATCAATTCTGGATGGGGCTGGATCGTCCGAGTCCGGATCATTCAAACGCACGCGTTATCTTTCTCATCAGCTCACACCTGGAAGCAGGCCACTACTTCAATCCGCACGCGCAGCGCGTGATTGAGGCCAAGGCGGAAGGCGCACGCCTGATCGTCTTCGACACCAGGCTCTCCAACACGGCGACGCATGCGGATCACTGGGTCTCGCCCTTCCCCGGCTCGGAACCGGCCATCGTCCTCTCCATAGCGAATTATCTGATCCAGAATAATCTCTACAACCGCGAGTTCGTGCGGCGCTGGTGGAACTGGGAAGAGTACTTGGCGGTCGAGCGCCCCGAAATTGAGACCACGTTCGAGAGCTTCGAGCTTGTGCTGAAAGAGTTGTACAGCAGCTACACCTTTGAGTTTGCGGCGCGCGAATCCGGCGTGGACGCGCGCGTGATCGAAGAGATCGCGCATCTCATTTCCACAGCCGGGACGCGGCTCAGCAGCCACAACTGGCGCAGCGCCTCCGCCGGAAACAGCGGCGGCTGGCAGGTGACGCGCACCCTTTTCATGTTGAACGCTTTGCTGGGAGCGGTTGCCACGGAGGGCGGCGTCTTTCCGAACGCCTGGAACAAGTTTGTCCCCCGACCGATCTACACGCCGCCGCACCCGCCCGTCTGGAACGAGCTGACGTGGCCGAAAGAGTACCCGCTGGCGATGAACGAGCTATCGTTTCTGCTGCCGCACTTCCTGAAAGAAGGGCGTGGGAAGCTCGATGTCTACTTCACACGCGTCTACAACCCTGTCTGGACCAACCCCGACGGTTTCTCCTGGGTCGAAGCCCTCTCGGACGAGAGCCTGATCGGCTGCTACGTGGCGCTGACTCCGACGTGGAACGAGACCGCTTACTTCGCAGACTACATCCTGCCGATGGGTCACGGCTCGGAGCGTCACGATCTTCACTCTTACGAGACGCACGACGCGCAGTGGATAGGCTTTCGCCAGCCCGTGTTGCGCGCGGCGCGCGAGCGTGCCGGGGGTGAACGGGTCACGGACACGCGCGAGGTCAATCCGGGCGAGGTCTGGGAGGAGAACGAGTTCTGGCTTGAGCTATCCTGGCGCATCGACCCCGAAGGCGCGCTTGGCATACGCCAGTTCGTCGAGTCGAAAGAGAGGCCGAACGAGCGCCTCGGCGTGGACGAGTATTACGGCTACATCTTCGAGAACTCCGTTCCGGGCTTGCCGGAGCGAGCCGCAAGCGAAGGCTTGACGCCGCTTGAGTTCATGCGGCGCTACGGGGCGTTCGAGGTGCGTAAGAAGGTGGGGGCTGTTTACGAGGAAGTAGTCCCGCCTGAAGAGTTCGATGATGTTCGCGAGGACAGGTTCGGCAGAGTCTACACGCGCGCGCCGAAGCCTCCATCAACCAATATCGTTCCCATCGGCAGCCCTGACCCGGACGCGGAGGGGCGGCGTCTGGTCGGCGTGCGCGTCGATGGAGAAACCTTGCGCGGCTTTCCGACGCCGAGCGGTCGGCTGGAGTTTTATTCGCGCACCCTCTCGGATTGGGGCTGGGCCGAGCATGCCATTCCGACTTACATCAAGAGCCACATCCACCCGGAGCGCCTGGCGGAAGATCAAACTGTCTTGATCTCGACCTTCAGGCTTCCCATACAGATACACACGCGCAGCGCCAACGCCAAATGGCTGGACGAAATCGCGCACACCAACCCGCTGTGGATTCACCCCAATCATGCTGCGCGTCTTGGCCTACGCACAGGCGACCTCGTGCGCGTCGAAACAGAGATCGGCTACTTCGTCGTGCGCGCCTGGCTGACAGAGGGCATCCGCCCGGACGTCGTGGCATGCAGCCATCACATGGGGCGCTGGAAGCTCAAGGCCGAAGGACAGCGCCAGTTAATGGCGACGGTCTCGCTGGATCATCAGGGAGACCGTTGGGGCTTGAAACGAGAGAAGGGTGTTACGCCCTACAGGTCTAGCGATGCGGACACGCTGCGCATCTGGTGGACGGACGTGGGCGTGCACCAGAACCTGACCTTTCCAGTCCATCCCGACCCAGTCTCCGGCATGCACTGCTGGCATCAGGCCGTGCGCGTACGCCGTGCCGAAGCCGTAGATCAGTACGGTGACATCTCTGTCGATACAGAGAAGTCGCACGAGGTCTACGCGCGCTGGCTGGCCGAGACACGTCCGGCTGACCGTCATTCACCGGATGGCACGCGCCGCCCCTACTGGCTCATGCGCCCGCTCAAACCGGCGAGGGAAGTTTATCGCTTGCCGGAAGAGGAAGAGTTAGTAGATTTGGAATAAGGAAGTTGAGCCACAGAGACATCACAGACACAGAGAAGCAATTAAGAGATAGGCAATGATAAAACCTGTACATACATTTCATCTTGATACGGTTTTCTCTGTGTCTGCGGTGGTGATCCCCTGATTTTGTACTGATGGAACTATTCCGCGCACTCGCTGTACTGGCCGAGCCGCCTGTGGCCGAAGCGGCGCATGTGGCCGACGCTTTAGAGCTTGGGCAGTTGCCGGATGTAGCCGAGTACACGGAAGTTTTCGTCTTTCAACTCTACCCTTATGCCTCCGTCTACCTTGGAACGGAAGGGATGCTCGGCGGTGAGGCGCGCGACCGCATAGGCGGTTTCTGGCGCGTGCTGGGCGAGACGCCTCCGGTCGAACCGGATCACCTGGCCGTGATGCTCGCATTCTACGCGCGCCTCTGCGAGATGCAGGAGGATGAAAGCGATGAGGTGCGACGCGCAGGCTGGAACGGCGCGCGTAAGGCTTTTCTATGGGAGCACCTGCTGAGCTGGCTGCCCTTCTATCTGAGCAAGCTGGAGACCATCACGGCTTCCCCTTTTTATCGTAGGTGGGCTGAGACACTGTCCCTGGCGCTTCTGGAAGAGGCGAGAGTTGTTGGCGTGCAGGAGCAGCTTTCTCTTCACTTACGCGATGCGCCCGGGCTGATTGATCCACGGCGCGGCGAGGTCGGAGGGTTCTTGCAGTCGCTGCTCGCGCCCGTGCGCAGCGGGATGATTCTGGCGCGCTCTGATTTGAGCCGCGCGGCACGCTCGATGGGACTTGGATTAAGACTAGGCGAGCGCAGGTTTATCCTTGAGGCGCTCTTCGCCCAGGATGCTGCGGGCGTCCTCGGCTGGCTCGCGGAGGAAGCTTCCCATTGGGGTGAACGCTGCCGCTGCTATCGCGAGGAGTTGGGAGCAGTGGCGTCGGTCTGGGAGGAAAAGGCGCTGACGAGCGCGAAACTTTTAAGAGAGCTTGAGTTGACGGCAAAGGAAGTTGCAGAGAGCATCATCGGCGGAAGTTCATAGCGCGTTAAGAATCCACAGCTCCGTTGGAAGCGAAATGTTTACTGCCTTCTGCTTTCTGGTTTTCCCATCTGAGGTTTCATCATGTGCTAATCATGCCCGAAAGCTTCACGAATTATTAAAGATGTGCTATACAGACGCCTTACCTTAGCAACTTAAAGTAATCCGAAGAGAGGTGAAGGCCAGACGGGGCGAGGGAGGCTCAGTATTCCTTATGTGGATAGGTGCACCTCAAAATAGATGGCGAGGGGCGATTGTCATGCCGCTATTGCTTGCTTATCTGCTGGCGAGCGTCAGTTGCCTGCCCAAAGCTCCACAGACCAGCTCGAACGGGCGCACGATCACGGTCTACGGCTTCTCGGTCATGAAAGAGGCGCTGGAAAAGGCTATCTTTCCGGCCTTCGCTGCCAAGTGGAAGCAGGAGCACGGCGAGGACGTGCATTTCACTTCATCCTTCGCCGGATCGGAGACCATCACGAACCAGATTCTTCAGGGCGTCGGCGCGGACATCGCCATCCTCTCCATAGAGCGCGACGTGGATCGCCTCCAACAGGGCGGCGCGGTCACCTCCGACTGGCACAACCTGCCGAATCGCGGCATCGTCAACAAGACGCCCTTCATCATTCTCGTACGCAAAGGGAATCCCAAAGGCATACGTGACTTTGCAGACCTGGCGAAGCCGGGCGTCAAGCTCATCCATCCAGACCCCGTCAGCTCCGGCGGCGCGCAGTGGTCTGTGCTCGCCATCTACGGCTCGGAGCTGAAGAAGTCTGAGGAGCAGTCGGGCGGGCGCGACGAGGCGCGCGCCCTGCAAACACTCAAAGCCGTCTGGCGCAACGTCATCTCCACTCCGGGGTCTGCGCGCGAGGCGCGCACGCAGTTCGAGACGGGCTATGCCGATGCGCTCATCACGTATGAGTTGGAAGGGCTGTTGATGAAGCAGGCGGGCGCTGCCATAGACGTGGTCGTTCCTGAAGCGACCATCTTCAGCGAGCACCCGGCAGTCGTCATAGACCGCAATGTGACGACAGCGGAGCGCCCGCTGATAGATGCCTTCATAGCATATCTGTGGAGCGATGAAGCGCAACGCGCCTTCGTGCAATACCATTTCCGCGCCGCCAGCAATGAGGCGCTCAATAGCTCTAACAAAGAGTTCGCGAACATCAAGATGCCGTTCACAGTCGACTACCTTGGCGGCTGGAGCAAGGCTTATCCAAACATCATCGAACGCATCTGGCGCGATCAAGTCCAGAAAAAACAGTAACGCTTGAGATCGGGACTGACAGTCAGCACGGAGTATACGCTTCTGATTACGCCGTGCGCTCAACTTCATCCGCAGAGGAGAGGAAGAAGGTGTTGATGAGACGAAGCATTCACATACGTTTGAGCGTAGGCTGTGCGCTGCTACTACTGCTCGGAGCAGCCATTAACTTCAGGAGTTCGACGAACGTCTCTGCGCGCGCGCTGGCTAAGAATCCGTTGACGACGGGCGGCGACGATCTTTCGGGCAACTACAAGATCACGGCTGCCAGAAACCCTGACGGCAGCAGCTATCAGGGCGCTGTGCGTATCTCGCGGATGGGTGAGGCGTACCGCATCGTGTGGACGATGACGGCGGGCTCCGGCTACGAAGGCGTAGGCATCCAGATGGGCGACGTGCTGGCGGTCGGCTGGGGCATCGGCGGGGGCAAGAATGGGGTCGTGGCCTACAGCATTAACGGGGGCACGCTCACGGGCAGATGGACATTGTCTGATATGAAGGGCGCGGTTGGGACGGAAGAACTGGCAGGTTCGCCCGAGCTGAGAGGCGATTACAGGATCGTCAGGTCTACGACGCCGGGCGCGAGCAAAGGTTATGCGGGAACGGTCAATATCACCCCGAACGGCGATACCTACACGGTCGCCTGGAGACTGGCTTCGGGCGAGAGCTACAACGGTGTCGGCGTCCGTCAAGGAGACTTGCTCGTCGTTGGCTGGGGCATCAGACAGGATTCGGTCGGCGTGGTGAGCTACCGCGTCGAGGGCGCGACGCTTCAGGGCGTGTGGGCTATTCCGGGCGGAGACCGTCTGGGCGCAGAGACCCTGACTAGACGCTAAGAGGAAAGCGAGTAGTGACCTAGTATTAGCTCAACTCTCTGTGCCCCCTCCGTGTTCTCTGTGTCTCTGTGGTGAGTCTTGTTTAAAATAATTCACCACAGAGACACAGAGGACGCAGAGGATGCACAGAGCACTAATAAAGCGAGGATGGGGAGGGACAGGTATTTGACCTGCTCCTTCATCCTCGGGATTGCCTAGAGATGAGTGCGACCGCCCCATCCATGCGCCATGTGCGCGGCTTCGATGCCGTGCGGCCTCTGAGCATCGTCACGATGCTCGCGATCATGCTGCCGCTCGTGCTGCTGCCGCTGGCCTCGATCTTCATCTTCGGGACGAGCAAGGGGCTGGGCAGCTTCTGGGCGGCGCTGACTGCGCCGGAAGCCATCTTCGCGCTGGAGCTTTCGATAGTGACGAGCTTCTGGGCGACCATTTTCAACGTCCTGTTCGGCCTCTTTGCGGCCTACGTCCTTTCGCGCTATACCTTCTGGGGGCGCACCGCGATCATCGTCGTCATCTCTCTGCCGACGGCGATCCCGACGGCTGTCGCGGGCTTTGCGCTGCTGCTGCTGTGGGGCAAATACGGGCTGCTCGGAAAATTTTTGCCGCCCGATGTCCAGATCATGTTCACACCCTATGCGATCATTATCGCCAACATCTTCGTTACCTTCCCGCTCGCCTTCGGCGTGATGATGTCCGTGTTCGAGACGATGGACAAGTCGCTCGAAGAGGCTTCGGCCACCATCGGCGCGACGCGCTGGCAAACATTCTGGCACGTCACACTCCCCGGCCTTCGCGGGGCAGTCGTGACGGGGGCGCTGCTGACGTTTGCGCGGGCGGTCGGCGAGTTCGGCTCGACCATTCTCGTTTCGGGCAACCTGGCGCTGAGGACACAGACCGCGCCGCTCTACATCTTCGCCAAGTTCAACGAGGGGCAGGTCGAGGCTGCCAACGCCGTCGCTATCGTTCTGGCCCTTCTTTCCTTTATCATCTTCAGCATTCTCTTTTTCGCGCGCGACTGGCTGGACGCCGAATGAGGGGCCAAGAGGGGAGAGCCGTCAAAAGGGAAGTATGATGATGCAGCCGAAAGAATTCACAACCACTATGGGAAGTGAACTGGAATCAGCGGGCGCTGGTGCGGCTACGGCCCCGGCCAGACAAGAGGAGAGCGGCAGCACCGCAGACCAACATCACAGAGAGGCTGCGGCTGGCGTACGCAGCATCAGCAAGAGCTTTCGCGGCACGGTGGTGCTCGAAGACATCAACTTCGATGTCGCTGAAGGGGAATCGCTCGTGCTCCTGGGCGCTTCCGGGAGCGGCAAGACCACCATCCTGCGCATCATCGCCGGACTCGAAGAGCCGGACACGGGGCGCGTCATCCTGCACGGCAAAGAGGTGACGGAGCTTCCGGCGCGCGAGCGCGGCGTCGGCGTCATCTTTCAAGCCTACGCGCTGTTTCCGCGCATGACGGTGGAACAAAATATAGGCTACGGTTTGCGCATCAGAAGCCGCCCGCGCAAGGAGATCAAGGAGACGGTTGACCGCCTGATCGGCCTCGTGCGTCTCGAAGAGCATCGCAAGAAATATCCTTCACAGCTTTCCGGCGGACAACAGCAGAGGGTCGCCATCGCGCGCACGCTCGCTTACAACCCGCAGGTGCTCCTGTTCGATGAGCCCTTCGGGGCACTCGACGCGCAAACGCGCGTGCGTCTGCGGCGCGAGATACGCGGGCTGCTCCGCGAGGTCAACGTGCCCGCCATCTTCATCACACATGATCAGGAGGAGGCGCTGGAGCTGGGCGACCGCATCGCCGTGCTTAATGCCGGGCGGCTCGAACAGATCGGCACGCCCGACGAAGTCTACAACCGTCCTGAGACGGAATACGTCGCGACCTTCCTCGGCGCGGCCAACCTGCTCCTGGGCGTCGCCACCAACGGCGCGGTCGAAATCGGCACGGCGACGATCCCCGCGCGCGAAGAGGTCGCGCGTTTTCGCGAAGGGCAGGCGGTCAAGCTCGTCTTTCGTCCCGAGGATGTCTGTCTGAGCAAGCGCGGCGAGCTGCCCGCAGGTTGCCGTCGTCTGACCAACGGCGTCATCGAAGAGATACACTTTGTCGGCGCTTACGAACGGCTCACGCTCCGCCTTGATTTGGTCGCGCGCACGGCAGCACACGATGCAGAGCCCCCGCTCTACAATGTCACGATCAACACCCCTGAGAAGAAGACTGGTATCCCCATCATCGTCACGCGAGCGAAACCCGAAGCCACCGCCACACGTCTACAGCCGGGCGACCGCGTCGCCGTCGGCCTGTCGGCCTTCCGCGTGCTGGCGAATTTCGCGCTCTCATCTGAGAGGGCTGGCCGGATCATAGACACACACAAGTGAGTCCGATGTCTAGAGTCCGAAGTCAAAAACCGGCGGCGTGCCCCCGGACTCTGTAGATTGGACTTTGGACTATTTTAGAGAGGAGTCCTCGTCATAGATAGCCTGTGGTCGCAATTTTCCCAGATTGGTCATAGTCTGTGGTTTCAGCTTCTGCTCATCGTCGTCATCGCCACCGTCCACGGGTATGCGGCGGCATGGCTGGCGGTGCGAATGCTCTTTCGCCCGCATCAACCGGTCAGGTTTTTAGGCTTCACAGTCTGGCCGCAGGGCATGATCCCGCGCCACCGCGAGCGACTGGCACAGACGATAGGCAACGCCGTCGGCAACGAGCTGGTCTCGCAGGAGACGGTCGTTCACGCCCTCTTCGAGACAGATTTCTTCCGGCGCAAGGTGGAGACCTTCGTCAACGCCTACACGGAGGAACTGCTCAGCACGGCCTACCCGTCTTTCATCGAAGCGCTGCCGTCGGGCGCGCGCGCGCCAATTCTGGACGCCATCTCAGCGCTGCAATACCGTTTGGCCGAATACATCGCGGGCATCCTGAAGAGCGAAGAAACGGTCGCGGCGGTCAACTCCTTTATTGATCGCCGCGTGGACGACCTGCTCACGCGTCGTCTCTCGGATGCAATTGGCGAAGATACTTTCGAGCAGATTATCGGCTTCGTCGAAGAGCGATTCCAGAGCGTCGTGACCGAGCCGGGATTCCAGGCGAAGGTGCACGATTTCGTCGGCGGGCGATTGGAAGAGCTGGCCGCAAGCCGTCGCACGCTCTCCGAAATGTTCACGCCCGAGACGGTCTCCATCATGAAAGCGCGCATCGACCGCGAAGTCCCGCCCATCGTCCAGCACCTGACGGAGATCGCCACCAACCAGCGGACGCGGACGCAGATCGGCGCGCTCATCAAGCGCGAGGTCGATGATTACTACGCGCAGCTCTCCTTCTTCAAAAAAATCTTCGTCTCGCGCGAGCGCATCCACCGCGAGGTGGACGAGCTGGTCAACAAGACCCTGCCGCGCCGCGTCGAAGAATACTTGCGTGGCGAAGCGTTCGAGCAGGAGGCCGAGAGCTTTCTGAATTCGACCATCGACGGAGTGCTCGCCCGCCCGATCAACGAACTGGTCGGCCAGATAGAGCCTGACAAGCTGGAGATGATTAAAGACCAGGTGGCGGGGCGCATCCTCGCGATTGCAGAGAGCGCGGAGCTTGCGACTTCCGTCTCCGCTTATGTGACGGACGCCCTGGAGCGCCTGCGCCCGCACACCCTGCGCGCGCTCCTTCAACATCTCAACCCGGAGTCTGCCCCTCGTCTCAAAAATTTTCTCGCCAGGGGTCTGCTCACCGTCCTCACGCGCGAAGAGACGGCGCGCGCCATCAACAGTATTCTGAGCGCGCAGATCGAGCGCCTGCTGGTTGCGCCCATCGGACGCCTCTCCGATCACATGCCGAATGCGACGGTGCAAAAGGCTTCCGTGCTCTTGACGGAGCGCATTAACACGGCCGCGCGCGAACGCCTCCCTGCGGCCATCGCAGAGTTTGACATCGGCGGCATCGTACGCAAGAAAATCTCCGACTACCCGATGCAGAAGCTGGAAACGCTGGTTCTCTCCGTCGCCGCGCAGCACCTCAAGACCATAGAGATGTTCGGCGCGGTGATCGGTCTTGTGATAGGCATCTTTCAGGCGCTCTACTTCTGGTATTTTGCGACCCAGATGCGCTGAAGCTTGAGCCTGGATGATTAAACGCAAAGGGCGCAAAGAGGAAGACGCCGGAGGAGCGCAAAACTCAGAAAACTCTTTGCGTCCTTCGCGTGACTTTCCTTTGCGCCCTTTGCGTTTAAATGTTCACTCGTCTCCGAGCTTCTTCATGACCTCCGTAAATTTTTCCACGTCATTGCGCGTGCGCTCCATCGCGCGTCGGCTCTCAAGGTAGGCTTGCCAGTGTGGAGTGTTCGTGATCGCTTTGGTCGTGTCTTCGTCGAGCACTTGCGCCATCAGGGCTATGAGGTCGCTGATGACGCGCGTGTGTTCGAGCAGCGACTCGATGATCGAATAGGCCAGGCGCGCCTGCTGGAAATCCAGATCGCGCTGTGGCGGCGGCGTCGCATCAGTCGCATCACCTGTGTGCTCGCTCATACGCTTTGCTCATCCCGCGTGGCGCGCGCCGACTCGTACCAGCTTCCGCGCACGAAAGGAAGCTCGCTCACCCTCGCCGCTCTCTCTTCCTCGTCTAACCGGACGCTGACCTGTGTGCCGGGCGCTAGATAATCATACTTGACGTAAGCCAGAGCGATGGTGCGTTTGAGGCGAGGCGAAACGGTCGCAGAGGTGACGCGGCCAATCTCTTTACCGTCCGTCGCTTTGATGGCAGCGCCCCGCCGCGCTTCCACTTCACCATCAAAGCTGAGTCCACTAATTCGCTTGGCGACGTGTCCGCGCCAGTGTATGCGGGCGATGATCTCCTGCCCTATGTAGCAGCCCTTCGTGTAGCTGACGGCCTCATCCAGCCCCGTCTCCGTGACGACGTTCGTGTCGTCCATATCCACGCCGAAGCGTGGAAGCCCCGCCTCGATGCGCAGGATTTCCAGTGCATCAAGACCGACGGGCTGTGCGCCTGCTGCCATGAGCGCGTCCCACAAAGACGGCGCGTGCTGTGCGCCTATAAACAGGTCGAAGCCGTCTTCGCTCGTGTGTGTGGCGCGTATCAAGTGCGCGGGCTCGTCTCTCCACTGCACGGTGTGAATCCGCCCACGCTCAACTCGCGCGGCATCTTCACCAAGCGTCGAGCCGACACAGGCAGCGGCGCGCGCGCCCTGTACGGAGAGCAGCGCCGTTTCATCCGTCCGATCCGCGACGTGAAAATCTCCTGCGAGCGTGAAGCGTTCGAGTGCCTTGAACACGGCGGCGTGCGTCGCCCTCTCCGTGTCGAAGAGATATGAATCTCCCAAATGCAGGACGCGCGCAAACGCTATCAGTCTCCCTTGCGCGTTCGGGAAGGCGGCGAGCATCCACGCGCCGTCTTCCAGCGTCTTGACATCGTTGGTGATGAGGCCGTTGAGGAACGCCGTGGCCTCTGCGCCGCTGACTTCCACCAGCCCGCGCGACGCCAGATCAATAAGACCCGCGCCCGTAGCCCCGCGCACCGCCTCGTATTCGCCGAGGGTGTCGCCATAAGACGCAGGCAACGACCACCCATCCTGCTCCGCAAGACTCGCGCCCGACTGCCTGTGCGTCGCGTCCAATGGTGATTTACGAATAACGGCCTGTTCGATTGCTTCGCTCATGCTTCGACCGGAAAACTATTCTGTGCTTCGCCCGCCCGAATCGACCAAAGCGAGCGCCCGCGCGATGCCTTTGTAATCCTGTAACTGCGCCGCTTCGCGACGGTGCGAAGCGAGCACCTGCGGGCTCGGATGATAAACGGGCACGAGCAGACGCCCGCTCCACTCGTAGACCTGTCCTGCGGCTTCTTTGAGAGACAGTTCATGATACTCAATGCGCCGGAGGGCATCAAGCGACACCGCGCCGAGTGTCACGATCACGGAGGGGTCGATTGCTTCGATCTGGCGGCGTAAAAAACCGGAACAGTTGATAATCTCCTGTCTCGTCGGTTGACGGTTCGCGCCTGAGGCGCGGCGCGGATTGCAAAGGACTGCGTTGGTGATGAAGATGTCTGCACGCGTGAGCCCGACGGAGGCGATGAAGCGTGAGAAGTTGCGCCCGGATTGATCGCCGGATAAGGGGACGCGCGTGCGGTCGCCGCCCTGTCTGCCGGGCGCTTCGGCGACGAACATCACGCGCGCGCCCACTCGTCCGTTGCGGTAGCTCAGCACAGCCCTGCGCTCGCACATCGCAGGACACAACTGGCACGCGGCGGCTTCGCGTTCGAGCGCCGAAAATAATGAGCGCCGCTGCTTAAGCGTGATCTCCAACATGGACAGGTACTTTATCCTGAAGCTCCATCGCTCGACAAACGTGTCAGTACCGCCTGCACTTCCTGATATAAAGGTTTTGATGTTATCTATTCAGGTTCGCCCTATAATGATCCGACACGCACGGCATGATACAAAAAGGTAAACCTGCATCGGCAGCGGAAAGCTTTGCTCAAATCAAGCTCCTGCACCTGCTCACGGTAGCCGCCCTCCTGCATTTGATTGTCGCCGTCATCATCTACAAGGTCGGCAGTCTAGCCCTCTTGCCCGGCATGTTCGACGCTTACGGGACGGGAATCTTCGCCACGGACGGCTACGTCTACAGGCTGGAGGCGATTGCGCTCTCAAGGCTTCTGACGGGCAAAGGGATCAGGGGCTGGCTCGCCTTCCCTGCTCCATTTCACGTCAAGCTCTACTCGCTCTCCTACGCCCTCTTCGGCCCCGTCTTCGGCTTTAACGTCTTAAGCACAGAGCCACTCAACATCCTATATTACCTTGCGATCTTGATGCTCGTCTTTCTGCTGGGACGCGAAGTGTTCGATAGACGCACGGGGCTGCTCGCCGCCGGAACAGTTGCGCTCTGGCCTTCGCTGCTCCTGCATACGACCCAACTTCTACGCGACCCGCTCTTTATCGTCGCGATGCTGGCGCTGGTGCTCACCTATGCGCGTTGGCTCAAGCGTGCTCATACGTCCTGGGCGCGTGCCCTGATGACCGGAGCGGCTGGGGGAATCGTCGTCGCCGTTCTCTTTGCCAATCGAAGCAACGTGTGGGACTTGGTGGTCGCCATAGTGTTTATGGGAGGAGGGCTGTTGATCCTCTGCCAGTTACTCGAAAAGCGTGTTTCGTGGGGGAAGCTTCTGGGACTGTGCGTGCTCTTGATCCTGACGCTCAGCGTGCCGAAAATCATACCGGAGCCGCCGAGCCACATGGAGCAAGCGACGGTGCGCGACCTCTCTCAGGATCAAGACCTCTCCGTGCTCGAAGATCAAACGGAGATACCGGTCGCGGCTTCTGCTGAAGAGACTCAGAAGCCTTCTGTTTGGGATCGTCTGTGGACGCGGATCAAAGAGGGACGCGCGCGATTCAAAACGGAATATCCGAACGCCGGGTCGAACATAGACACGGAGGTGCAGTTTAATAGCACTGGAGATGTCATTCGTTATCTGCCGCGCGCCCTGGTCATAGGGTTCCTCGCTCCCTTTCCGCAGATGTGGTTTCAGGCCGGAGACCTGGTCGGCGTGCAGGGAAGGCTGCTGAGCGGGATGGAGACGCTTCTTATGTACGCAGTCGAGCTACTGGCGCTCTACGGTCTCTGGCAGTCGCGCCGTCGCCTCAACGCCTGGCTGCTCGCTTCAGTTGCCACGCTCGGTCTGATGGCCTTCGGCCTCGTCGTCCTCAATGTCGCCACCCTCTACCGTATGCGCTACACCTTCTGGATGCTGCTCATCATCCTCGGCGCTCACGGCGCGGTGCGGCTTTTTCAAATCAGGCGCGCGCGTCGCCGCGCGTTTGGCATGCAACCATCCAGCATGATAAAGTCCCGACGTTTGTAGGCGTTACACCCTGATTCCATCCGCGACGAGACCCCGTATAAGACGATTGTCCCAGCGAAAAGATTATTCTATGGCTACCAAAGACGCGCGCCAGACTGAGGACACGCTGGCTGAGGTTCGAGAGGAAGTCGAAAGAGCTTCGCGCCACTATTATCACACGACGCAGCAGGCCGGTATTGATAACCGTATCAAGCAACTGATTATCGAGCGCTGCGAGCCGTTTATCAGAGGGCCGAAGGTTTTGGAGCTGGGCTATATCGACGGCGTCTGGACTGACGTGCTTCTGCGCCATGATTGCAGCGTGGATATTGTCGAAGGAGCTTCGCGGCACGCAGAGCACGCGAGAAAGCGTTACGCGGAGGACGCTGCGGTGCGTGTTTACCACAACCTGTTTCAGGAGTTTGAGCCGGAGGGGCTGTATGACACGGTCGTGGCGGGCGATATGCTCGGTTGTCTGCCTGATCCGGCAGCGTTCCTGCAACAGGCCAGCCGTTGGATGAACAGGAACGCTCACCTGATCGCCACCGTCCCGAACAGTCGCTCGCTGCACCGTCGCGTCGGCGCGCTCATGAACATTGAGGCCACACCGACCGAGGTCAACGAGCTCTACAAAGAGGTGGGCAATCGCGGCTCGTATGACAGGTATGGACTGAGACATCTCCTGCTCGCGAGCGGTCTGCGGATCAAGGCGCTGCACGGCTGCTTTCTGAAGCCGCTCACCAGCGCCCAGATAGAGGATTGGAGCGATCCTTTGCTGCGCGCTTTCGCAGAGATCGGTGACGAGCTGGAAGACTATTGTTACTATCTTTATGCGGTCTGTCAGAAAGACTAAGGATTGCGGAATGCGGATTTCGGATTGCGGATTAATAAGAAGCGTTCTGTCTTTAATCCGCATTCCGCATTCCGCATTCCGCATTCGGCAGAGCTATTGAGCCACAAGGTTGCTTCTACAGTTGTCGTCCTTCAGCCAGGCTACTTGCCCTGGCTTGGTTTTTTTGATCAGATGCGCCGCGCGGACGTGTTCGTCTACTACGATGATGTCCAGTTTGACAAGCACGGCTGGCGCAATCGTAATCGTATCAAGTCGCCTGCGGGGGCACACTGGCTGACAGTACCCGTGCGCCGTGCGCGACTGGATCAGCACATACGCGACGTTGAGATCGACAACCGTGCGGCGTGGGCGCGCAAGCACATCGGAACCATACGACAGTTCTACGCCCACGCTCCCTTTCTTGATCGCTATCTGCCGGAGCTTGCGGCGCTGCTGGAGCGTCAATGGGAACGCATCGTCGAGCTGGACATGGCCGTCGTAGAGCTGATCTCAGGTTGGCTGGGGCTAAAGGAGCGCCGGATTGTGCGCTCTTCTGAGCTGGGCATCGGGGGCGAGAGGAGCCAGCGCCTCCTGGACTTGTGCCTGCACTTTGGCGCAACACGTTATTTGACGGGAGACGCGGCGCAGAGCTATCTGGATGTCGAGTTGTTTCAGCAGTCGGGCGTAGAAGTCTTGTGGCAGAACTACAGGCATCCCGTCTATCCGCAGCAGCACGGAACGTTCATCCCCTACTTGTCGGCGCTAGACCTTCTGCTCAACTGTGGGGATGAGAGCGCCGCCATTCTGACCGGAGGCGCGGAGAGGTGAAGAGAGCATGAAGACCATCCTGGTGACGGGCGGCAGCGGCTTTATAGGCAGCAATTTCGTCCGCTACATCTACAACAAGTACACAGATTATCGCATCCTGGTGGTCGATGCTCTCACATACGCCGGAAAAGAGGAGAACGCGCCTAATGGCTCATCCACATCCGACCGCTATGAGTTCTGGTACGGCGATGTACGCAACGGGGAGTTGATAGACGATCTGGTCTCCCGTGCGGATGTCGTCATTCACATGGCGGCTGAATCGCACGTCACGCGTTCCATCTACGACAACCGCCTGTTCTTTGAGACGGATGTGCTTGGCACACAGACGGTCGCCAACGCCGTTGCGAAATATAGCGAGCGTGTGGAGCGCTTCATACACATCTCGACCTCGGAAGTCTACGGCACGGCCATCACAGAAAAGATGGATGAGGATCATCCGCTCAACCCCATGAGCCCGTATGCTTCGGCCAAGTGCGGGGCGGATCGTCTGGTCTATTCGTACTGGGCTACGTATCAGATTCCGGCCATCATCGTTCGCCCCTTCAACAACTACGGCCCCTACCAGCATCTCGAAAAGGCCGTGCCGCGTTTCATCACCAGTTGCATCCTGAAAGAGCCGATCACGATTCACGGCGACGGCTCGGCGGCGCGCGACTGGTTGTTTGTCGGCGACCATTGCACGGCACTTGATCGCCTGCTCCACGTTGATCTGGATAAAGTCGTCGGGCATGCCATCAACCTTGGGACGGGTCATCACAGGACTGTCCTCGAAGTCGCCAATGCGGTGCGCGCGGCCATGAACAACCCTCCCGACAGCCCGTTGCAATTCTTGGGCGACCGTCCCGGCCAGGTCTATCGCCACACCTGCGATATTTCCAAGGCGAAGCGCCTGCTGGACTGGGAGCCGCGCGTCTCTTTTGAGCAGGCGCTGGAGCAGACGATAAGCTGGTACTGGGAGAACGAGCCCTGGTGGCGCTCGCAGGTCTGGATGCGCCACATTCCGATTATCAACGCCGACGGTCAAAGGGAGATGCATTGAGGGTGATGAGAAAAGATTTAAACGCAAAGGGCGCGAAGGTTTTTCGCAAAGGACGCAGAGAGAGAAACAACTCCTTTGCGCTGCACTTTGCGCCCTTTGCGTTTATATCTCCCCTTTAGGAATACACATGACTATGCCAAAGGCGCTCACCAAAGTTGAATTCTTTCGTCACGACCTGGGGCAGCCGGAACTGGATGCGGTCGCAGAGGTGCTGGCCGGGGCGATCCTCACGACCGGAGAGACGGTCGGCAGATTCGAGCAGCGTTTTGCCGACTTCATGGGTCGCCGTCATGCCCTCGGACTGACCAGTTGCACGGGCGCTCTGCACATCTCCCTCTTAGCTTTGGGGATCGGGGCGGGCGACGAGGTTATCACCACGCCGCTGACCTTCATCGCCAGTTCCACCGCCATCATCGAAACAGGCGCGCGCCCTGTCTTCGTAGACGTTGAGCCGGAGACCGGAAACCTTGACGCCTCGCGCATAGAGGCGGCAATCACGGAGCGTACGCGCGCCATTCTGCCCGTACACCTGTACGGGCAGATGTGCGACATGCGTGCCATACGCGAGATCGCCGACCGCAACAAGCTGCGCGTGGTCGAGGACGCGGCGCATTGCGTCGAGGGCGAGCGCGAGGGCGTCCGCCCTGGGCAGTTGGGCGAGACGGCATGTTTCTCCTTCTACGCCACCAAGAGCCTCACGAGCGGAGAGGGCGGCGCGGTCGTAACGGATGACGATGAACTGGCGGAAAAGCTACGCCTGCTGCGCCTGCACGGCATGAACAAGACCGCCGCCGATCGTTTCCGCGAAGGCTACCAGCACTGGGACATGGTCACGCTCGGCTGGAAATACAACATGAGTAACATAGAGGCGGCGCTGCTCCTGCCCCAGATGGAGCGCCTTGAGGAGAACTGGCAGAAGCGAGACGCGCTCGCACGCCTGTATGAAGAGACGCTATCCGGCATCTCTGGTCTCGTCGTGCCGGAGACTCTGCCCGGTGTTCGCCACGCGCGTCACCTCTTTACAGTCCGCATCGGCAACGGACGGCGCGACCGTGTGATAAAGGGGCTGCAAGAGGCAGGCATCGGCGCGATGGTCAACTATCGTGCGATACATCTTCTCACCTACTTTCGGGAGACCTTCGGCTTTCGCGAAGGAGACTTTCCCGTCGCCGAGCGAATCGGCAGCGAAACCATTTCGCTCCCCTTCTACGCGAACATGCCGCCGGAGCATGTCGAGATAGTAGCGGAAGTCCTCAAAGACATTCTGGAAGGGTCTTCAAACAGATGATTCACCACAGAGACACAGAGACACGGAGAAGAAAACAGAAATAGATGAAAGCTGCGTCAATCTGTCAAAGTTGTCTCTGTGTCTGCGGTGTCTCTGTGGTGAATCTCATCTCCCCAACCCTCAATTCGCCACAACGCCCTCCGTCATGTTACAGTTCGTCTCTTTACTCCACAGGCCGATACAGAACTGATGTCCACTTTGAAGTTGTCATTAGTCGGCCTTGGGTCGCGCCTTGTGTTGATGGGATTGACCATCATCAACGCCCTCTTGCTGGCGCGCATCCTTGGCCCGCGCGGGTTCGGCGAATATTTTCTTTTTCTGCGAGTGGTATCGGTGCTCACGGTGGTGGCCGACCTCGGACTCTCCCAAAGCGCCAACGCTTTTTTCGGGCGTCATGAAGAGTGGCGCGCCCATCTGCACGGGCTCATCCTGCGGTTCGTCCCGGCCTTCTCGGCAGTCACAATCATACTCGGAGCGGTCATCATCTGGCTGGCGGGCGATATTCTGCTTCCCAATTTACCGGGGCGGTTGACGTGGATGGCTTTCGCTGTTCTACCCGTTCAACTCTATACGAATATCTGGATCAGCATGATGACGGGGATGGGGCGCATCTGGCAGTTGAACCTCGTCCAGTTGATTACCGCCACGCTCTCACTCCTGATGACGCTCGTCTTCATCGTTGTGCTTTCGGGCGGCGTCATTGCGGCAGCGACCATCTACATGGTGGCGATACTGGTTCAGACGCTCATCATGATCTCGATGGCGGTGCGGATCAACGCCGGAGGGAGCGCACAGGAGGAAGCTCCGCCCACAGAGCTTCCCCGTCAAATGCTGCACTTCGGCCTGCGCGGCTACCTGGGCTCGTTCTCCTATATCCTGTGGACGCGCGTCCCTGTCTTCCTGTTGAATGCTTTTCACGGCCCGGCGGCGGTGGGCATCTTCTCCGTGGCGCAGCAACTGGTCGATAGGATGCTGCTGCCAATACAGGCCGTGCAGGATGCCAGCTATCGGAAGATGTCTGTACTTGCGAGCCGTGCGGCGACCGTTTCGATCAATCGCAGTTTGCGTTTGACGTGGTGGGGCATGTGGGTCGTGGTGCTCGCGGGTGTCGCTTTCGCCCCGCCCGTGATTGTCATACTGCTGGGGCAGAAGTATGCTGCCTCTGCCGAGGTCTGTCGTCTGCTTCTGCCCGGAGTAGCGTTCATGGGTGCGGCGCTTCTGCTCGACACCTATTTTCTCAACCAGTTGCACCGGCCTGGTCTGCTTTCGATTGTGGCCTGGGTGAACGCCCTGATCAGCCTGACGCTCGCGCTCCTGTTTATTCCCGCGCTGGCGGAAAGGGGCGCGGCCATCGCCCTCGTGCTCACGCAGATCATCGGCGCGCTCATCTACTTTGCGCTCTATCTGCGTCTCGCGGGCGCGCGACCCGTTGAGATGTTCTTCATCAATGGGGATGACCTGAAGCTGCTGCGCGAGCAAGTCGCCACGATGCTCGGTTGGAGAGGAGAGAAGCGATAATTATGACGGCGCAGTCGCGTCCAGTTCGTGTGCTGCACCTGATCGCGGAGTTGGGCGGCGGAGGCAGCGAGCGCTGGCTCTGGGATGTCGTGCGTCTCTCTCAGCCTGAACAGTTTGAGCACGCGGTCGTCACCATCTATCCAGACTATTCCGGCAACTTTGTCTACGCAGACCCGCTGCGCGAAAGCGGCGCTTACCAGGAGACCAACGAAAAGCCCGCGCTCGGTTTTCTTCACCGGATGATTAAGAGATTAAGAGCGCAGCGACATCGCTTACCCGAAAGCCGCCTCCTCTCATTTCCTCTGCGCCTGGGAGCGAACGGACTGGCGACGTGGCGCGTCGCCCGCGCTCTCGTACGCTTTCGCCCGGACGTTGTGCACGTCCACACGCTCCCCGATTTCATTCTCGGCATGTTGATCAAGCTGCTCTTGAATAAGCCCTTGATTCATACAGTGCCGTGCATCTTCTCGCAGATGAAAGACGCCGGTTACGGCTGGATGCCGAAGCTCTATAAACGCCTGCACACTCGCGTCGATTATTTCTCGACCGGCGAAGGACGCAGTGAATTGATCTCGATAGGCATTCCGCCCTCGAAGATTCTTTATGATCTGGGCGGGGTGGATTTGAGCGCCGTCCGACAGGTGCAGGCCGAACATGATCGCCACCGCAGGGAAATCAGGGCATCGCTTGGGCTCTCTTCAGACGTACGCATCGCGCTCTCCGTCGGGCGTCTGCATCCATCGAAGGGGCACATCTACGCGCTCGAAGCGCTGCCCCGGCTGCTTCAAGAATTTGCAAATCTGCACTGGGTGGTTCTCGGCGAGGGAGAAGAACGCGCAGGGCTTGAGGCGCGCGCGCGTGAGCTCAAGGTGAGCGATCACGTCCACCTCCTCGGTTTTCAAAAGAACCCGTTTCCTTACCTGGCCGCCGCAGACATCTATCTACGGACGACTGTGCTCGAGCCTGAAAACCTCTCCTTCTACCAGTCTATGGCGATGGGGCTGGCGGTCGTTGGATTCGATACGGGGAGCGAGATGCCGGACTTGATAAGCAAAGTCGGGCACGGGCATCTGGTCGCCAACAGAGACTCTGCGGCGCTCGCCGAAGCGGCGGCTCGTATCCTCAGACTACCGGATGGCGGGCGGGAGTTAGGAGAGCTTGGAGCAAGATACTGTCGCGAACACCTCGATCTACAGCAAAGCGTCCAGATACTCTCATCAGCCTACGCAGAGCTTTGCGAAAAGTATCACGGTGTGGTGGCGACCAAGCGCAATAGTAAGAATGAAATGATGAATGCGGAATGATGAATGATGAATTAAAAATCAAAGTTAAAGCCTTCGAGTTTTTCTTTTCATTCATCATTCCGCATTCATCATTTTCCTTTACCTTGTGACAGTAATCTCGCGCGTCGTCGTGTTATAGCCGCCATTTTCTACGGGGTTGCCGTCTTTGCCCACGAGTTCGAGCTTGATGTTGTGCTTGCCTGCGGCCCAGCCTGTGAGCCAGATCGGCTCCCACTTGTCTATGAACTTCTCTTCACCGCCGTCGACAGAGTAGCGCACGCGATACTCGCCGCCGTCTCCCTGCAATTTGGCGCTCGTCAGCCAGAAGTCGATCATGATCGCATCTGCGTCAGCGCCCTTGTACTCGCCCTTCGGGCGGCTGTAGGTCAGCAGCGGCTTCTTCGCATCAGCGTCGAACGCCTGGCTGGCGGCCACGTCCTTACCCTCGCGCGTAGGCTGCGGGCTCGCGTTCGCGTTCGCCGTCGCGTTGGCGTTGCCAGACTTCGCGGCGTTGTTGTTCGACATCACCTGACCGGTGTTGGTGGTCGTAGGCTTTGAAGCATCGCCCCCGCCTTTGACGTTGAATGTGACCATCTGGAACGAGCCGTCGTTCTTATAGCTCTCGTGCCAGGGGCGCGAAGCGAAGACGCGCAGGGTGTGTTTGCCTTCGGTGACGTTGCGCAATTCGAAGGGCTGGCTCAGGTCGTAATAAGCCTCGTAGGGTTGATTGTCGAGGATCACATGAATGTGATTGCCCATCCCCGTAGCTGGGTCTTTAGCGGGCTTGTAGCCTTTGAGGTCGCCGCTCAGTGCCAGTTTGACGTTGACGGTCGAACCCGTGATGGTCGCGCCCGCGCGCGGCTCGACGAAGCTGAGCACGGGTGTGGCCTGATCCTGCTCGCCGCGTTGTGCCATCTGATCCTTGATCTTCTGCGGGCGCTCGGCCACTCCGAGATTCTGCGTCGCAGGCGAAGACGAGGCCACGGGCGGCGAAACGTTGGTCGTCGCCGTCGCGTTCTGGTTCGCGTTATCAGTGGTCGTGCAGCCTCCAAGCACGGCACAGAGCGCAATGGCAGCAAAAGGCAGAGAGATACGTCTCATATTTCCTCCAAAATTTTTAGAAAAGCAGTAGTCAGTAGACAGTAAACAGTAGTCAGTAGTAAAACGTCAACCGCCTTTCTACTGACTACTGACTACTGGCTATTGACTACTTCTTCAGGCTGTTGTCGGACGCGCCGCGTCTGTGGTCTTGAGACGCTGTTCGCAGACATCCCAGTTGATGTTGGAGAAGAATGCTTCGATGTATTTCGGACGCTCCGCCGGTTTGTAATCGAGCAGGAAGGCGTGCTCCCAGACATCCATCACGAGCACGGGCAGGAAGCCTGAGACGTTGCCCGTCTCGTGCAGCGTGATCCAGTGGTTCGAGAGACGACCGTTGGCAGGGTTCTGGTAACAGATGGCCCAACCGACGCCGCGCATCTTCCCGACGCCCGTGAAATCGGCTTTCCAGATGTCATAGCTGCCGAAGCTCTGCTCTGCGGCTCTGATGAAATTTGAGCTGCGGTCGGGATCGCCCGCGCCGTCCCGCTTCATGTTGTCGAAATAGTATTCGTGCAGCACCATGCCGTTGTATTCGAAGCCCAGCCGCCGTGTCAGCTCCGAATAGGCGGGCATCTCTTCCTGATCGACTTTGCCGTCAGCCAGGAACTCCGAAATCTTCTCCGTCAGCTTGTTCGTCTCCTTGACGTACCCCTCGTATAACTTGAAGTGCATCTCCAGCGTTTGATCGGAGATGCCTTTGAGACCACTCAGATTGAACTGCTTGGCCTGATATGTAGCGACACTCATCTCTTACCTCCTAACGAAATTCTCAACGCAGGGGAGGAACACACCAAATAACTTTCATTCCCTCTTCTGTGTGCCTGCGATGGCTAATCTTTAATCATGCGGAAAATCGCGGCCTGCTATAGAAACCGAGCTATGCTTCCATTCACTATTGCGCTTAAGTATCGCGAATACATTGAAAGGCTGAAGCTTTAATGTTGCAAACGAAGAGAGCAGCGCGGAAGCATCGCCTCGTGTATCGAAGTGATGCTTCCGCGCTGCTCTCTTCCTTATCTCGCCGGTGCTCTTCTACAACCCGGTTTACTTGCCGAACAGTATCCAGTCGCCGTGCGATGTGCCCATCAGGAAGAGCATCGGCAGTGAGAGCCAGGCGTTGGTGCGCGAGGCCAGGAAAGCCTTGCGCACATCCTCCGGCGCGGGCGCTGGCGTTCCTTCCGTCATCGCCGCGATGGCGCGCTTCTGCACGCGCCAGATGATGCCCCACACGTTGAGCAGCATCCAGATGCCGAGCCCGCCGCCGACCCCTATCGAGAGCGACTTGTTGCCCAGGTACTTACCATCTGCACCGCCCGCGTTGCCGAGCACGTAAACAATCGCCCCGGCCATCAACAAGGCCAGAATCGCCACGACGACGGCGAGCACACGCCCATCCTTCGTCAGCGCAGGCACTTGATACAGCCCATACAGAATCGCGTAGCCGACCAGCACGATGACGAGCCAGATTCCCAGGTAGGTCCAGGGTTCCAGTCCCGCGCCCCTGGCTTCTGTCGAAAGGATGTACATCGCGTAGTAGGTCAATCCGGCGAGCACCGTCACAACCGCGCCCCAGCGGAAATACCAGAGCGTGCGCGACAGCAGCTCCGGGTTGACCTTCTTTTTCGTGTCCGCATCGAGCGTTTTCTGAAGTGGAACGTTGATGAGATTGAAGAAATAGAGCAGACCGATCCATGTGATGCCTGCGACAAAGTGTGTCCAGCGCAACAGGGCACGCGCCACGTCAGCGCCGCTGGTCGGGCCGTGCACGATCTCCTGTAAGAACCCTAAGCTAACAGGGAGATGAGTATTGAACTCGATGAGCATACGTCCTCCGAAACTTTTGTTCTACGAAGCTGTTGGGGCGCGTCCCTCGCCCTCTTAAAGATGTGGATTCGTGGGAACGCCCGCGAGATGTAGGTCGCGGCCAGGACAGCTCGCGCCGAAGCCTTCAAGGATGCAAAAGCCTTGAGGCCGTGTGCCTGGCCGTCTCTTCTCTTATTGCTCAATTGCTACTAAACGGCACGAAGATTACACCACAGAGAGATGCTACGCAATAAAAAGACGGATGTTAGATGTCAGATGCTAGATGTTAGAACGCCAATTACTGACATCCGGCATCTGACATCTGACATCTATTCCACTGGTCTTGGCCCTGCGGGAATCCCGCGCACGCTCGACTGGTTGATGACGCGCACGTGCATGTCGTCCTGGACGTGCACCTGGCAGGAGAGGCGAACATTTTCGGCAAGCCCTGTCTCTACGGCAAGACGATTGCGCTCGGCCTCCCCCCTTTCACCCGGGTCGCCCGCGAGCACTTCAACGCGGCAGGTGGTGCATTTGGCGTTGCCGCCGCAGCGGTGCAGGATGTCTATCCCACTGTCCTCAAGCGCCAGCACGAGCTTGCGTCCCTCGCCTGCTTCAAACTCGGTCGTACCATTAGCCGCCTCGGCCTTGATCCTTGGCATACTTTGCGCTCCTGATAATGTAGATGGAATTTTACGGCGGGTGCGACTTTGGCATAACTGAAGCGCGCCTGGCAAGTCTTGCCGCGTGCGGCGAGACTTTTCGTGATGCGCGCGCGAGTATCCGGTCTCACCTCAAAGCCAGCTCCATGAAGAGCGCGCCTTCTTCCGGGTTATAACGGTAAGGCTCTATCGGCTGAAAGCCGAGTGCGCGATAGAGTGTGATCGCCCGGTGCATCGACGGGAGGGTATCGAGGCGCATGCGCGCGTAGCCGAGCGAGCGCGCCTCTTCGATGATCTTGAGTGCTAGGCTCTTGCCTGCCCCCGTGCCTCGCGACGCAGGGCGGACGTACAACCTCTTCATCTCGCAGGTTTCTTCGTCGATCTTTCTCAAGGCCACGCAACCTGCGGCCTGTGTCCCATCCACGGCTAAAAAGAGGCGGCCATCAGGCGGGGCGTAGTCTCCGGGGAGCGCGGCCAGTTCCGCGTCGAAATTCTGAAAGCAGAGGTCTATGCCTGTGGCGGCGGCGTACTCCAGGAACAGCTCCCGTGCCTGACCGATCTGCTCTTCGGATTGAGCCTGAACAAGCTTCAGCATATGAAGGGTTACTCTTCTTCGGTGAGCGCTCTTGAGAGTTGCAGTTTATATCAAAAAAGATGGCGCGTAGCGCGAAGCCCGGCCAGCCGTCTCTTCACCCTTTGAAGAGAGATGCGGACTGGATAGCCTTCACGCCGTCGCGCCTTGCAGAGATTTCAGTTGGTAAATTTAGGCCGTGAACGAGGAGCCGCAGCCGCAGCCGCCCGTCGCGTTCGGGTTTGTGAACGTAAAGCCAGAACCCATCACGCCGGTCACGTAGTCGATCCTCACGCCGTTCAGATACTGCGCGCTGAACATGTCTACGAAGAGCCGCACGCCATTCTGGTCGAGTATGTAATCGCCCTGACGCGAATCCTCTTCGATGTTCAGGCTGTACTGAAAGCCGGAGCAGCCGCCCGGCACAACCCGCACTCTCAGGCCAGCCGTCTCCGGCAGCCCCTCTTCGCTCGCCATAAATTTCTTGACTTCACCGGCGGCCATTTCCGTCAGTTCCATCGTCATTGTCGGAGCAGTTGTTGCAGACATTTAATTCTCTCCTTAAAAATTTGTTATTAGTCCGTGGTCAGTGGTCAGTGGTCCGTTGTTTGTGCCAGCGCCAGTTATCTCCTGAAGATATATCACCCAGGATAATCAAACAAAACAACTGACAACGGACAACTGACCACTTTATTATCGAGCCTTGCCTAAAATGACAAGCTCAGGTTTCATCGCCTCAATCGAGACTTGCCGCGCTATTTCCTCGGCCACATGCCGGAAAGCTTGCGCCTGCGTCGAATCGGGATGGCTGACGACGACGGGCACGCCGCTATCTCCCCCGGCGCGCACCTCCAGACCCAGCGGAATCGCGCCCAGAAAAGGGACTCCATACTGTGCGGCCAGCTTCTCGCCGCCGCCTTCACCGAAAATATCATATCGGATGCCTGTATCGGGCGCGACGAAATAGCTCATGTTCTCGACCACGCCGAGCACAGGCACGGCCACCGTCTCGAACATGCGCAAAGCACGCCGCACGTCCATGACGGCCACTTCCTGCGGCGTCGTCACGAGCACAGCGCCCTGCACGGGGACAAGCTGCGCCAAACTCAACTGCACATCGCCCGTGCCCGGCGGCATGTCCACGATCAGATAATCAAGCTCGCCCCACTTCACATCCGATAGAAACTGTTTGACCAAGCCGTGCAGGATCGGCCCGCGCACGATCAAGGGCTTGTCACCCGGTTGAAGAAGCGCCATCGACATCAAGCGTACGCCGTAAGCTTCAATCGGCAGCAGCTTGTTCTGCTCCACTTCGGGGCGCGCCTCGCTCGCTCCGAGCATCAAAGGCACGTTCGGGCCGTAGACGTCCATGTCCATCAAGCCGACGCGCGCGCCGTCCAGGGCGAGCGAGACGGCGATGTTGACCGCCACGGTTGACTTTCCGACGCCGCCCTTGCCCGAAGACACGGCGATGATGTTACGCACACCCTCGACGACGACCTTGTCACCGATACCCCGCCCCTTAGGGACTTCCGCATCCATCTTGACGTTGACCGATTCGACCCCCGGTAACGCGCCGACAAGCTCTCGCGCCGCGCCCTCCATCTGATCTTTGACCGGACATGCCGGTGTCGTCAGGACAATGCGAAAAGATACCTCGCCCCCCTCGATCTTCAAATCCTTGATGAAGCCTAAGGAGACAATATCCTTGTGCAGATCAGGGTCCTCGATCTGCCGCAAAGCCTCCAGCACGCTCTGTTCTGTTAATTGAGCCATATATGTTCAGCAATGCAGTTTTCAGTTTCAGGAAAGGGCTTTTATCTGAAAACTAAAAACTGTGAACTAATCTTGTCCCTGCTTTTTCGGCCTGAGCACGCGATAGACGCAGCGCGATGCGCCGCCGACAATACGTGATTCGCGAAACACTTCCGTGCCCAGCAGTTCTCTGTAAACCTCAAGCTCCCTTTCGCACAACTGACGATAATCGCGCGCTACGTCCGTCATCGGACAATTCCATTCTGTCAGCAGGTAGGAGTCGTCAGAGAGCTTCTCGACTTCCGCCTCGTAACCCTCCTCGTCCAGCAACTCTGCCAGACGACACACACGCGCGTCAAAGCCTAAATTTTCAAGCCGTGGGCGCAAACGCTCGATCATCTCTTTGGCACACCCGCAGAAGACCGTGTTCAGCCCGCGCTCGCCCCACACCGCGCCGACCTGTTGCAGGACGGCTCTGGCGAAAAGATCGTAACGCTTCGGGAACAGTTGATCGGCCTTAGCCGTCAGACGATAGACGTGCGCCGGGCGTCCACGATCCCCGCGCTCTCGATTGTGCTCGACGTAACCGTCGCGCTCAAGCACATCCAGATGCTTGCGCACACACTGCTTCGAGACGCCAAGTGAGGAAGCCAGTTCCTCCGCATGGACTCTGCCCCGCGTGCGCAGGAGACTGATAATCCCCTCGCGCGAAGCGCCCCGGAGCCCGTTTGTCATGACAGCCGACACGAAAATAATGATAGGTTGACGAGGTGCATTTGTCAACCGGATGGTTGTTTTAATGTCCTGCAAATAAGGCGGTATTCTGCCTGGATGGCGATTTGATGAACCATGTTTTGATAAATAAGAGCGCCGGAGGCGCGAGCAGTTTAGTAGCCCACGACTAGAGGAGTGGGAATAAAGTCATCAAACACCTATTAAGCTACGCAGTAGCGACATACATTCACCGTGCCGTAGATGGAATATGGAGTTTATGTCGTCCTCTTTGAGGGCTTGCCTATACATCTCGCTCTTAAACCCACAGCCCAGCGCCGTGGGCTACTGATATGCCGTCACTCCGTGACTGAAATGCAGACCCTCGTGTAACATGAGTTACTAATCCTTAGCCATGTCTTATTACCCAAACATCATCAACGATCATTTCGCCAACCCGCGCAACGTGGGCGAGGTGTCGGGCGAGGATGCGTACGGCGATACCGGGTCGCTCGTCTGCGGCGCCGTGGTGCGCCTGTCTCTGAAGATAGACGCGGCGTCTCACAGGATCACAGAGGCGAAGTTTAAGGCCGTGGGCTGCGGCTTTCTGATCGCCTCTGCTTCCCTGCTGACAGAGATGGTTGAAGGGATGATGCTCGGCGAGGCTGCACACCTCAAAGGGAGTGAGCTGGCAGAAAAGCTCTGCGCAGTTCCGGCGGACAAACTGCACTGCGTCGCGCTCTGTTGCGAGGCTCTACACGAGGCCGCCGTGCATTATCGCCGGACGACGCTGGAAGAGTGGATCGGCGAAGAAGCGCTCATCTGCACCTGCTTCGGCGTCTCGGAGAAGACCATCGAGCGCGTGATTGACACGCGCTCGCTCCACACAGTCGAACAGGTTACGTGGGCGTGCAACGCTGGCGGAGGCTGCGGCTCATGCCAGCCTCTCATAGAGGATATACTGGAAGACTTCTGGAGGAGCCGAATAGTGCGCCTGGAAAAGACTTAAACGCTCTGGAGGCGCGCAAAGTTGAAAGACGCGAAAGATTCTACTCACTCATAGAGCGCCCTTTGCGATCCACTTCAGCGCCTGAGAGCGTTTAGTCTTTCCTTTTTTAGTCGTAGCTCAAGGAAGGTAGCAATAATACTGTGCCGGAACGAATGATCTATTTAGATAACAACGCGACGACGCGCATTGCGCCGGAAGTTTTTGAGGCGATGCGGCCATACCTGACGGAGCTTTACGGTAACCCTTCGTCGGCGCATACGTTCGGCAGGCAGATGCGTGCCGTGGTCGAAGCCGCGCGCGAGCGGGTCGCCGAAAGTTTGGGCGCGACGGCTTCGAGCGAGATTGTGTTCACCTCCTGCGGCTCTGAATCAGACAACTGGGCGATCCGGGGCGCGCTTGAGCAGCAAGCGGGCAAGCGTCACATCATCACAACGCGTGTCGAGCACGAGGCCGTGAGGAATCTGTGCGAGCGATTGCAGAAGAGCGGCTACGAGGTGACGTGGCTCGAAGTCGATGAGGAAGGTCGTCTCGACCTGGAAGACCTGCGCGCGGCGCTTCGCGAAGACACGGCGCTGGTTTCCGTGATGCTGGCGAACAACGAGACGGGCGTGCTCTTTCCCATTGAAGAGATCGGGCGCGTCGTCCGCGAAGCGAGCGCCGCACTCTTTCACGTGGACGGCGTGCAGGCGGTCGGCAAGATTCCGATCAGGCTGCACAGTCTCCCGGTCGATCTGTTCAGTATCTCCGGGCACAAATTTCATGCGCCGAAAGGCGTCGGCGCGCTCTACGTGCGACAGGGATTAAACCTTGCGCCCTTCATCATTGGCGGCGGTCAGGAGGGCGGGCGGCGCGCAGGGACAGAGGCCGTGCCCTATATCGTCGCCATGGGACGCGCCTGCGAGCTAATGAGAGATTTTGAAGGGCACACCGAGATACGTCGCCTGCGAGACAAGCTTGAGGATGCGATCTTAAGCACGATTCCCAATACCCGCTTGAACGGCACGCGCGAGCGTGAGATGCGCCTGCCGAACACGTCGAACATCTCTTTTGCGGGCGTCGAAGGCGAGAGCATCCTCGCGCATCTGGACGCGGCTCAAATCTGCGTCTCGACGGGCTCGGCCTGCAATTCCGAGACGCACGAAGCCTCACCTGTGCTGCGCGCGATGAACGTGCCCTACACGGCGGCGCAGGGCTCCATACGGTTCTCGCTCGGACGCTACAACACTGAGGACGAGATCGAACGCACCCTCCAGGTGCTGCCCGGAATCATACATCATCTCACAGAGATGTCGCCCATCAAGTAAAAAAGCTGTCGGTGGTCAGTTGTCCGTTGTCCGTTGTTTTGTCTAGCGACCCTTGAGTCTTTAAGATTCAAGTACGGGTAGCGAAGCAACTGACCACTGACCACTGACCACGGACAGCCTTTTTACTGTTCCAGATCAAACTCTTCGTCAGGGATGAACTCTATGGCGACGGCCTCGCCGTCGAAGCCTGCGTACGCATTATGCAATGGGCGGTACGTGATGATCGCCGGGTTGGCAGGGGTGCGCGGGCCGCAGGTGAGGTGGCCTTTGATCTCCGGCACGTAGGTGAGAAAGATGATGCGGCGAAGCGAGTTGTTGTGCAGCTTGAGCGTTCGCTCGCCGACCGTCACAGAGAGCAGCACGCCCGTCTCCGTGCATTCAACGTTGGTGAGCAGACCGCGCACGCGCTCGCCCTCAAAGCGCTTGCGCAGCACTGATCGAATCGGTCGAACGGTCAAATCCGACTCGGCCTCGTTTGCTGAAGCGGTCTCTGTGTTCTTCAGTTGATGCTCGACCGCAGGCTTACGCCGCGCACTCTCTTCAAGTGTGACGACGAGTTTGAGCATCGCCTGTGCCTGTTCGCGTATCTGGCGGTCGGCGCTCGTGTGTATGACGGGTTCGAGCGTCAGACGCGCGGACTTGTAATCTTCCTGGCGCAGGTAGATTTGCGCGAGCACGTTGAGGAACTCGTAACGTCCTGGCGAAAGCGCGAGTGCGCGCTGTGCGAGCGCGACAGCCTCGTCCAGTCGCTCGTTCAATGCTAACTGCACGAAGGCGAGCAGGTGGTAGGATTCGGGGAAGCCGGGCGCAAGCTCTATCGCTTTGCGTAGCTCTATCTGCATCCGACGGGCAGCCTCCGGCGCGTAGCCCGAGATGGAATGCTCCTCATCCATCCCTTCACGGCTGAGCGCGAAGGCATAATAGTAGTGGACGAGATAGTTCTGCGGGTCTAAGGCCACGGCACGCTCAAGAGCCGCACGCGCCTCACGGAATCTGCCCTGCTCGACGCGCAGCATACCGAGCGAGGCTTCGGCCAGCCCGAGGTCTGGGTCGAGCGCGAGGGCTTGCCTGAGACGCGCCTCCGCCTCCTCGAACCTGTCCATATGCCGCAGCAGATCGCCGAGGTAATACTGCGCCTGCGCGTCTGTGAGCGGCGCGCTTCCGACCTCTTTATCGAACTCCAGTCCTTTGTCGAATGGGACGACCTTGAGCGGGGCATTGAAGCGCCGGACGTAAGCTTCAAGCTCTCTCTGCATGCTTTCAACGTCTGTGTGAAAAGCCTGTCGAAAGGCATCCTCGAAGGGCGTGCCCGCGCCGAGCAGATTGACGTAGCGCATCAGCTCAGGCAGTCGCATACCCTCATTGGCTTGAATCAGGTAGTGAACCAGCGCCCAGGATTCGGCGTAGAACATGCCCTGCTTGTCGCTCTCGTTGTAGTAAGGGGAGCTATGATCGACCGCCAGCAGTGTACGAAGCGGCAGGAGCGAAGGGCTTCGCCTGATGAGCTGAACGTGACTTTCGATAGTCCTGCCGAGCGTCGCGCGGCGACCACCGTCCGTGACCTCAAAAGCGCTGTAGTATTCGGCCACCCCTTCGTTGAACCAGGCGGGCACGCCGCGCAGGTTGCTGTCGATCATCAGGTGCACGTACTCGTGAAAGATCGTGCGGTAAGGGGTCTCGCCGAGACGTTCAGCGCTCAGCGTGATGTAGTTCGTATCTCGTCCGGGCTGGAAAAAGCCTGCGACCTCGGCGGGGCGTCCCCTGTAGAGCGGCTTGAAGGGCTCGTATGAGCTATCGTTTTTAAAGAGGATGACGGTGGTTGCCAGCGGCGAAGCGAAGTTGTTGACGATGAAGAGACGCGCCAGGCTGAGGCGGAACTGTTCGAGACGGGTCGCCACTTCGCGCATCTCCATCTCGCTGGCGTTGCCGACGACCAGAAAATTACGTGTGCGCACGCTCGTCCACGCGTCCTTCGTCATCGCCGGATGATCCTGAGCGACGAGCAGGAGACATAGCAGGCTCGCGAGCGTCAGCGCAAGGCGTTTCATCAAGTATATCTACGGTCAGCGGCGTTTGAAACGGTCAGGGGACAAACTCCAAAGAAAAGTGAACGCTCACTGAGAAGCATAATAAAGATTTGTCAGTTGTCCGTGGTCAGTGGTCAGTGGTCAACGATTGAGCTTTAGAAATCTACATGTCCTACACAAACAACTGACAACTGACTAATTCTTACTGGTTCAAGACGAAATCTTTCGGCACGAAATCGAGGGCGACCAACTCGCCGTCATTTCCTGTGCGCGCATCCTTCGGGGCGTGGAAGATGACGACGACGTCGTTGGCGGGATTGCGCGCGCCGCAGGTCATATCTCCGCTGACCTCAGGCGTCCAGGATGTAAACTGCACACCATCCAGCACCTTTGAATGGAGCTTGAGCATCCGCTCGCCGGCTTTAACGATGAAGGTTACTCCCCTGGCAGAGCAATCGACGCGCAAGAGGAGGCCGCGCACACGCTGCTCGCCATCCTGGAGCGCTCTCATCGCTTCCCGAAGGAGCGTGTGTCGATCACCCTCGCCCGTCATGGTCACAGTCGTCCTGGTATTGCCCGTCGCGCCCGGGGTCTCTCTGGTACGCAGCGCGGGGCTCTCGACACCGCCGCCTACGGCACTCCCGGATTCTTCCCGGCGGGCATTATATTTGGCTAGTTGCTCCTCGAAGGCGATCACCTGGTTGAGCATGGACTGCGCGGAGGCTTGCAGTCCCGGTCGGGCGTTATTGCGTGCGATGGGCTCCAACAGTTGACGTGCGGCCTTGAAGTCCTGCTTGCGTATATAGATTTGCGCCAGCACGTAGTCGAACCTCTTTTCACCGGGCGAAAGCGACATCGCGCGCTTGAGCAGGATGATTGACTCGTCCAACTGTTCGTTCGTTATCAGGTTGATGAAAGCGAGCAGGTGATAACTTTCGGCGTACTCAGGTGCGAGCGCGATTGATTTCTTCAACTCCTCGCGCATGAGCTTGACCGTCTCCGGGCTGTAGCTTCGCACCATGCCGCGCTCGTCCATCCCTTCGCGGCTCAGCACATAGGCGTAGTAGAAATGGACGAGATAGTTTTTCGTGTCTCCGGCGATGGCGCGCTGCAAATGCTGTTTCGCCTCTGGAAAGCGTTTCTGGTGCATGCGCATCACGCCGAGCGAGGCGTGGGCGATGGCGAGGTCGGGATTGAGCGCCACGGCCTGCTGAAGATATTTCTCGGCCTGCTCTAACTGGCGACGATGGAGCAGCAGGTCGCCCATGTAGAACTGCCCTTCGGCCTCTGTCAGGGGCGCGCTCTGCAACTGGCTGTCGATCTCAACCTTGTTGGTGAACTTGATGACGCGTGCCGGGTAGGTATTACGCCCGACGTATGACTTCAAAGCTTTTTCGAGCGTCTTAAAGTCCATCTGGAAAGCCTCCTGGAAGGCCGTCTCAATCGTCGCGCCTCCACGAACCTTTTGCAGGAAAGCTCCCAGTTGCGGAAAGTGTTTGCCATCATCGCCATGAATCAGGTAATGAACGAGCGCCCATGATTCCGCATAAAAGACGCCGCGCTTCTCCGATTCGTTGTAGAGCGGAGACTTGTGATCGACGGCAAAGAGCGTCTGGAGGGGAATCAGTTTCTCCTGGCGCAGGTAGTAAACATGGCTGCTGATCGGCGCGCCGATGGTCACCTGCTGCTCGTCCTTCGCCACGTCGAACGTGCTGTAGAACTCGGCCAGCCCTTCGTTGAACCAGACGGGCACGTTCAGCAGGTTGTTATTGATCATGAAATGAACGTATTCATGAAAGATCGTGTCGAAAGGATATTCGCCCTGAAATTCCGCATCGAGCGCGATGTAGTTCACGTCCTCGCCGGGCTGGAAGTAGCCGGATGTGCCCTTCGGCGCGAACGGCTTGTAAGCATCATGGCTCTTGAAGACGATGACGTTGATCGGGATGTGGGAATCGAACTTGACCTTGAGCAGGCGCGCCAGAACTTCACGAAACTGTTCGAGACGGGTCGCTACCTTGCGTATATCCTTCTCGTTGGCGTTGCCGACCAGATAGAAGTTCTTCGAGCGTACGCTCGTCCAGTTATCCTTCGCTGAGACGGACGAGAGGGGCGCGACCAGCAGCAGACAGATGAGCGCGGCGAGGATTAAGTTAAAGCGTTTCACAAGTAGCATCTCCAGATGAGGGTTGAAATTTTCCGAGGGCGTGCACGAGCCGAGGCGCGGAGCCTGAGCGCATGATCGACGTTGATACTGATAGATGAGCAAGATGAGCGTTCAGGTTGTATCAAAACTCAACAATTTAGCGGCCATCCTATTTATCGGCCAGGCAAGTATTGGAAAATTCGGGGATGTTTTCGTTCCGGCGGCAGAGCCGCAAGAGCGAAAACATCCCCGAATTTTCCTAACTATACTTAGAACAAGTCGCCAGCCCGTCAATCAGCTTCTCATGACCTCGGTCTGTACTGCTCAAGCCTGACCCTCTTCCCAATCGGTATGAATCGCCCCCAGCTCGGGTTTGTCTATGCGCTCGTAGGTGTGCGCGCCGAAGTAGTCGCGCTGCGCCTGCGTGAGGTTCTGCGGCAGGTTGGCCTTGCGATAGCTGTCGAAATAGGCGAGGCTCGATGACATCGCCAGAACGGGGACGCCGTACTTCTGCGCGACACCAATGGCCGCGCGCCAGTTGGCCTGACCCTCGTCCATCCATTGCCGGAAGTCTTCGTTGAGCAGGAGATTGACGAGGCGCGGGTCACGCTGGTATGCAGCCTTGATGCGATCCAGAAACCGCGCGCGGATGATGCAGCCGCCCTTCCAGATGCGCGCCATCTCGCTTAAGTCAACATTCCACTTGAACTCTTCCGAACCGGCGCGTATCAGGTTGAAACCCTGCGCGTATGAGCAAATCTTCGACGCATAGAGCGCATCGTGTACCGCCGCGATCATGAAGGCGCGGTCATCACCTATCAATATATCTTTCGGCCCTCGGATGAGACGGCTCGCCGCCGTGCGCTCCTCCTTGAGGCTTGAGATGAAGCGCGCGTCGATGGCCGAGTTGATCGTCGGAATAGGCACGCCTAGATCGAGCGCGACCTGCGCCGTCCACTTGCCCGTCCCCTTCTGTCCAGCCTTGTCCAGAATCAGATCGACGAGCGGCTTGCCCGTCTCTTCGTCTTTGAAACGGAAAATCTTCGACGTGATCTGAATGAGGTAGGAGTCGAGCAGCCCCTCGTTCCACTCTGCGAAAGTATCTGCCAACTCCGTGGCTTCCATGCCGAGCACGCTGCGTAGGATGTCGTAAGCCTCGGCGATCAGTTGCATGTCGCCGTACTCGATGCCGTTGTGCACCATCTTGACGAAATGGCCTGCGCCTTCGGGGCCGACATAGGTCGTGCACGCGCCGTCCTCTGTTTTGGCGGCGATGGCCTCCCAGATGGGTCGTATCTCTTCGTAAGCGGAGCGCGCGCCGCCCGGCATCAGGCTGGGTCCCCAGAGCGCACCCTCTTCGCCGCCCGATACACCCGACCCTATGAAGTGCAGCCCGGCCTCACTAAGCGCGGCCTCGCGCCGACGTGTATCTTCGTACCAGGAGTTGCCGCCGTCGATCACGATGTCTCCCTGTTCGAGGAAGGGCTTGAACTGGTCTATAGTCCAGTCAACGGGCGGCCCTGCCTTGACCATCAACATGATCTTGCGCGGGCGAAGGATTGAGCGCACGAACTCTTCCGGCGTTCGAGCAACAGAGATGCGCTTACCCTTTGCCTCGCCGGAGGCGAGCTTTTCAAGGAGCGCTGGATCGCGATCCCAGACGGCCACCACGAAGCCGTTGCGCTCCATGTTGAGTGCCAGGTTCGAGCCCATCACGCCGACGCCCGCCATGCCAATGTTCGCTTCTGTCATAAATATGTATCTCCTGCGAGGAATCAAGTTCTAAGGAGTGTGTATCAAAAGTGGCGAATTAAACGCTGGAGGACGCAAAGGCTGTTCGCAAAGGGCGCAGAGAGATTTCAAGTTCTTTCGCGTGCCTCCAGCGTCTTCCTCCTTTGCGCCCTTGGCGTTGACATCTTCCTTTCCCATTGCCTCTGCTACTCTTTTTACCGGCTACCTGAGATCGGTGATCATGACAACGTCGCTTGTGACGTTGCCGCGCGCGAAGACAAATTGTTTGCCGTCGCGCGACCGGTCGAACCGGAAAATCTGGTCGGATTTGAAGTCCGTGATCTGTTTGGGCGCGCCGCCGTCTATGTGCTGGCTCCAGATATTGGTGACGCCGTCGCGCGTGTCCGTGTAGAGCAGAGCGCGCCCGTCCGTCGCCCAGTGGTACCTTGAGAGAAAAGCTGAAATATCGAAGGTCTTGATGGGCGGCCCTCCGGCGGACGAGATGATAGCTATTCTCCAACGGGGCGGCTTCTCATCTACATCGACATAACCGCAGGAAATCAGTTTCCCGTCGGGCGAGACAAGCGGGCCCGCAGTATAGTAGTCGGTCACTGGCACAGAGTCGCCCCCATCAACCGGAACCTTCCGCAGTCTCTGCTTATCAGCATCAAGTGCGGTGTAAAAGACCCATTGCCCGTCGGGCGAGAAGCTTGGATTTGTGTCGCTACTACCGTCGGTCAGCCGTTTTGGATGTGTGCCGTCAATATCAATTCTCCAGATATTGGAGCGGTTTTCGCGTGCAGAGCTGAAAACAATGTAACGACCATCAGGTGAGATGGACGGGCTCACGTTGGAGGCGTCCGAAGTCAACTGTTTTTGACCCGTTCCATCCCCATTCATGATCCAGATGTCCGTGCGGCCACCTTCGTTCGAGGTGTAAACAATCTTGCCGTCAGGCGTCCAGGCGACACCAATCAGTCCATCGCTTCGGTTAGTGGTCAGTTGATGGGCGCGAGCTGCCTCGCCGCTTGACGCGACCCAGACGTTGGATGCGCGCTCGGTCTGCACTGTGACCAGGGCGGTTGAGTCCGCCGTCAGGCTGATATTCCGATAATTGTTGGTGTCGTTGGTGATTCTTCGCGCCTCACCACCCGGATAAGAGACATGCCAGATCTGTTGTGCCGCGCCTGATTCTTCGTCGGCGGCGACGATGATGAGGCCGCTTCCGTCGGCCAGCCACGCGACCGCTCTCATCCCAGACCATTTCTGAGAAGTGATCTGTTTCTCCGTTCCATCTTTGACGCTTACTGTGAAGACGTTAGCGTATCTTGCGTCAGCATCAGGGTTTAGATGAGCGAAGGCGATTGTTTCACCATCAGGTGACCAGGACGGATGCGCATATATCGAGCCAACAAAGTCGCTAAGCTTGCGCGTGACAAGCTTCTGCTCTCCTGTGCCGTCAGCGTTCGCTACGATCAACCAAACTACGCCGTATGGCGGCGCGCCGCGTAGGAAGGCTAAGCGCTTACCGTCCGGGGAGAAGGTGACGGGCGTGTCTACATCTTCGGAGATCAGCTTCTTCGGCGTGCCCCCCAGGACTGGCACTTGAAAGAGCGGGTACGAGCCCGCTTCAATCCTGGTGTAGTAGACGTAGCCGCCATCAGGAGAGAAAGTCATCCATGTGAAATCGTTCCCGTTTGACGGCACGATCTCCTTGTCGCTGCCGGTGGCAATGTGACGGAGCTTAAGGCTTTGTTGCCCCGACGCGCCCATCACGTGAACCACGTACTTGCCATCGGGAGAGATAGCCGCCACATTAGCCTTGCCATTGGTCGTGAGCCTCGTCACTTTCATCTTGCCGAAAGACTGTGCCCGAAGGCTCTGGCTCTTGTCGTGCCTGAGATATTTGAGGCCGAAGAAGAGGGCAGCTCCGGCAAACAGGAGTCCGGCCAGAGCGAGGGCGATAACTCTTCTACTATCTTTGCTCAAGCGCGCGGGATGCTCGACGCTGGTGGCGGTCGAGCGTGCGGCCTCTAACTTTTCGGTGCGAGCTTCCCGCTCTACGACAAGATCGTCCACCAGTGTGTCCACGCTCTGGCCGGGCATCGAGCCAGACATGCGAGCCGTAGCAATCGGCGGGAGCGAGCGTTCCTGTTCGGCGGCGAACTCCAGTTTGCGCTTCAGGCTGCGGAGGTCTGTCAATAACTCCTTGGCCGTTTGATAGCGCTCCTCTCGATCTTTACGCAGCGCCTTGTTGACGATCCATTCGAGCGTCTCCGGGACTTCCCTTGAGTAGCGCGCCATGGGCGGCGGCTCGTCATTGAGTATCGCGGCCACGACATCAGACTTCGTTTCAGCCTCGAAGGGCGGGCGACCGGCGATCATCTCGTAGAGCACGACCCCAAAGCTGAAGATGTCTGCCCGCGCATCCACCTCGCGCCCGCGCGCCTGCTCCGGCGACATGTAATGAACGGTGCCGATGATGACGCCCGGATCGGTATTAATGAGCGTCGATGCCCCCGAATCATTCGCACGCGCTTCGGTCAGCTTAGCCAGCCCGAAGTCCAGGACTTTGACGTAGCCGTCGGGTCTCACCATGATGTTCTCAGGCTTGATGTCGCGATGCACGATCCCTGCGGCGTGGGCTGCGACGAGCGCGGAAGTGACTTGCAGCGCGACCTCCAAAGCTTCGTGCATCTTTGTCCTGAGGTGCGCCATCTCGTGCCGGAGCGTGAGGCCATCGACAAACTCCATCGCGATGAACTGGACGCCCTCGGCTTCGCCTATCTCGTAAATGTGCGCCACGTTCGGATGGTTGAGCGTCGAAGCGGCGCGCGCCTCCTGTCGAAAGCGCCCCATACGCTTCTGGTCAGAAGCGACCTCCGCTGGCAGAACTTTCAAAGCTACCGTGCGCCCAAGCTGCGTGTCTTCCGCCAGGTAGACCTCGCCCATTCCGCCTGCACCGAGGAGGGAGCGGATTTTGTAGCGGCCTAAAAGTGTGCCAGCGGCAATAGCCATATCAGGTGAGAGCTGCGAGCGGCTTCAAAAACCTGCGGCGTCAGGTGATCCGATGATAGTCAACCGTGCCCGGCTATTTTAGATGAGTCTGATTGCAAGCGCGAGGGAATTTCCGCGCCCGTCCGAACAATAAGGAACGGGAGCGCCTCGCTGTTGGAAGCGCCCCCGCAAGGGAAGCATATTCTAAGGCCGCGCTGCACGCGCAAAGGCGTACGAAGCGTCAGGCGCGCACGCGGTTATCTTTCGCGTAACTGTAGGCGCACCAGGCGGAGATGAAGTGAACTATCCAGCCGAGCGTGCCAGCCGACCCGATCCAGGATATGCCTGTCACCAGCAGCCAGATGATGCCCACCAGGATGCGACCGTTATAGATCTGTCCAACTCCGGGAATAAGAAAACTGAGCAAGCCTGCCACAAATGGATCACGCATCTTCATCAAAATACCTCCGTGAGATGCTATACGCAGGGAAGCGCCGGTTTGTTCAGTAGACAGTAGCCAGTAGACAGTAGACAGTAGAAATAAAAGCTGTTTTCGCTTTTCTACTGTCTACTGTCTACTGGCTACTGTCTACTGTTCTTCCCCTCGCCGCACGTCTATGATTTCGCCGCGAAATGTCTGTAGGAATTGCTGCACGGTCGGGTGTTGTTCGGCCATCTCGCGCAGTTGCTGTTTCTCGCGGCGCGCCTCGTCCTGTTTCGAGCTGGGTTCATCCGGCTCGGCAGCAGTCTGATCCTTGACACTGATGCGTACGCCCATGTCGCGCCCCAACACTTCGCGGCACACTTCGCGCAGTTGCTTGACGCTTTCAGGCTTCGCCAGATTGTCGCGCAGGTGACGCGCTTCGGGCGCGAACTCGACGTATAACTCGTCGCCCGCCACATCCGCCTTGCGTGCGCCTTCGAGCGCGATGACGAGAAACATACGCCGACGCTTCTCCAGCGCCGCCTTGATGCTTTCGATCACCGAGTCGACAGCGGCGGCTGCAACCGGCGCAACCACGCCGCCGACGCCCTCCTTCTCCGGCACGGCATTGAAAGTCGAGCGCTGTGGCGTCGCTCCCCTCGCTTCATCTCTGTCTGCGCCCGGAGGCGGCACAAGCGTAAGCACGGGTGTTGGTTGTGGCGGCGCTGGCGTTGCGTCATCGGCAAGTGGGAATGGCTCTTCGAGAGGAGTTGCTTGCTTTGGATTCTCAGGAGTCTCAGTAATGTCGCGTGCCGCCGCGCTCGCCGTAGTAGTAGTAGTTGCGCGCGGCGTGGAGGAAGCACCCGAAGCCGCCCCGCGTTTCCCGCCCGCAGGTGCGGCTGGTGTCGTGCCGCCGCCCGCTGCGGGCGTCCACCCTCCGGCTGGAGCTTTCCCCGTGCGCAGAGAATCTTCCAGCACGGAGAGGCGTTCGATGATCTGATTAAGTGGCGCGAGCCGTCGCATCTCCATCAATTTCACGAGACCAACTTCCAACTGGTAACGCGGGTGCGCCGCCGTCCGAAGGTCACTCTCGGTCGCAGTCAGGGAATGAAAGAAGCGCACGAGGTCTGATTCTGTGAAGGCCGCAGCCTGAAGTCCCAACTCCTTCGCGCCCAGCGCTGCCGCGTCGAGCAGCTCAGCCGTCTCCCCTGCAACCTTCGCCACCAGCAGGTTACGCAGGTGCGCGAGCAGGTCACGGCAGAAGTTGCGCAGGTCATGGCCGCGCATGACCAGATCATCAACGACGAGGAGAGCCTCAACCGGCTGCTGTTCGGCTATGGCGCGGACAACGCGCGCCAGCATCTCCGTGCTCGCAAGCCCCAGCGCCGTCTCCACATCCTCGACCTTGATCTTCGTGCCGGAGAAACTGATCACCTGGTCGAAAGCAGACTGCGCGTCGCGCATAGAGCCTTCGCCCGCGCGTGCTATCTCGCGCAGCGCATCTTCCGTGACGGAGATTTTTTCCGCGTCCGCGATGAGCCGCAGGCGCTCGACTATTCGGGCGGTCGCAATCGTGCGAAATTCAAACTGCTGGCAGCGCGAGAGGATCGTGTCGGGGAGTTTATGCTTCTCGGTCGTCGCCATGATGAAGACGACGCGCGGCGGCGGCTCTTCCAGTGTCTTCAAAAGCGCGTTGAAGGCCGCGCCCGACAGCATGTGCACCTCGTCTATGATGAAAACTCTGTAACGGTCGCGCATCGGAGAAACAGCGACGTTGCCGATGATCGCCTCGCGCACATTCTCCACGCCCGTGTTCGACGCGGCGTCAATCTCCAGCACGTCAATTGAGCGCCCTTCGGCAATCTCGCGGCATGAAGCGCATACCTCCGGGTCGTTGACGGCGCAGGGCGTCGGAGTCGGACGATCAGACTTATGACAGTTAAGAGCTTTCGCGAGCAGGCGTGCGGTGGTCGTCTTGCCTACGCCGCGCGCCCCTGAAAAGAGGTATGCGTGATGAAGCCGCGTGTGCTCGATGGCGTTGCGCAGAGTGCGCGTGATGGGTTCCTGGCCTGTGACCTCATCGAAACTCTGAGGACGCCATTTGCGGGCGATGACTTGATACGACATAAAAAAGAGGGATGAGGGATGAGGGATGAGGGATGAATAGAAGAAGTTTTTACTCATCCCTCATCCCTCCGCCCTCATCCCTGCTTTTGATGTGGCCAGACTCCGGACTTACCCGCAACACACGCCGCCGTTGTTACCGTTGCTCCGTTCCCGGCCTGGCGGGGTTCACAAGGCAAGCGCTGTGCGGAGCCCGAAGTCTGATAAATTGTCAAAGCTCAAGAACTGTTTGCGAGGGCCGACCCCTCGGGCTGTCATCGAGGTTACTACTTTAACCCGAATCAACCGGGCAAGCAAAAGCGCAGATCACAATCCGCGTTGATCCAATAGTGTTTCTGCTCCGAAGGCAAAAGCGATTTCAAGTTCCGTTGATGCCAGCGCGCAGTCTGCGCAGGTTCGCGCCCGGATACTGCCCAGTCGCTTTCACGGCTGTCAGGATTCGCCCGGCCTCGGCGCGCGTCCTGCCCGCGTAGACGGCCATGAAGTGCTGGTTCTCGCTGACGGGCGCGTAATAAACCGAACCGGCCTCGTAGCATCTTGACGCGAAGACCTTGTTCTCCGGGAACAAGGCCTGCGCTTTGAGTCGCTCCTCTTCCGAGACGAACGCGTTGCAGTCATCCTTGGGAGCCCTCACGCTCTTCAAGATGACCGCGTAGAAGGGCTCCGTATCGTAGATCACAGCATTTTTAGGCAGGCGAAACTGTAGATCGTAGGGCTGGAAGGTCATACCGCTCCCGCACCCTGCCTTCGGACTTCCGCAGACGGTAGCCAACTTCTGTGGTTTACGTTTTTGCGCCGCGACTTCGTTGCCCTGAATAAAACCCTGCATTCCCGAACTGACGAACACGCAGATTAACATGCCATTAAGGAGTAATGCTCGAATCATAGTTCGCACTCCGAATTGCGGAATACGGATTTCGGAATGCGGATTAAAAAGCAGGCTCTTTCAATCCGTAATCCGAAATCCGCATTCCAAAATTAACTGGCGGAGAGGGTGGGATTCGAACCCACGGTACGGTTCCCCGTACACAGCATTTCCAGTGCTGCCAGTTCAACCACTCCTGCACCTCTCCGTAAGAAATGCGGAATGATGAATGCGGAATGCGGAATAAAAGGGAAGGCACTCCCGTTTTTAATTCCGCATTCCGCATTCATCATTTTGCTTGTGGCGGAGAGGGTGGGATTCGCTCCCCAGGGTGGGCGTCAACCCACTCCGGTTTTCGAGGCCGCTTCAGCCCCTCCGCTTTACAAGGACATAGTAAGAATTGCTAGGAATTCAAACAACCCACAGCCGTCAAAGCATAGCTTATCTTAACAATTCCTGTCACGTCACTACGCCAACTTTACGCCCAGTTGAACAGAAGAAGCGGAAAAACGAAAAGCGCTTCGTTGTAGTACGGCTTCACTCAGATCAGATGAACACATTTCACTTAACATAGTCTCGTAGATCGCGGATTACCTTCCATCCTTCAATTTTCTCCCTGATGAGATCAGTTGGCCTGCCACCAATTTCATTAAAAATGCTGAGCGCCAATTCTGCATGATCTATCGACGAGTAACGGTCACCACATACCTCGGTGGCAAGGGCGAGTTTCCAAATGTTAATCGCTTGTTCTCTCCGCTCTCCTATTGCCTCGGATATGGCTAAGAGCGTGTCTACAAAGGGGTGTTTAAACGCAGAGGACGCAAAGTGCATCGCAAAGGGCGCAAAGGATTATCCTCTTACTCAGCGACCGGTCAGCGCATCGGCAGATGACTACCAAGCGGTCACTATCAGGCGGCGTCCGCATCCGCCCGGTTTTACATCAGACTATCTATTTGCTCTTTCACTTGGTGCAGGCCAAGTTTGTCCGCAATGGCGCGGGCGCGTGTGAGACAGTCCCGCATTAACTCATGCTGCTCTAGATTAGAGTATGTAAGGCCCAAATTCGTCAACTGGGTGCATTCAAGCCTGTCCAGACCTAACTCACGGGTGATGGTCAGCGCCTGTTCGTAGTGTTGAATAGCCTCTTCGTGTCGATTAAGGTCGGCCAGAACGTTGCCGAGATTTCCCAGCCACGTGCACTCGTTGCGCCGGTCGCCTAGTTCACGGGTGATGGTCAGGGCTTGCTCATAATAGTGGAGCGCGCGCTCATGTTGCCGTGCGCGGTGATAAGCGTTGCCCAGGTTCCCCAAATGATTTGCCTCGCCATACCTGTAGCCTATCTCACGTGTAATCGCCAGAGCCTGCTCGTAATACGCGACCGCCTGCTCTGTGTCGTTCAGGCGCAGCTTGAGGTTGCCCATGTTGCCGAGTTGCTTGGCCTCGTTATTCCTGTCGTGGATTTCCCGGCTGAGTTCCAGCGCCTCCCGGTAGCACTTACCCGCCCTGTCATAGTCCCCCAACTCACTGTAGTCGTTGCCGAGATTACCGAGGTGTTGGCTCTGATTCCGCAGGTCGCCGAGTTGGCGTCCGATCTCCAGAGCACCTTGATGACACGCGACGGCGCTCTGATAATCTCCCAGTTGCAGGTAGGCGTTGCCCAGGTTGCCGAGGTGATTGCCTTCATTCAGCTTGTACCCGCACTCCCGGCTGAGCGAAATGGCTTGCTCGTAATGCGCGATGGCGCGCCGGTACTGGCCCAAATCTGACAGCGCGTTGCCGAGGTTGCCAGACCAGATGCCTTCGCTCCTCTTGTCGTTGAGCTCGCGGCTGAGCGCGGTCGCCGTCTCGTAGTAGCCGATGGCCTCTTTATAATGGCCGAGATTCAAGTGGGCTATCCCTAGATTGCCATAATCGGTGAGGGCGGAAGCCCGATTGTTTAGCTCCTCACTGATGGTAAGAGATGCTTGGAAAAGGTCAATCGCTCGCTGGTATTGCCCCAGGTGCAAGTGAGCGATCCCCAGATGCGATAGGTGGACACTCTCGCCTTCACGATGCCCCAGCAGACGCGCGGCGTCGAGGCCAGTCTGTAGCCAGCGAATAACTTCGACGACACTTTGACGGAGATCGAGAAACTCAATACCGACGCCCGCGTAGCCATTACACAGGGCCGCCGCGACACCGTCGCCCCGCCAACATTCCGCGGCCCACGCTTGCCCGGCTTTGATCTGTGCCCATTCCCGGTCGAATTCCTCGACGGTCGAGAGCACATCCTGGCCTTGTTCATAGCTCGCACTCAGCCTGTTGAGAACATGGAAGTAGTGTACGGCATACCTGCGCTGGGCATCTTTCAGGCCGGGCATGAGTTGTGACTTCTTTCCTTGTTATTCCTGATGTTTCTACCTGTGCCACTTTTCCGGGCAGGTGCCACTGTCTCGCGGATAGGCTCGGCACAGACGATTACTGCGCCTCCCTGTTCATGCCATGCCACGCCGCGAGCTGCCCCCGAACTTCCGGCGCGCCCGGCTCCTCGATTAATTCGTAGATTGCCAGCGCCGCTTCCGCGTCGGCTATGGCTTGGGTGAGATTACCACTCTTAGCAAACGTCTGCGCCAGGTTCCAGAGGGCGAGCCCTTCGCCCCTACGGTAGCCGAACTCACGGGCGACGGCGAGAGCACGCTCGTGAAACTCTATGCCCGGACGTAAGTCTCCAGACGTGGCGTGTGCCACGCCCAGATTACTCAAGGCGAAACATTCGCCCTCTCGGTCGCCGACCTCGCGCGCGATACTCAGGTGCTGGCCGTACAGGCCGACGGCCCTCGGCAGGTCGCCCAGGGCCATGTACGCGTTACCAAGATTGCCGAGAGCGCAGCCTTCACCCGCGCGATCGTTAAGCTCACGCGCGACACTTAACGCCTGCTCGTGAGACTCTATGGCCTTGCGCACTTCACCCAATGCCAGGTAGGCCGCGCCGATGTTGCCGAGGGCGACGCCTTCGCCCTGGCGATAGCCGATTTCTCGGGCGATGCTCAGGTACTGCTGGTAAAAGCCGAGCGCGCGCTGCGTCTCGCCGAGCGCCGCGTAGGCGGTGCCGATATTGCCCAAGGCCGTACCTTCGCTGAGCCGGTCGCCAAGCTCGCGCGCGATCTCCAAGTCTTGTTCGTAGTATTCGAGCGCGCGGCGTGCTTCGCCCAGGTCCGCGTGTGCCAGCCCCAGATTACCGAGCGCCACGCCCTCGCCGCGACGGTCGCCTATCTCGCGGGCTAGCCTCAGGCGCTGTTCGTGTAACGCGACAGCGCGTCGCAACTCACCCGTCGCACGATACGCCCGGCCCAGGTTGTCCAGCGTTATGCCTTCGCCTCGCCGGTCTCCTAACTCGCGAGCGATGCTGAGGCTCTGTTCGTAGAACCCGATTGCCTGTGACCATTCTCCCAGCTCCGCATGCGCGTTGCCCAAATTTCCAAGATGTACACTCTCGTCGTCACGGTATTGCAGCCGGCGCGCCGCCGCCAGCCCGGCCTCACTCCATTTGACGAGTTCGCGCGGAGGCAGGCGCATGGCGAGCAGGTAAGCGCCTCCGATTGGATAAGCATTAGATAGCTCCGCCGCCGCGTCCGTGTCCGTGTGCGCCGCCCAATTCTGCCCGGCCTGAATATTCGGCCACTCTAAGGCGAAGATTTTCAGCCCCTCGTCGAGGCCGTCGCCGCCGCTCAGGTAGAGACCGTCGGCGCGGTCGAGCAGGTACATGTAGTGTCGAGCGTGAGAGAGTTGAGCCTCGCTGAGACTGGGCATGGCGGTAAAACTCAAAGGCTACAGGTGCGGCTACTCCTGCGTCATCCATCCGGCTCAGGCGGCCTGCACCAGGCTTAAGAAGTAGGCTGCGTGGCGCAGCCGCGCTTCACGAAGGCTCGGCATAACTCACTCTTCGAGCAGCGAACGGGCGTGCTTCACCAGCAGGGCGTGCATCTGGAACCTGCCGGAGCCGACGGGTTCCAAAAGCCCATGCTCCACCAATGCGCGCATCGCGGGTTTCGGGTCATCCACCTGCCACACCGCTTTCATCGCCTCCAGGTCGAAGGTGGCTGGCTTGGGAGCAAAGGCACCGAGGTAAGCGAAGCAGTTGCGCGTGTGTTCGTCAAGTACGTCTGTGCTCTTTTGCAACAGCGCCGCCACCGTGGGCAAGGTTCCGCGCTCGACGCGGTCGGCCGGGGCCTTAGCCTCGATGACTGCTGCCCCTTCCCGGATGTCTCTCAGCAGGTCGGACACGCCCAAACCTAAACGTGCCTCTGCACGGAGCAAACGCGCTGCTACATGGAGGGCCAGTGGCAGGTATTCGAGATCCTTGACTAACTCCCGGCATTCGTTCGGGTGCTGCTCGACGACTGCCGGGGCGAGGATGCGCATTAGCTTGAGTGCGTCCTCCTCCGTCAGGACCGGCAGGTTATAGATAGCTTGTTCAGTCTGGGCCAGGGCGTCCGCGACCTCCGGCAGCCTGGTGGTTATTAACAGCCCGCAACTGCTGCTCCGGGCATGCTGGAAGAGCGCCCCGTGTGCCGCGTCCCAAACGTCGTCAACGATGAGCAGCATCCTCTTATGCTGGAGTATTGCTCCCAACTGCTGAACAGCCTCTTCGGGCGTCGCCACGCGTAATAGGTCGTCGCGGCCGAGCGCGCGCCCCCAACCCGCCAAGATGGACATCAGAGCAGGCTTCTGATCGAGCGATGTCCAGAGCACGCCGTCTACGTACGTCTTACCCACGTCCGGATCGCGCGAGAGGACGCTGACCAGAGTCGTCTTTCCGACGCCGGGCCAGCCGCGCACGATAGCGGTGTGTGACTGG
>DASVVT010000049.1:0-55473 GCA_036386415.1 Pyrinomonadaceae bacterium
TCGGCGCGCTCGCTTATGACGCCATGAAAGTGCTGGCCGACGCGATCCAGCGAGCCGGAACGACCGACGGGCAGAAGCTGCGTGATGCCATCGCGCAGACCAAAGGCTTCGTGGGCGTGACGGGCAGCATCACCATCAATAGCGAGCGCAACGCCCTCAAGCCTGCGGTCGTCTTTGAATTGCAAAACGGCAAGTACATTTACAGGGAGACTATCCAGCCGTAATGAGGTTCTAAGCTTTGCCAAATGCTCTCAATCACACACTTGTCACACTCTACGTTGTCCCCGGCTGCCCCTTGTGCGCGGATGCGCGTCGTTGGCTTGAGCAGCATGGAGTTGATTATTCGGAGCGCGACGTGGCGAATGATTTCGGAGCGCTGCGGGCGATGTACAGGTTGACGCGCCAGGGGCTTGTGCCTGTCTTTGAAAAGAACGGGCGCGCACTGGTTCGGCCAACGGATCAAGAGCTGGAGAGTTTGCTGTTGAGCTAAGCGTTATTGATGATGTTAGCCGCCAGTCAAATTTTTCCACTCAAGACCGGACGATTTACGATTCACGCATCATGCGTTTCTCTCGCGCACAAATCATAGGCGCACTCTTGCTGCTCGGCCTGATCTGGCTGGTGGCGATCATCCGTCTCCTTATCTTTTCCGGCTCGTGACCTCTTCCATCTCAAAGGAGCGACCCGTGATCGCCATCGTCGGCCCGACCGCTTCCGGGAAAAGCGATCTTGGCATTGCGATGGCGCTGCGCTTCGATGGCGAGATCATCAACTGTGATTCCGTGCAGGTGTATCGCGAGATAGACATCGCGACCGCCAAAGTCCCCTTTAACATGCGACGCGGCGTGCCCCACCACCTGATCGATTTCGTGCCGCCCGAGGCCAGCTACACGGCTGGCGACTGGGCGCGTGATGCCGTCTTGAAGATCGAAGAGATCGAAGCGCGCGGGCGGCTGGCAATGATCGTCGGCGGCACAGGTTTTTACCTGCGTGCGCTGCGCTTCCCGTTCTTCATCAGCCCGCCGACAAACGAGAAACTGCGCCAGCGCCTGACACGCATACGCGAGCGCCACGGCGCGTCGCACCTGCATAGAATGTTGCGGCGGATTGACCCGCGCTCAGCCGCCAGACTTTTTCCGCGCGATTGGCCGCGCGTGCAGCGTGCGCTCGAAGTTCGTCTACAGACTGGACAATCAATGTCAGACCTGGTCGGGACACGGACAGAGCCGCCAGAGTGTGCGGCGCGTATACGTGTGCTCGCACTTCTGCCGCCGCGCAAGGAATTGTATCGCCGGATCGACAGACGCACGGAGGCGCATTTTGAGGATGACCTTCTGACAGAGGTCGTTATTCTACTGAACCGCGGGCTGCCTCGTGATGCACCGGCGCTCGGCGCGCACGGCTATCGACGTGCTCTCGAATATCTGGAAAGCGATGTTGAGGCAAAAAGAGCACTCGAAATAGCCGTCGAGCAGACCAAGTTGGACGTGCGCCACTACGCCAAGCGGCAATTGACGTGGTATCGACGCGAGCCCGGCGTCGAATGGTTCGAAGGCTTCGGTGAAGACCCTTCTGTGCAAGAACGAGTCGCCGCGCGCATTCAAGAACTGATTAAGGATTAGTCAGTTGTCAGTGGTCAGTTGTCCGTTGTTCGCTTTGGTAACTTGAGCTTTTGATCTTCAAGCAGCAAGCCTTGTGCAGCACAAACAACGGGCAACTGACCACTGACAACTAACAAATCTACTTATGTTTGCTTTCGCCTTGGGCGTAGTGTAATCTGGCGTTACCGCGCTCTGAACTGTTTTCGCCCGACCGGAGGCTGTGTGGACACTAAGCCGTCACCTCAGAATATTCAAGATGCGTTCCTGAACACGGCGCGCCGTGAACGGAGTACGGTTACTATCTACCTGATGCATGGCGCGAAGCTGACCGGGCGCATTAAGAGCTTCGATAAATTTTCAGTGCTGCTGGAATCCGGCTCGACGGAGCAGTTGATCTTCAAGCACGCCATCTCGACCATCTCGCACGCGCGACGCGCGTCGGGCGACTTGCTGCGTGCTTCGCAGCCCGCAGGCGCAACGTCTTCGGATGCGCCCAACGGGACAATTGAACCTTCCGAATCCTGACGCTTCGCTTAAATTCAACCGATCATCGAGAAAAAGAGGACGTGGCCGGAGCTTTTATTACCTTTGAAGGCATCGATGGGAGCGGGAAATCCACGCAGATGCGTATGCTCGCAAGCCACTTGCGCCTGCGCGGGCTGGAGGTCGTCGTGACGCGCGAGCCGGGCGGCACTTCCCTGGGCAAACGCATTCGCACCCTGCTGCTAGACTTGCAGGAGCAGGTCGATCCGCTGGCAGAGCTTCTGCTCTACGCAGCCGACCGCGCACAGCACGTGCGCACGCTGGTTCGTCCCGCGCTCGAACAAGGCCATCTCGTGCTCTCGGATCGGTACGCGGACGCGACCGTCGCCTACCAGGGGGCGGGACGCGGATTTCCGCCGGAGACCATCGCGGCGGTTGTAGGGCTGGCGACCGGAGGGCTCAAACCCGACCTCACGATTTTGTTCGACCTTTCGGTGGCGGAATGCACCACGCGCGCACGCCGCCGCGCGCATAACGGGCAAGTGGATCGGCTCGACTCCGAAGACGCAGCCTTTTACACGCGCGTGCGCAACGCATACCTACAGATTGCCGAAGCAGAGCCTGAGCGCGTTCGCATCGTCGATGCGGGCGGCTCGATAGACGAAACCCACGCACGCGTCATGAATGTCGTGATGCAGTTTTTGGAAAGCAGGAGTCAAAAAGCAGTAGACAGTAGTCAGTAGCCAGTAGCCGCTTCGCGTTGCGGGCGCTGTCGCTGTCATACTGACGATTGGAAAGCGAAAGCTTTTCTACTGGCTACTGACTACTGACCACTTGTTTATGTTTGACCGTCTCGCCGGAAACCAGCGCGTGAAAGATGTCTTGCGGCGCATGCTCGCGGCGCGGCGTGTGCCCGGCGCGATGCTGTTCGCGGGCGAAGAGGGGGTCGGCAAAAAGCTCTTTGCACTGGAAGTGGCGAAGGCATTCAATTGTCGCTCGCCGAAAGGTGCCGAAGCATGTGACGCTTGCCCATCGTGTCTTCGCACGATGCAATTTGTGTTTCCCGCCACAGATGATAAGGAAGCCATTAAAAGGGTTGTTTGGAGCGGGCATGCAGATGTTGGGATCGTTCGACCTTACGGGAGATTCCTGCTCGTCGCTCAGATGCGCGACATCGAGCACGAAGCTAACTTCCGCCCTTACGAGGGCGCGGCGCGCGTCTTCATCATCGAAGATGCGGATAGATTGAACGAGGCGTCGTCCAATGCCCTGCTCAAAACTCTGGAAGAGCCGCCCTCGACTTCGTATCTCATACTGACGACGTCGCGCCCGGCGACGCTGCTCCCGACAATCCGCTCTCGCTGCCAGATGATTCGCTTCTCCCCGCTCGCCCCCGCTGAGATCGAAGCGCATCTCACGCGCGAAAAGAGAATCACGAAGGCAGACGCCAGCCTGCTCGCGCGCGTGTCGCGCGGAAGCCTGGGACGTGCGCTCAACATAGACCTCAACGATTATCGACAGCAGCGCGAAGCCATGATGGAGCTACTCGGCGCGCTGGCTCTCACGGTTGACCGGACACGCCTCTTGCGCGCGGCGGAAGAATTAAATGATGCCAAGCGAAAAGAGGAATACGAGCCGCGCCTTGATGTCCTGGAGACGCTCGTGCGCGACCTGTGGACGCTCACCCTCGGCGCATCGCGAGAACGGCTGGTCAACGAAGACCTGCACGAACGCCTCTCTCCGTTGAGTGCTCGCCTGACGAGCGAGCGCGCCGCACGCTGGCTCTCGCGAATCGAAACCCTGCGCGATCAGCTCAGTGTCAATATTAATCGCAAGGTCGCCACAGACGCCCTCCTACTCTCAATGGTCGAAGAATAGAGCAGTACACTTCGCGTCGTTTGCGTGCTCTCCTTTGCGTCCTTTGCGTTTAAAGAGCCTATTAAACGCAAAGGACGCGAAGGAGAGCACGCAAAGGATGCAAAGACATCTCCTCCCCTTGATTCACATTACAAGCAAACGCTTTCATCACCCGTGGCACTCTGCCGCCATTCATCATTTTCGTCGGAATCGTGCTATATTCCGGCTCGAAACTGGACGAATCGAAAGCTGTTTATATCCCGCGCGAAGCGGCGCGCGTGCGCCGCTAGTTAAGGGGAGAGCGACCATGGCAAAAAAGATTCTGGTGGTTGACGACGATCCTGAGCTGCACGATCTGATTACCTTCGCCATTGAGCGTGAAGGCCATGAGGTGCTGCATGCCCTGGATGCTTTTGAGGGTCTGGACATCATCGAACGCGAGCAGGTTGATCTGGCACTTCTCGACGTGATGATGCCCAAAATGGACGGCCTCATGATGCTTTCGCGCCTGCGCGAGCACAATCAGGATCTGCGCGTCATCATCATGACGGCGCTGACCACACCGGAGACAGCCATCAGCGCCCTGCGCGATCAGGCGTGCGACTTCCTCGCCAAACCTTTCGAGGTGCAGGAGCTTATGTCCGCCATCGAGGCGGCCTTCGAACTCGCCCCCCAGGAGATCGGCATAGAGGTTCTTTCGGCCAGACCTGAATGGATAGAGCTGCGCGTCCCCTGCGACCAGGCGGCGATTGATCCCCTGGAACGCCTCATGTCGCAACTGAAAACAGACCTGCCGCGTATCACGCGCGAGAGCGTCACCTATGCTTTCCGCGAGATGTTGCGCAATGCCATCGAGTACGGCGGCAAAAACGATCCGAAAAAGTTTGTCGAGGTCGGCTACCTGCGCTCGCCCCGCATCATCATGTATCGCATCAAAGACCCCGGCGAAGGCTTCAGCATCGAATCGCTGTACCAGCCGGGCGGGCCGACCGCAGCTTTTCTCAACCCGCAGGGCGACCCTATGTACCACGAGCGTGTGCGCGAAGCAGAGGGGCTGCGACCCGGCGGCTTCGGCATCCTCATCGCACGCGAGATGGTAGACGAAATGATCTACAACGAGCGCCACAACGAAGTGGTCTTGCTCAAATACTTGGACGGCGAAAATCAGGAGCAGAAAGGCTCCGCCGGTTCATAAGCTTTCGGTACAGGATCATGAGCAAGCTCAGCCTGACATTAACTCTCCTCGCCCTTGCGCTCGTGTTCGTGAGCGAAGGGCAGAGCAGCTCTTGCCGGAGCAGCAAGGTGAGCGGCGGACAAAAAAAGATGGGCGAAACAGTGGCAGCAGGGGTCTGGGGCGGCGATCATATCCGCCTGCATGTGACGGAAAGCGGCGCTACCGTCGAATACGACTGCGCGCATGGCGCTATAGATCAGCCTCTGACGCTGGACAGCCAGGGCCGATTTGAGGTCAAAGGCACGCACACAAGGGAGCGTGGCGGGCCTGTGCGCAGGGATGATAAACCGGATAGCCACCCGGCTCGCTACACAGGCCGCGTCGAAGGTCAGACGATGTCCTTGACCGTCACGCTCACGGACATGCAGGATGCAGTCGACACCTACACGCTGACGCAAGGCGATGGGGGCCGCATCTTTAAGTGTCGGTAGCGCGCGACCACAACAATTCTCACCGTGTTGATACTTTTTATTGATAGCTTCCCGCTCGGGGGCGTACAATAAGGCCACCGCTAAGATTTACTGGCGAGCATCCGGTTCGACGTGAGCAATCACAAGTCGGGCTTTCCCCCTGCGAAAACCCACGATCTGGTGAGTTCGGATGGCCCGGAGACAACAGGCACAGAAAGAGTTGGCGGACGACCGCTCACTTCTGGAGTCAGTAGATGACCGCATGGTTTGCAGGATGAGGCTGATCCTGGCCCTCTCCGCGCTGCTCATCATCTACATCGACCCGGCTCAGCCCGACCGCCACGTCACCATCACATACGGCGCTCTCCTGCTCTACAGCACGTATAGCGCCGTCATCTATTACCTCTCTGTGTATCACCCCGGATGGCTATCGACGAAGACCGACCACTGGATTGATGTCGGCTGGTATCTGCTGCTGATTGCGCTTTCGAGCGGCACGAGCAGCATCTTCTTCTTCTTCTTCTTTTTCGCCGTTCTGGCCTCATCTTTTCACTGGGGCTTTAAGACGGGCGTGCGCGTCACCATCGTCTCCGCCCTGCTGTTTACAGTCGTCGGCTACGTGACCGCTCCCGCCGGGTCTGCGTTCGAGTTGAACCGCTTTCTGCTGCGCCCGATCTACCTGCTCGTGCTCGGCTACATGATGGCCTACTGGGGCGGCTGCGAGATCATGCTCAAGCGGCGGCTGATGCTGCTCAAAGGCGTCATCAAGCTTTCCAACCCCCGCTTCGGCGTCGGGCATACCATCAGCTCTGTCATGAAGAAGCTGCGCGACTTTTATCGCGGGGACGCCTGCCTGCTCATCCTGGCGGACATGAAAGGGAGCGAGCATCTCCTGTATCGCGTCGAGGACGATTCGGAGGAAACGTCCGTCCAGGCCGAACGGATTCCAGTTGAGCTGACCCAACTGCTCCTCGCGCTGCCGGAAACAGTCGCCGCCGTCTATAAGGGGAAGCGCGCCTTCTGGTTTTTACAGGGCTCTTACTATTACGCGTTCGACGTGGTGAACAAGGAGCGTACCGAAAGTGGGGGCGAGATGAGCGAGCAGTTGGCAACGACCTTCGAGGCCGAATCATTTGCTTCCGTACCGCTCAGATATCGCGGGCAGACGGTCGGGCGTCTCTACGTGACGGCGCAAGCCGGGGTCTTCGATAGTTCTGATCTTGATTTCATTACGCAGGTGGTCGAGCAGGTCATGCCCGTTCTTGATAATATACGCCTGCTGGATCGGCTCGCCTCCAACGCCGCCGAGCAGGAGCGCCAGCGCCTGGCGCGCGACATACACGACAGCGTTATCCAGCCCTACATCGGGCTGCAATACCGTCTGGCGGCCATTCGTAACAAGCTACAGACCAATGGCGGCGACGTGGCCGATGACATCGAGCGCCTTTTTCAGACCACGGTTAACGAAATCCAGGGACTGCGAGGTTTTGTGCGCGGGCTGAAAGACGCAGAGATCAGCCGGGATGATTTTCTCTCCGCCGTGCGCCGCTTCGCCAAACAGTTCACGGACGACTTCGGTATAGAGGTGAGCGTCGCCTGCAACAGCGAGATGAATATCAACGACCGGCTCGCCGCCGAAGTCATACAGATGGTCTACGAGGGGCTGAGCAATATCAGGAAGCACACGCAGGCCGCACATAGCATGATCAACCTTGACTGCAATGAGAGCACGCTTTTTCTGAGCATCGAGAATGACGGCGAGGTGGGAGAGGAGGCGGAGCTGCCCCCCTTCACTCCAGGCTCAATCACCGGGCGCGCCGAAGCGCTCGGCGGCCAAGCGCATGTCGAGCGCACGCGGCAGGGGCACACCCATGTCAAAATTGAGATTCCGCTCTAACCACGAGAGAGAACGGGACAACTATGTCGAATCCAGCCACAAACTCCATTCGCATCCTGCTCGTCGACGATCATAAACTGATCCGCGAGGGCTTACGTGAGTTTATCCAGACGCGTCAAGGCATGGAAGTAGTCGGCGATGTGGGAACGCGAGCCGATGCCATCTCGATGGCTTCGCGCGAGCAGCCCGACGTTATCGTGCTTGATCTGGACCTCGGCGGGGAGAGCGGACTCGATGTGCTCCCGGAGCTGTTGAAGGTCACGCACCACGCCAGCGTCATCATTCTCACGGGCATGCGCGACACGGAAAAGCGCGACCGCGCGATAGAACTCGGCGCTAAAGGGGTGGTGCTCAAAGAGAACGGCGCGATGGAGCTGCTGAACGCCATCGAGAAGGTTCATCACACCGGCGAATACTGGTTCGAGCCCGGAGCGATGAAGAGGCTTCTGGACAAAAAGCGTGCGCAGGAGGGTGGGGGAGCCCCGTCATCTGAGGTCGATCCAGAGGCCATCAAGATCAGGAGTCTTACGCCCACCGAGCGCGAATTCATCACCTACATCGGCGAAGGGTTCGACAACCGTCAGATCGCCGACCACATGCACATCGCCGAATCGACCGTCCGCAATAACCTCACACGCATCTATGACAAGCTGGAGATCAAGGGCGGTCGTCTCGGCCTGCTGGTCTACGCTTACCGCCACGGCCTCGTCAAGCCGTCGCCCTGAGTTAAATCTACCGGACGCTATTGCTTTTTGCGATTTGCGCGCATCGCCCTCAACCGGCCATAGGTCGCCGCCATACCATAAAACCTGCCCTTTTTATCAGGATCGGTACATTTGCACTTCCCGCCTGAGGAGCATTGTCCTCTTGCGCCCTCCTCAAAATAGAGAGCTTTGTCCTCGTAAATAGTGACAAACCTCAGATGCGCCGCACCCATCATGCCGTGTATCTTGCGGTCACAGTCCGAAAGCGAGACTGGAAAGAGAGCGAAATGATGACCCTACCTCTAAACATGGACAACCAAGCGGTGCTCACCAATTACACGCCATCTTACGATGAGGTGGAGCGCCGCACCGGCTCGCGCATCTACGGGCTCTTCCCTGCCACGGTGAGGGGCATAGATGCGCGTGGCGAAGAGTTCGAGACGAAGACGGTTCTCGACAATATCAGCGCCGACGTCTTCTGCCTGCGCCTGAAACAGCACGTCGAGGTCGGCGTCAAGCTCCACGTCATCGCTCATATACACAAGGCGGTCGTCGAACTGCGCGGCACGGTCTCACGCGCAGAGTCACAACCGGATCAAGCGTGTGGCATCGCGGTCGACATTACGAGTTTCAGGTTTCTTTGATTAACCGGCGTTACCTTCGATGGACTCAAGCGGCCACAGCCCGCTCTTGATGCGCCCTCGATTGAGAAATGCCTCAAACACCCCGATCAGACTACTCTTTTAACCCTTTGAAAGGAATATTCAACAGATGAATAATCTCTCGCAAATCATTTTGACGGCAGCACAGACTCTGATACGGAGAATGCGAACGTCAAGCACACTGAGCCGCCTGGTCGCACTCTTCGTCTTGGGCGCTTTGATTGTCAGTGTAGCGTTTACCGCCACGAGTCACGCCGAGCGTTCGGGAAATGGTGCCTCAGGGCAGACTGATGCCCTCGTCGCCCAGGATATTAACCCGCGAGCCGAAGCCCTTGCGCCTATTAAGCCGAAGGTTTTCCACGGCGATTTGCGAAAGCTCCCCAAGATTAAGATCACCAGGAAGGAAGAGCGACCGGAGCCGCAAGAGCCGGAAGATGAGCCAATGGCGCAGGTCGGGCTGTTGGATGCGATCATTCAGCGTAGCGCCCCCGCTGCCCCCGCCCCCGCCCCAAGCTCATCCTTCATGGGTCTCGACTTTCAGAACTGGGGCAATGGTTGGCCGCCCGATACCAACGGCGACGTCGGCCCCAATCACTTTATCCAGTCCGTGAACACCTCCATCGGCATCTATCGCAAGAGCGACGGCACACGCCTGGCTGCTTTCACTTTCGATCAGTTCTTTGCTCAGGCCGCGACCGGAACGCCGTGCGATAACAGCAACCAGGGCGACCCCGTTGTGCTCTACGACGCCCTCGCAGACCGCTGGTTCATCACGGACTTCGCGTGGTCGAACTACGCGTCGGGCGCGATGTACCAGTGTATGGCCGTCTCGCAGACCTCCGACCCCGTCTCCGGCGGCTGGTACTTCTACGCCTGGCAGACGCATGCGGGCGGACAGATCGCGGACTACCCGAAGCTCGGCGTCTGGCCGGACGGTATCTACATGTCTGCGAACATGTTCAATACTACTGGCAGCGGAGCCTTTGTCTCTCCGAAGGTATGGGCTTTCAACCGCCTGGAGATGGAGGCCGGGCAGACCGCCCACGCCGTCAGCTTCACCGTGCCGAAGAGCGGCAACATCACCTACTTCAGTTTTCTCCCCAGCAACTTGCGCGATAACGGCAACCTGCCGCCGGCAGGCGCTCCTAACTATTTCGTGCAAATCTACGGCACTACGATAGCCCGCGTCTTCAAATTCCACGCCGATTATGTGACCCCCGCGAGCTCTACCTTTACCAACACGGCCAACCTCACCCTCTCCAGCTTCGGCGCGGGGCCTGGCAGCGTCCCCGAAAAGCAGGGCAACAACCTTGACACGCTCTCCTACCGTCTGATGATGCAGAATCAATATCAGAATCTCAACGGCACGGAGTCGCTGTGGCTGACGCACACCATCGCGGGCAGCACCTCTACGACCGCCGCAGTTCGCTGGTATCAACTAGGGATCACCAGCGGCAACGTCACCGCCGTGAGCCAGCAGTCCACCTGGGCTCCCGACGCGAAGAATAGGTTTATGCCGAGCTTATCCGTGGACAAGGACGGCAACATGGCTCTCGGCTATACCGTCTCAGATGCGACGATGTTCCCCTCCCTTCGTTATGCGGGTCGGCTGAAGACGGACACGGCCAGCACGCTCGGACAGTCTGAAACATCGCTGATCGAAGGCACGGGCTTCCAATGCTGCACCTTCTCGGACGGCTCGACGAACACACGCTACGGTGACTACGCCACGATGACCACAGACCCGGACGGCTGCACGTTCTGGTTCACCAGCGAGTATTTCGATACCGCGCCGACCACGCTCGCCACCGACAACTGGAAGACGCGCATCGGCTCGTTCAAGTATTCACAGTGCACGCCGAGAACGATGGGCACGTTGCAGGGCACTGTCACGAACGCCTCCACTGGCAACCCGGTCGCTGGCGCATTAGTGACCTTCGGGATTCACACGCTCAAGACCGATGCGAACGGCTTCTATCAGTTCCCGAATCTGTTGACTGGAGCTTATAGCGTGGTCGTCACGGCGAGCGGTTACAGCGCCAGCACGACCAATAACGTCAACATCACAAGCGGCGCGACGACCACTCAGAACGCCCAGCTCAATGTGGCTACGGTCAACACTTCGCTCGCGGTCAGCCCCTCTACGGGCACTTACGGCGGCACGACGACGCTTTCGGCCACGCTGACACAGGCGGGCGGCTCTGCCTTGAGCGGCAAGACCGTCACCTTTACGCTGAACGGCGCGAGCTTCGCCAACAACACTGCGACTACGGACGCAAGCGGCGTAGCGCAGCTTTCCAACGTGAGCCTCGCCGGTATCAACGCCGGCACTTACGCGAGCGGCGTGGGCGCGAGCTTTGCAGCCAGTGGTAACCTGAATGCAAGCTCAGGCTCCGGCAGTCTGACCATCGCCAAGGCGACGCCTGTGATCTCCTGGAGCAACCCGTCGGCCATCACCTACGGCACGGCTCTGGGCAGCCAGCAGCTCAACGCGACGGCCAACGTGGCGGGCAGCTTCGTTTACACTCCGTCGGCTGGTACGGTGCTGGGCGCTGGCGACAACCAGACGCTCTCCGCCAACTTCACGCCGACCAACACGACCAACTACAACAACGCGTCGGGCTCAGTCAGCATCAACGTCCAGCGGGTCGCGCTGACCGTGACGGCTGACGATAAGACGAGAGCCTACGGCGAGGAGAACCCGCCGCTGACATACACGATGACGGGCTTCGTCAATGGCGACGCGCAGGCGACAGCCACCAGCGGAGAGCCCTCCTTGACGACGACGGCTACCTCGACCAGCGCCGCCGGCACGTATCCGATCACGATCACGGCTGGCACGCTCACCGCAAACAACTACACCTTTAGCTTCGCTAACGGTACGCTTACTGTCACAGCGCCGACCATCAACACCATCAGCGGCCAGGTGACGAAGGGCGGCAACGGTCTGAGCGGTGTCACGATGACGCTCAGCGGCTCACAGACTGGTACGACGCAGACGGACGCAAGCGGCCAATATTCGTTCACCGTGAACGCGGGTGGTAATTACACGATCACTCCGTCGAGTGCGGGTTACAACTTCCGTCCCGCGAGCCGCAGCTTCACAGGCCTGAGCAGCGACCAGACGGCCAACTTCACGGCCTCGAAACGCCAGACGACCGTTGACTTCGACGGCGACGGTAAGACGGACATCAGCGTCTTCCGTGGCAACGACGACGGGGAGCACAACGCCCAGTGGTACATCCTCAACAGCCAGGATCACTCGGTCGCGCAGCAGAAGTTCGGCGGCGAAACAGATATTCCTGTGGCCGGTGACTTCGATGGCGACGGCAAGGCTGAGATTGCGGTCTTTCGCGGGGACGACGACGGCGCGAATAGCAGCGCATGGTATCTGTCGAAGGGCTCGGCGCAGAACTTCACCCGCCAGCAGTGGGGCGCTAAGGGTGACGTACCGGTGGCCGGAGACTATGACGGTGATGGTCGATGCGACATCGCGGTCTTCCGCCCGGCGGACGGCATCTGGTACATCCTGCAAAGCTCCGACAATTCGTTCCAGGCGCACCAGTGGGGTCGCGGTACGGATATTCCTGTGCCGGGCGACTACGATGGCGACGGAAAGTTTGACCTCGCAGTCTTCCGCCCATCAGAGGGTATCTGGTACATCCTGCCGAGCACGACCGGCACGATGATCGCCAACCAGTGGGGGACGGGCACAGACAAGCCCGTGCCTGGAGACTACGACGGTGATAGCATCACTGACCTCGCGGTCTTCCGTGCCTCGGAAGGTACTTGGTATATCCTGAAGAGCACGACCGACAACGTGGCTTACGATGCCGCGCAGTGGGGTAACAGCAGCGATCTGCCGGTCATGGGCGATTATGATGGCGACGGAAAGTTTGACCTCGCAGTCTTCCGCCCGGAAGGTGGCATGTGGTACGTCTACCAGAGCGCTGATGGCTCATTGCTGGCTCAGCAATGGGGTTTCGCCACAGACAAACCTGCGCCGGCCTCGCAATTGCCGGAGTAATCGGCTCTCGGATTGAGCCCGATCAAGCTTGTTCTACCGACCGCCGGTTTCCCCCCGCCTGGCTTCGATAGAGCAACGATGAGGACTGAGGATTAGCTCATAGCCGATCCTCAGTCCTTGTCCTTTTATAGACTTGATTAGTGCTCTGTGCCGCCTCTCTCGTCCTGCGGTGGTGAGTGGTGTTGAAAGTTGATTCACCACCGCAGACCCGAGAGAACACGGAGGTCGCACAGAGAGTTGAGTTGAAACTCAAAAACGCTACTATTTCCTGACCCTCAATTGAAAATTGCTCCAGACTCTGCGAAGATTGGCGGCGCATGGCAAGCAGCATCTATTTCTTCGAGCCCGCAGCCGCATCGGCGCGTGAGAGATTGTTCGCCACCGGGCTCATAATCTTGACATCGACGGCTCTCGTCTACCTGCGCCTCTTCAATCCGGCGACGACAGGTCTTTTCCCTCCCTGCCCTTTCCGTTTTCTGACGGGACTCAACTGCCCCGGCTGCGGCACGCTGCGCGGGCTACATCAACTGCTTCACGGTCATCCGATTGCAGCCCTTGATCTGAATCCCCTGCTGATCCTCGGACTCCCCTTCATGCTCTACATCTTTCTCTCCTACGCCCTCGTGGCCTTGCGCGGGCGCGGGCTGCCAAAAGCTTTCATCCCTGCGCCTCTCATCTGGGCGATGTTCTGGGTCATCATAGCCTTCTGGATTCTGAGAAATATCCCCGTCTATCCCTTGACGCTCTTGGCTCCATAAAAGAGAGGGTAGCCGACGAGGAGACAGACTCTCGTTAATATGGGCTATACTCCGATAAGCAATCAAAGCCGGGAAATTAACGCTCCACGGAAAGACACGAAACCACACGAAATATCATTGAGCTTTCGTGTGGTTTCGCGTGAATTCGTGGATCGCCTTGTCTTGGTTTTTTGTAGCCCAGGCCGATCCGAGCAGTTATGTGATTGTGACGAGTTCCGGGTCGGGCTTGTCTTTCTTCGCCGCACCTTCAGCGACCAGCTTCTCTGTCTCCATGACGAAGGCTTCGACGATGTCCTCACCGGCCACCTTGCGCATCGGCACGCCGTCTTTGAAGATCATCCCGACGCCGCGCCCGAAGGTGATCCCGAGCTGCGAGTCGTGCGCTTCGCCCGGCCCGTTGACGGCGCAGCCCATGATGGAAAGGTGAAGGGGCTCTTCGATGTGAGCCAAGCGGCGTTCGATCTCCGTCACGATGCCGACGAAGTTATCAATGTCCAGACGCCCGCACGTCGGGCACGCGACCACCGTCACACCGCGCCTGCGCAATTCCAGCGACTTGAGAATCTCCCAGGCAACGCGCACCTCTTCATCAGGCTCTGCGGCCAGCGAGACGCGAATCGTATCGCCGATGCCTTCATGGAGCAGTATGCCTAAGCCTATGGCGCTCTTGATCGTGCCGCCGAAGGCCGTGCCCGCTTCGGTCACGCCGAGATGCAAAGGGTAATCGACCTGCCGGGCGAGCAGCCTGTAAGCAGCGACCGTGCGATGCACGTCCGACGCTTTGAGCGAGATGATGATGTCGTTGAACGAGAGGTCTTCGAGGATGCGTATGTGGCGCAGGGCGGATTCGACCATCGCCTCCGGCGTCGCCGTGCCATACTTTTTGAGAAGGTCTTTTTCGAGTGAGCCGCCGTTGACGCCGATGCGAATCGGCACTCCTTGCGCCTGCGCCGCGCGCACAACCTCACGCACGCGCTCGTGCGCGCCGATGTTGCCCGGATTCAAGCGCAGCTTATCAACACCGGCTTCGAGCGCCATCAGCGCCAGCTTGTAATGAAAATGTATGTCGGCGACGAGCGGCACGTTCGGCACGCGCCGCCTGATCTCTTTGAGCGCGATAGCCGCATCTTTATCCGGCACGGCGAGACGCACGATCTCGCAGCCGGCGCGCACCATCTCTTCGATCTGCGCAACGGTCGCGCCGACATCCGCCGTGTCCGTCTTCGTCATCGACTGCACGACCACGGGCGCGCCCCCGCCAACCTGTATATCTTTAACCTTAACTGCTTTTGACTGTCTCATATTAATTTAAGTCTGGAGTCAGGAGTCTGGAGTCTGAAGTCCGCGTCATCTATTTTGACTCTCGACTCCAGACTCCAGACTCATTTAGCTGGCTCGCTGGCCGCCGGTTTGTTGTTACTTGGGCTGCCGCGCAAGTTCGCCGCCTCTTTCATCAGGTCGTTGGTGATGACGAGCACCATCAAGAGGAGCACCATGACGAAGCCGACCTGCTGGATGCGCTCGCGCACCGTCGCCGAGAGCGTGAGCCCGACCAGATTGAGCGCGCCTTCCAGAAGCAACAGGAAGATCGCGCCGCCGTCGAGCACTGGGATCGGCAACAGGTTGAAGATACCTAGACTCAGACTCAAGAAAGCGAGCATGGCGAAAGCACCGCCGACTCCGGCCTCACGTACCGCCGTCGATGAAGCGCGTGCTATTCCAATCGGGCCGGAGATCGTATCGCGCGCCGAGCGCTGGCCTGTGAAGAGCTGGCCGAGCGCCTTGCCCGTCAGGCGCAGGATGTCCAGGTTCGTGTTGACGGAATAGCTGGCAGCCGTCGCGAGACCGGCAGCTTCTCGCGGCAGATCATCCGCTGGCTTGATGCCGAGCCGTTCAGTTCCATCCGACAAGCGGCGAGTCGCCGTTGTCACTTCCCTCTGTTCGCCATCGCGCGCGACGGTCAGACGAATCGGTTCTCCCTTGTGCTCGCGCACGTACTGCACAAGCTGCTCGCTGTTGCCTACGGGCGTGCCGTTGACACTGATGATGCGGTCGCCAGCTTTCAAGCCCGCCTCCTCCGCAGGCGTGTTCGGCTCGATGCTGAGCAAAACGACCGGGACATTGCCGAAGTCCGGCTGAAGGTCTAGATCGCCTATGGTCTCCGTGCCCTCTTTGCGCCTGGTCGGCTTGATGGTCATAGGGATGCGCTGGCCTTCGCGTTCCACGACCAACGGCAAAGGCTGCTCCGGCGAGAGCGCGGCGTCGCCCGTGATGCGCCTCCAGGTAGGGTTCTCCGCGCCGTTAAAGGAGACGATGCGGTCGCCGGGTTTAAGTCCGGCGATCTCGGCTGCGCCGCCCTGTGTCACGCGGCTCACGACGGGCGGCGGCGTGACCGGCACGCCGAACATCAAAGCCTGCGCGAACGGAATCGCAAGCGCCGTCAGGATATTCATGACCGGCCCGGCCACGGCGACCAGAATCTTCTGCCATTTCGGACGCAAATTGAACTGCTCTTCGGGCGGAATGTCCGTCGCGCCCGCGCCTTCGATGGGCGCGTTGGATTCGTCGCCGCCGAGCTTGACGTAGCCGCCGAGCGGGATCGCCGACACGCGATAATCCGTCTGCCCCCAGCGTTTGCCCAAGAGTCGCGGCCCGAAGCCGACCGAGAATGTCTCGACGCGAATCTTGAAGAGCTTCGCGACGATGAAATGCCCGAACTCGTGTATCACCACGGCAGCGCCGAGAATGAGAATAAATGCCAGCACGTAGACTAAATATTCCATAACAATAAAGGTCTAAGTCTCCTCTGCGAAACTCACGCCAAACTTCACGATCACAGGGTTAGAGTCAACGTCTCCACGCCCGGTTGCATACGAGTTTACGCGGCGCATTTGCAAAAGACAAACAGAAGTAGACAGTAGACAGTAGACGCTACGCGCAGAGGATGCTGAAGCTTCCACCCTGACGAACACTAGCGAATACTTTTCTACTGACTGCTGGCTACTGTCTACTGTCTTTCGATGATTGCCGCCGCCTGAAGGCGCGCCGCGCGATCTGTTTCAAGCACCACCTCCAGGCTCTCGACCGGCTGCGCGTCGTGCCTGTCCATCACCTCTTCGATAACGCGCGGGATGTCTGTCAGGCCGATTCGTTCGTCTATGAAAGCCTGCACGGCCTCCTCGTTCGCCGCGTTCATCGCCGCCGCCAGTGTGCCGCCCTCGCGCAGCGCGCGATAAGCGAGCGCGACGCAGGGGAAGCGCTCCAGGTCTGGCGCTTCAAAGTGGAGCGCCGCGAGCTTCGTCAAATCAAGGGACGGCAGCTCGCAGGGGTGGCGCGCCGGATACGTCAGCGCATACTGAATCGCGTGGCGCATGTCGGTCACGCCCATCTGCGCTATGACGGAGCCGTCGATCATCTCGATCATCGAATGGAGAACCGACTCCGGGTGTACCAGGATGTCTATCTCGTCTGCATTAAAGCCGAAGAGCCAGTGCGCTTCGATCACCTCCAGGCCCTTGTTCATCAGGGTTGCCGAGTCGATGGTGATCTTTGCTCCCATGCTCCAGGTCGGGTGGCGCATCGCCTCTGCGACCGAAGCCGTCTCCATCTCTGCCCTCGGCTTCGTGCGGAAAGGGCCTCCCGAAGCGGTCAGCACCAGGCGGCGCACTTCCTCGCGCTTCTCGCCTCTCAAGCACTGGTGGAGCGCGTTGTGCTCGGAATCGACGGGCAGAAGCTCCGCGCCCGATTTTTGCGCGGCGCGCGTCATCAATTCGCCCGCCATGACCAGAGTCTCTTTGTTGGCGAGGGCGACGCGCTTTCCGGCTTCGAGAGCACGCAGGGTCGGCACAAACCCGACTGCGCCGACCGTCGCCGAAACCACGCAATCGGCCTCCTCGTGCGTGGCAATCTCAACCAGACCCGCTTCGCCCACCAAGATGCGCGGCGCTTCCACATCTCGCCCATAGAGGTGCGCGCGAAATTCTTCGGCGCAGTCTTCGGTCTCGACCGAGACCAGGAGGGGACGAAAGCGCGCGACCTGCTCCGCCAGCTTAGACATGTTGCGACCCGCGCCGAGCGCCACGACGCGGAACCTCTCTTCGCCGAAGGACTCAACCACGCGCAACGTGTTGCGCCCGATTGATCCGGTCGAGCCTAAGATGGAGATGCCTTTGATGCTCATGCTTGAATCGTTCAGGGCTTCTCCGCTTCTTCGTATTTGCCCGACAGGTCTACGATCTGCCCCGCCCCGTTCTTGTAGGCGGCGTCGGTGACGCGCCACTGTCGTCCCTGCCTGTACATGAGATCGACCGTCGCATTGACGGTCTGCCGCTCGCCGATCACTTTCAGATTAAGCGACGCATTGCCAGCATCGCTATGCGAGTTGATACTGCCCGTCACAAAGTAGCCGAAGTCTTTGACCTCGCCGATATCCTGCCTCAGCTTCTCGTTGCTACGCAGAAAGCTCTTGGCGGTCGTCGCCGCCTCGCTATGGCTGATCCCGTAAAGGACGCTGCCGATAATCGCACCGGCAAAGAGCACGATAATCAGAACCAGCCCGGCCAGGACGCTTCCGATGATGATGACAAGCTTTTTCGTACTCATTTTTCGGCCTCTGGCGGCGCGTGCGAGTCGTCCGTCCGGTTAGCAGTTACTGAAAGTAAAGGCGTCCGAAATAGTAGATGACCGGCGCGTTGAAGAGCAAGCTATCTAAACGATCAAGCAAGCCTCCGTGGCCGGGAAGAATCTGCGCCGCATCTTTCGCGCCCGCGCCACGTTTCAGTGCGCTTTCCGTCAAATCTCCGATGACGCCCAGCACGTTCATCACGGCGGCCAGCGGCAGAGCCGCGCGTAAGTCCAGCTCTCTGAAGAACCAGAAGTGCGCCAGAGCGGCGACCAGCAGGCTCGCCAACATGCCGCCCACAGCGCCCTCCCAGGTCTTTCCCGGACTAATACCGGGCGCGAGTTTGTGTCGCCCAAAGGCACGGCCAGCGTAATAAGCCCCCGTATCGGAGCCCATGATGACGAGAAAGAAGAAGGATAAGAGGTCTGCCGCAAGCTCCTGACTGAAGCCCGTTCGCACGGAGACCAGGTAGCCTCCGAGCATCGGGATATAGAGCACGCCGAGCACGGTCGCGCCCACAGACCCGATCATCTTCTCGAACGGTGCTCCGCGAAACATCGCTCTGGCGAGCGCTGCGACAGTGAAAGCGGAGAGCGTCAGCAGAAGCAGATGGGGGTCTTTCGACGGCGCGTCAAAGCAGAAGGCCGTAAAGAGCGCCGCCGCTCCCAGAAACCCGGTCACGGCGTCAGGCTTCAGGTCGCGCCGCTTGGCGAGCAGCCAGAACTCATAAAGCCCCAAGACCATCGCGGCTATCGCCAGCACAATGAACAGCAGCGCAAGCCAATCAACGAGAATCGAGGCGATCAGGATGGGAAGGACGATCAGAGCGGTGATGATTCGAGACATAGATTCGAGATGTCAGATGCCAGATGCTAGATGTTAGTCACTGATATCTAGCATCTGACATCTAACATCTATTTCGCGTTGGCTACCAGTTTGAGTCCGCCGAAGCGACGGTCGCGGCGCTGAAAATCGATGATCGCTTCGAGCAGATGAACGCGCCGGAAGTCAGGCCACAGGGTTTCCGTGACGTGAATCTCGCTGTACGCGTTCTGCCACAGGAGAAAGTTTGAGATGCGCATCTCGCCGCTCGTGCGCACCAGCAGATCGAGCTCTGGCAGGTCGCGCGTGTAAAGCTCGCGCGCGATTGTCTCTTCGGTCAGGCTTTCGGGCGAGCGTCCCTCCGCCAGGAGACGCCGGACGGCAGCGCGGCAGGCGTCTACGATCTCAGCGCGCCCGCCGTAGTTTAGAGCGACGCTTAAGACCATGCCCGTATTCTGTGCCGTGCGCTCGGTCGCGCGTGCGATCTCGCGCCGCACGTTGTCGGCCAGCGCCTCCGTGCGCCCGATGGCTTGAAAGCGTATGTGCTGCCGGTCGATCTCATCTATCTCAAGCCGTATGTAGCGCCTGAGCATGCGCATCAAAGCATCCACTTCAAGACGCGGGCGCTTCCAGTTCTCCGTCGAGAAGGCATAGAGCGTGAGCGCGCCGAGGCCGAGGCGCGCACCCGTATCGACGGCGGCGCGCACGGCTTCCACACCCGCGCGATGGCCTGCGATACGCGGCTGCCCACGGCTCGCAGCCCAGCGCCCGTTGCCGTCCATGATGATGGCGACGTGGCGCGGCAGGCGCTCCCAATCAATGCTTGCGAGCAGCATCTCGTCGCGCGAGCCCTTGTGCACCACTTCAGCAAAGTCTGATAGCATTCGCTCAACTTTCCTTCTCGGAGCGAGATTGCAAAGATGTGATGAACCGCAAAGGACGCAAAGGGTGATCGCAAAGGTCGCAAAGAGTCTGCTTCTCTGCGACCTTTGCGTTGCACTTTGCGTCCTTTGCGTTTAAATATATACGCACCTAATTGCTCACGCTCCCCTTTTGAAGATGCTCGCGAAAGAAGGCGACCGTGCGCTGCATGTTGTCGATCCGGTTGGGGCGTCGTGTAAAGCCATGTCCTTCGTCCGGGTAGATAACGTATTCCACCTTGCGCCCCATCTTCTTTAAAGTCTCGACCATCTTATCGCTCTCGTGCTGCGGCACGTTCGTGTCGTTGGCTCCCTGAAAGACTATGAGCGGCGCTTTGATCCGGTCGAGGAATCGAATCGCGGAGCGGTCTGCGAACAGTTCCGCGTGGGTCTCAGGCGTGCCCATCTCAGTCTCATACCATAACCCGAACCGATCCTTGGTCAAGTGATAATCCTCTACGAGATCAAACATGCCGTAGGAGTCCGCGCCCGCGCGGTAGAAATCAGGGTCTTTCGCCAGCGCGATCAGCGTCATGTAGCCGCCGTAGCTTCCGCCCGTGATGCCTATACGGTTGCGGTCGATCATCCCCTGCTCGACGAAATGCTCAAGCACGGCGCGCACATCACGACGGTCGCCGCCACCCCAATCCTTGTTGTTGAGGTCTTCGAAGGCTTTGCCGTAGCCGGTTGAGCCGCGATAGTTAGGCTGGATGACGGCGAACCCGGCTTGCGCGAGCGCCTGGACGAAGGGGTCGAAATCTTCTGTGCTCTGCCCGTTCGGCCCACCGTGTATGTGCGCCACCGCCGGGTATGGTTTTGCGGGTTGACCACCCTCTGTACGCGGTTTGTAGAACAAGCCCTCGATCACAGTGCCGTCAAAACTCTTAACCTTGAAAGGCTCCGCCGCGCTCAATCGCGCCGGGTCAATCTTGTCAGGCAAAGAGCGCGTCAACTGCTCCGTCTTCCTGGTCTTAATATCGTAGAGGTAAACATCTGTAGGCTGTGTGGCATCCTCACGTATGAAGATGAGCTGCGAGCCATCAGGGCTTATCTCAAGGTCGCTGATGACGCCGCGCGGGGCGATGATCTCTTCCGGCACGGCATCAGGCGTGGTCATTCGCCACAGACTGGAGCGACCGCTCACATTGCGCGTAAAGAATATTCCCGCGTTGGCGCGCCAGTCTGCATCGTCCACGTCCCATTGCTCCGTCCCGATGCGCTTGACGCCTCCCGTCGAGAGCTCGACGATGGCGAGTTGATAGAAGCCCGGCTTGTTCTTCGTTCGCGCCAGAAGCTGGCGACCGTCGGGAGAGAATTCCACAGGCCAGATGATATAGCCGTCCGCCGGAGGCTTGATCTCTCTGACTGCGCCGTCCGCGACGGAAACAAGCAGCAGGTCGCCGTTCTGTTCATCCCCTGTGCGCGTGGCGGCAATCAGTTTTCCGTCCGGCGACCAGGTGGGTTGATAGGCTGGGACGGCGCCCTTCGTCAACTGGCGACGCTTGCCTGTCGCCAGCTCCATCACAAAAATCTGCGGGCGAAATTGAATCTCAGGATCGGCCTCAAGCGCCAGCCATTTACCGTCAGGTGAAAAGCGATGCGCCGTCTCCGAAATGTCTTTGGTCTGTGTGAGCTGATCCAGCTTCTTCGTCTTGAAGTCGAAGCGGAACAGGTCGTAACGCTCGTTGCCGCCGTAGTCGCTGCCGAAGATGACCACCTCGCCGCCGGGCGAAAGACGAGGATTGACGACCAACTGGTTGAGCTTCGTGAGCTGTTCGGGCTGCCCGCTCGCCGGGCGATGCCAGAGCTCATAGGCGCCCGACTGGTCGCTCACGTAAACGACGCCCTTGTCACCCGGTATCGAGCGCGGCGCGAAAATGCTCTGCACCTGCGCCAGCTCTTCTGCGGTGTAGGGCCGCGCCGTCGCAGCTTCGGGCTTATTCTTCTGTGAATAGACGCTGAGCGCACACATCGCTGCGACAAGCAATAACAGACATCTGAAAGGATAGATCAAAAGACGCATCTGGACGGCCTCCACGATTGCGGAATGCGGATTTCGGATTGCGGATTGTAGGACGGCGAGAACGAGAGATTGATTCAAGGGATCGTGCCATGAAACAAGAACGCGCCAGTCAAAACGAACCCTCTCTCATTCCGCAATCCGCAATCCGAAATCCGCAATCGGTACGTCCGCACATTCTTACTTCTACAGCGAATCCTGTCAATCATAATGCACGCGCATCAAGGTTAATCCGCATGCCGGAGCGGTTGCGCCCGCGAGCCGACGATCACCGGTGGTAATCGCACGTTGAATTTGATCCTCATCCGCTTCGCCGCGACCAACGGCGAGCAGCGTGCCCGCGATAGAGCGCACCATGTAGCGCAGGAAGCCGTCGGCACTCACCGTAATGTCTACGAGACGCCCCTGCCCGCGTTCGCTCCAATGCTCTTCCACCTCAAGCTGTGTGATTGTACGCACGCGCGTCCTGGCCTCTGACTGCGCGGCGGAGAAGGCCGACCAATCGTGCTCGCCTAAGAAGAGACGCGCGGCTCGCCGCATCCGTTCGATCTCCAGGCCGCGCGCCTCAGCGAGCGCATAACGATACCAGAACGGGGACATAAAAGGCGCGTTGAAGATGCGGTAGCGATAGCTCTTGCCGCGTGCCGAGAAGCGAGCATGAAAATCATCCGCGACCCGTTCCACCTGGACTACGCGAACGTCCCGCGCCAGATTCCCGTTGATCGCCGCGCGCAAGTGGTCTGCTGTCGTGAACTCCCGCCGCAACTCCGCGCTCGCCACCTGCGCCACGGCATGCACGCCCGCATCTGTTCGCCCAGCGCCATGCACCACCACGCTGTGCCCGTCCAGCAGCGAGAGCACACGCGTCAACTCACCCTGCACCGTCCGCTCATCATTCTGCATCTGCCAGCCATGAAAGTCCGTGCCATCATACTGAAGCGTCAGTTTGAAAATCATAAGGCAGTAGACAGTAGTCAGTAGTCAGTAGTCAGTAGAAAGGCATCAGCTAGCGAATCGTTTGGGTGTCAGCGACAGCGCCCGTAGCGCGAGAGCGCCTACTGACTACTGTCTACTGACTACTGACTACTGCTTTCTACTTCCCGGCTTCACAGCCTGCTCGCCGCGTGCGCAGGCTTCGCAGGCAGAGGGGGCGACTGATGGCACGTTCAGGGTAGCGAGCGCCACGCGCGCGAGCCCTACGTCGGCGCGCCCGGATGAGCGGTCGATGATGGATGCCGCGCCGACGACGCGCGCGCCCGCGCCCTGTAAAACCTCTATCGTCTCGCGCGTAGAGCCGCCCGTGGTGATGACATCTTCGACGACGAGGATGCTCTCGCCGGGACGGACGGTGAAGCCGCGCCGCAGCGTCATGCGCCCCTCGCCGTCGCGTTCGGTCCAGATGAACCTGACCTTGAGATGGCGCGCGACCTCATAACCGATAATCAGCCCGCCGATGGCCGGTGCTGCGACCGTCTCGATCCGCTGCCCCTGAAATCGCGCGGCGATGGCACTGCCAAATGCTTCGGCCTCAGCCGGATGTTGCAGCACCAGCGCGCATTGAAGGTACTGGGAGCTGTGAAGGCCGCTCGTCAGTATGAAGTGCCCTTCCAGCAGCGCGCCGGTTTGCCTGAATCTTTCAATGACTTCTTCCGCTCGCAAGCTCGCACCTCAAAAGAAGGTGAATCGTGGATCGTGAAAAGAAAGACCGCCTTATCTATTCACGATTCATACGTTCGCATTCGTGATCGGGCGTGGATCAAAGAAGGCGCGTGCCTCGTGTATGAGACCGCCCTGGACGCGAAAGTATTCGAGGATCGGGATCACGCCCCAGGCTGTGTCTGCCTCCCAGAGTGTGACGACCAGTTCGCCGTCTGCGATGTGCTGTTTGACGCGCACATCATTAATGCCGGGCAACACGCTTGAGACGAAGTCCGTCCAGGCTTGACGGCCTGAACCGGTCGGCGTCAAAGGGTCTGCGAAGAGGACGTTCTGATCGACAGGGGCTTTGCTCAAGTCCTTGCTCCTCAGCGCATCCAGGTAATCTTCGACAATCTTGATATTGGGATTTTCCATCATCACTCTCCAAAACTTGTCTGATAGCTCAATTGCTTAGGAAATACGTGCTTGATCCTCACAGCGGATTTACAGAGCGCCCCCGGAATCCCGTACGTCTCTCCTCTTTAACCTGAGCGCGGGCATGATACAATGCTGCCCGATGCAGCGGGTTCGCCGCAATCTCATCTCCGATTCTGCCCTCGTACAAGATACTATAGAGATGCTGCGCGGGTGCGGCGGGAGCGCGTCTGCCGAACAAATCGCCGACCTCATCCTGAAACTCTCCGACATGGATGCAGAACTCGCCGTCATCCTGGTGTCCGACCTCATCAAAGACGATCACAGGTTATCTATCCGCGATGGCTCGATGGTCGAGCTCGCCGGAGGCGAAGACGACGAGGCGCGCCTGCTGCGCGAAGCGGATTTCGTGGTCGTCGATCTGGAGACCTCAGGAGCCAAAGCGCCGCCCGGTCGGATCACCGAAGTCGGGGCTTATCGCGTCCATCAGGGGCGTATCGTCGCCGAGTTTCAGAAGCTGGTCAACCCGGAAATGCCCATCCCGCCCTTCGTCGTCCACCTCACGGGCATCACCGATGCGATGGTCAAAGATGCGCCCGTCTTCGCTGAGGTGGCTGAAGAATGGCTCGACTTCATAGACGATGCGGTGCTGGTCGCGCACGACGCTCAGTTTGACGTGCGCTTCCTGAACCACGAGCTGGCGCGCGTCTATCCGGGGCAGCGTATGGCTAATCCACAACTATGCACCGTGACCCTGGCACGCCGCGTCGTGCCCGGCCTCGTCAACTACCGTCTCCACACGGTCGCAGAGTATTTCAGTGTGCCGATCCATAATCGACACCGCGCGGCTGGCGACGCCCGCGCGACCGCCGAAATCTTCATACGCATGCTCGCACGCCTCGATCAACACGGCGTTCGCTACCTCTCTGAAGCGCGCCGCTTCAAGCTCGGCGGCTGAAGAACGATGATGAGAAGTCAACGGTCAGTTTCTATCCTCTTTAAGTCTTGAATACGGAAGCCTCAAATCCGAACGAAGATACTCACTCGCTAACCTCCAACCTCTCTGCTCCTGGCTCTGCTCTCTTCCTGCGCCACAGGTTTCGCCCCATGAAGCCGATGATGATGAGCACCGCGAGAGAGATACCGATGATCGGGTAATACTGCGCGATTAAATCCTTCGCACGCTCGCCGTAGTGCGCGGCCAGGTACGCTTCCAGCAGATAACGAACAGCGCGCCCGATAGCGATGGCGACTGTGAAGCGCACGATGCTCAGGCGAAAGACGCCCGCCGTGACGACGAACAGCTTGAAGGGGAAGGGCGGCGGCAGAAGCGATGCGACCAATACCGAAAGCACGTCGTAGCGATCTATCAACTCCTTGACGCGCGCCTGCTTCTGTTCGGAGAAGCGAGCCAGCGCGCGGCGTCCGGCGCGTTGAGAGATGTAGTAAAGAACAACGCACCCGGCGGTCGAGCCGAGAGTTGCGGCTAAGGCTAAAATGAATATCTGTTTAGTCTGCGCTGCCAGCAGCAGCAGCAACGCATCCGGCCCGCCAGCCATCGGGATCAGAGCCGAATCGAGCAGAGCAATAGCGAATAACCCGAACGGGCCGAAAGTGCCCAGGTAATGCCCAACCTGCTCAAGGCTGTCTGTAATCTTATGCCACCACTTCAAAGCTAGTTCGTTTCCTTTCTCAGAACAGCAGACAGTAGTCAGTAGCCTGTAGACAGGAGACAGGAGCCAGTAGAAAAGAAAGTCCGTTGATGTTATTCATCATAAATCATAGGAGAGGGCGAAGCGTCGCACGCTGCTTTCTTTCTACTGACTACTGTCTACTGTCTCCTGTCTACTATCTGTTGTTTCCTGCCTACTGCTTTCCATTCCTGCTCTTCTTCGATTCCTGATGAAGTAGATGCCGAGGCCAGCGAGACAGACGACGAGCACGATGCCGAGGATCAGTAAACCGTTCTCTTTAAGAAAGCTGAGGACGCGCTCGCCATAAAAGACCGCCAACGTTCCCTCTATGTAGTAGCGCAGCGAGCGCGCGATCATGACCGTGATCATAAAGCGCCAGCGCGGGTATTCGAGCGCTCCGGCGGTCGCCACGAAAATCTTGAACGGCATCGGCGGCGGAAGCAACGCGGGCACGGCCAGCGCCAGGAAACCGAAGCGCGCGTAGGCTCGCTCGACTCTCTCTATATGCTCTGTGCGAAAGCGCCTGCGCATCACAGCCTGCCCGCCGCGCCGTATGATGGCGTAGAGCAGCATGCACCCGATGACCGATCCCGCAGCCGCGAAGAGAGGGAAATAGAAGACCGCCGTCGGGTCTTTGGTGCAGCGCATGACGACCAGATAGTCGTTGATCTCAGGAAGCGAGAGGAGCGAAGAGTCGAGCGCGCCGATGACGACCATCGAAGGCGCAGCCACGTACATCGGGACGCTGATAATAAAATGTTCGAGCCACTCAACGACGCCTGTAAATGATTGCTGAAACCAGTTGGCAGTGGCGCGTAACCAATCAAGCATGCCCCCTAGTCTAAAGTCCAAAGTCCAAAGTCCAAAGTCCAAAGACGGGTTTTCGACTTTGGACTTTGGACTTGGAAGTTCGGATGGAGCGTCTATTTGGCTGGCGTAAAAACGCTCGGCGTGTCGTAGGTGACGCCGAAGGTGACGCCCGAGCGCGGGCTGAACTCGGTCAATCCCTTGATGCCCGCGAAGTCGAAGCGCAATCCAGAAGCCCTGATCTGAAGACCAAGGCGCGCTTCCGAAAGGGATTCCGTGCCGAGCGGCGCACGCCCCGTACGCGTGCTGGCGCGCCCGTTTACTTCGCCCACGAAATTGAACTGCCGGTTGATACGTATGATGCCCGCGAAGCCGTAGAGCAGCACGTCGTTCTGTACGAAGGTCTGGAGCGGCGCGCTCAGGATGCCGAGGCCGAGGTTGCCGAAGAGGTTGACGCGCCCGTCACGACCGAACTTTTTACCGGCGAGGATCAGGCCGTAAGCGTTCATTTGATTTGTGCCGATGCCGCGTCCCTGGTTCGAGTTCGGCAGTTGCACGCCGAGCTTGAAGCCGAGCGACGGCCCGCGCTTCGTCTCCGCCCTCAGCTTGATCTTGGTCGAGAGAGTGAAATCGCCGAAATCATTTGTCGAGTTGTTGGTCAGGGGATTGAAGCCGAGCGGGATCGGTGGCGGGACGGTTGCAGAGTTGATGCTCAGGTAGTTTTGCAACACGCCGTCGATCTGAAACTCCACGTTCGGCGAGAGGCCGACGTTAATGCCGATGACGCCGACGCGCGTCAGGTCGCCCGTCAAACCGGACAGCGGAAACTTCGCGTTCTGCATGAAATCAACACCGGCTTCGATCCTGAGCGTTCCCGTCTCGATGATGTCCACGTCTTCCGTGAGCAGCGGGCGCTGCTGCGCCCTTGCGCCCGTCGCGCCGAAAAGAAGCGCTACGAGAAGCGCGGCGAGGACACCTGATGAATCATGGCGATGCGACATCGTGGAACTAAACCCTTTCCCCTTTAAGCGTCGCGCGGATTGTAGCGATTTATATACTGAAGCGTCAACGCACAAACGTGGTTATGCTACTATGACTCGCTTACGGTCGTGGTTAAAAAATTGTAGGGGCAGGGCTTGTCCCTGCCCGCGTGTCTTCAAGCAGCGGGCAGGGACAAGCCCTGCCCCTACATCAAAGAACTCGCAGGAGAAATTATAAATGAAGGTGACGACAAAAGTTCTCATACTTCTACTAGTTCTGGGCCTCATGTCGTGCAACCGCCCTCAAGCAAACCCGACGGTCGTTTTGATCGTCCGGCATGCCGAGAAGGCGTCAGATGCTGAAGACAGCCCGCTGACTGAAGCCGGTGCGCAGCGCGCGCAGGCTCTCGTTCAAGTCGCGTTGGATGCCGGGGTGAGCGCCATTTACAGCTCACAGTTTAAGCGGAATCGTGATACCGCACAGCCTCTTGCTGATCGCCTCGGGGTGGCCGTGACGGAGATGCCTGTTAATTTACAGAGTCCGGGCGACTACGGGAAGGTGCTCGCCAGAGACATCATCGAGAAGCATGCAGGGCAGACGGTCGCGGTGGTAGGCCACGGCAACACCATCGCCTCAACCATAGAGGGACTGACCGGACGTGCCTCATCCGTCAGCAGCCCCGCGTACAGCGACCTCTTTATAGTTGTCGTGCCGCCTGCGGGTGCAGCCAAAGTGATGAAGGCTCAGTATGGTCTGTCGGAATAGTCTGAACGTATACTCTTCCTGGCGGCCTGGCGTTTCATTCCAGCCCATATTGAAATCGGGCAATCTTCGATCAAACGGCGCGCCTGTTGCTAACTGGAGCTAATCTGTGAAAAGACGAAGTATCGTTTGCTGCCTGTCATTCTTTATCTCTCTGGCAACTCTCATCTCTTCCCTTCCCGCTTCTTCTGCGCAACAGGCAGCCACCCCGCAAGCGAACGGCAGCAGCACGCTTCGGCTCGAAGGGCTCAGAGACCGTGTCACCGTGCGGCGCGACGAACGCGGCATCCCTTACATCGAAGCCGCTCATGATGAAGACCTCTATTTCGCGCAAGGGTATGTCGCAGCCAGTGACCGCCTGTGGCAGATGGACCTGTTGCGGCGCACGGCGCGCGGCGAGCTGGCGGAGATTTTCGGGAAGCCCGCGCTCGACCAGGACAAACTGCATCGCACGTACGGCTTCGCCAGGGTGGCCGGAGCTGAGGCTGCCGAAGCCTCGCCACAGGCGCGCACCATTCTTGACGCCTACGCGCGCGGCGTCAACGCCTTCATCAATTCGCGCGATGCCAAGCAGTTGCCGCTTGAATTTCAGGTGCTGCAATACAGGCCGCGTCCCTGGACTCCGGCGGACTCGCTGCTCGTCATCAAGATATTTGCCGAAGCGCTCAACACGACATGGGAGACGGACATCATGCGCGCCGCGCTCAGCGCTCTACCCGCCGGGAAGCGACAGGAGCTGCTGCCTGAGACCTCTCCACTCGATGTTTTAGTCGTAGGCCGCGACGACGCGAACAAGAAGCGCTCGCGGCTGCATCCCCGGAGAGTTCCTTCCTCTGCGAGAGCGCTTGATAACGCGGCGACGCTTCGCGCGCTCGCAGAGATGAGGGAGACGCGCGAGCGCTCGCTTGAGCGCATCGGTCTCGCAGCCGAGAATCTGGCGGCGAGCAACAACTGGGTCGTCGCGGGCTCTCGCACAGCATCCGGCAAGCCGCTGCTCGCCAACGACCCGCATCTGCCCGCGTCGTCGCCTTCGATCTGGTACATGATGCACCTGAGCGCGCCGGGGCTGAGGGTCGCGGGCGTCACGACTCCGGGTCTGCCCGGCATCGTCATCGGCCACAACGAGTCTATCGCGTGGGGCTTCACCAACGTCGGCCCGGACGTGCAAGACCTCTACGCGGAGAAGTTTGATAAGGAGAACCCGCGTCGCTACCTGACTGAGACGGGCTGGCGCGAGGCCGAGCTGCGGCGCGAGGAGATCAGGGTGCGCAAAGGTTTCGCAGACCCTTCGACAGAGAGCATCACGCTCGATGTCACGGTGACGCGCAACGGCCCCATCTTCTTCGAGAAATCGGGCACGCGTTACGCTTTGCGCTGGACGGCGCTCGATCCGAAGCTGAGTGGCGCGGAGGGCTTCCACGCGCTCAACCGTGCGCGCAACTGGAAAGAGTTTCGCGACGCTCTGAGCCGTTATACAGGCCCTATGCAAAATATGGTCTATGCGGATACGCAGGGGCACATAGGCTATTACGCGGCTGGACGTGTGCCGATCAGAAGAACGGGCGACGGCAGCCTGCCCTACGACGGCGCGAGTGGGGAGGGAGAGTGGAGGGGCTATATTCCCTTCGTCTTGCTGCCACACGACTTCGATCCGCCCGCAGGCTTCATCGTGACGGCGAACCAGCGCATCGTAGGCCGCGACTACCCCTTTCATCTGACGCACGAGTGGCCTGCGCCCTACCGCGCGCGCCGTATACATGATCTCTTACAGGCCAAACAGAAGCTGACCGCAGAAGACTTCCGCGCCATTCAGGGCGACATATACACGATTCCCGGCGCGATCTTCGCGCGCGAGACCGTCTTGACGGCGCGCGAGAGCAGGCCGTCCGGCAGCGATGCGAAGTGGATTGAGACGCTTCGACTGTTAAAGGAGTGGGACGGGCGCGTCCATGCGGATTCGCGTGCGGCGGCGCTGGTCGCGGAGATGCGCGCAGCCTTCAGTCGACGTATCTTAGCGGCGGCGCTCGGTGCTGATCTGGCGAAAGCTTACAACTGGGCTAACGACGACACGCTTATTGATCGCATCATCAAGGAGCGCCCGCGCAGTTGGCTACCCGTAGAGTTCAAGGATTACGCGTCGCTGCTGCGCGCGTCTGAACGCGAAGCGCGGCAGACCCTGACGGAGCAGCTCGGCGCAAATGAAGCGGAATGGACTTGGGGGCGCTACAGGCAGGCGCGTTTCCCGCACCCGCTCGCCAGCGCCCCGCTCATAGGCCAGCGTTTTCTCATCCCTCCCTTCCCGCAGAACGGCAGCGGCGGTAACGTCGTCACGATCAACGTGGGTAGATTCGTCTCCATGCGTCTCATAGCAGACCCGGGCGACTGGGACAAAACGCAGCAGGGCATCGCGCTCGGAGAGTCCGGCGACCCTTCAAGCCCGCACTGGAAAGACCAGTTGGACGATTGGCGAGCCGTCACTCCACGCGTCTTTCCGTTCACTAAGGCAGCGGTCGAGAGAGCGGCCAAAGAAACATTCGTGCTAACGAAGGGATGAGGGATGAGGGATGAAGGATGAATAAGGATTTATCGACTCTCTATTTTCATTGCTAATGTAATGGGCGAATCAAACGACGAAAAAAAGAATCGACCAGTTCATCCCTCATCCCTCATCCCTCATCCCTTGGTGCGCGTCTTTTGTGCCATTGAACTGCCGCCGGAAGTGCGTGCCCGTGCGGCAGAGCACATCGCGCGCCTGCGCGAGAGAGCGCCGAAGGTGCGCGCCAGTTGGGATCGAGCAGAAAAACTTCACATCACATTGAAATTTCTGGGCGAGATAGAGCAGGCACGCGTCGAGGCGCTCACGCACGCGGCAGAGCGTGCGGCTCAAAGCGTGCCATGCATAGACTTGAGCATAGAAGGAGCGGGAGCGTTCCCACCACGCGGGCTGCCGCGCGTGCTCTGGCTCGGCGTCTTAGACCCTTCGGGCGGCCTCGCGCGCCTCCAGCATCGTCTTGAAGATGAGTGCACGCTGGAAGGCTTCGCGCGCGAGGAGCGCCCCTTTCACCCGCACCTGACAATCGCACGCTTACGCACGCCCGAAGGCGAGCGTCGTCTGGCCGCGCTCCATAAAGAGTTGGGATTTGAAGCCGTGAGCCTGACCGCCACAGAACTCACGGTCGTGCGGAGCGAACTGGGGCCGGGTGGGTCACGTTACTCGACGATCTCAACACACACGTTGAGGGATTAAACGCAGAGGACGCGAAGTACATCGCAAAGGACGCAAAGGTAGTAATATCTCTCTGCGCCCTCTGCGAAATCCTTTGCGTCCTCTGCGTTTAATCCCTCTTCACTTTCACGCTTATCTGGGCAACTCGCGCGGGCGCACGGGCGGCGCGCCCTCATCACGTTCGGAGCGCTTCTCGCCTGTCTCTGCGAACATCTCTTTAACTGCGCCGATGCTCGACAACATGCCGGAAGTTTCAACCGGCATGAAGATGACCTTGGAGTTGTTACCGCGCGTCATGTCGCGCAAGGATTCGATGTAGCGCGCCGTAATCAAATATTGCGCCGGGTTGCCGTGGCCTTCCATCGCTTCAGAGATGCGGGCGATGGCTTCGGATTCTGCCTGCGCGGCGAGCAGGCGTGCCTGGGCTGCGCCGTTCGCTTGCAGAATGTTCGATTCCTTTTCGCCTTCGGCGCGTGTGATGGCTGCCTGCTTTTCGCCCTCTGCGCGCGTGATGGCCGCCTGCTTGTCGCCTTCGGCCTGTAGAACGAGCGCGCGGCGGTTGCGTTCGGCGGTCATCTGCTTCTCCATTGTCAGGCGCACGTCTTCGGGCGGATTGATGTTCTTGACATCGACGCGCGTCACCTTGACGCCCCACTTGTCCGTCGCTTCATCAAGGATGATACGCAGCTTGGCGTTGATCTGATCGCGCGACGAGAGCGTGTGATCCAAGTCCATCTCGCCCATCACGGAGCGCATCCCCGTGATCGTCAACTGCACGATGCCGCCCACCAGGTCGGCCACCTCATAGACGGCCTTGATCGGGTCTGTGATCTGCCAGTAGACGACCGAATCGACGTGGATCGTCACGTTGTCGCGCGTGATGACGGGCTGCGGCGGGAGGTCTATGAAGAGCTCGCGCAGGTCTATCGAAGACATGCCGGGGCGCGTGTTAGTCCAGTAGACGCTGCGCGGCTTATCCAGAAAGGGCATGATGACGTTGAGGCCGCTGGTGGCGACGCGGTTGAAACGCCCCAATCGCTCGATCAGCATGACGGTCGCCTGCGGGACGATCTTAATCGTCTTGGCGGCGACGATGAGCATGGCAATAGCGATAAACAGGAAGAAGGCTACAAATAGGGCTTCCATAATATTTGCCTCCGTATGGAAAAGGCTTAACGCTTTGCGACCTTCGCGTGATCTCCTTTGCGTCCTTTGCGTTTAAAGAGGCATTTCAAATGCAAAGGACGCAGAGGAAAAGACGCAAAGAGTGCGAAAGACAGCTCCAACCCTCAATCCGTAATTTTCTGTCTTGAACTATAACGGATTGTCACCCTCCGGCGAAAGAGCGAGCGAAGGCGGTGGCTGCCACCCGCCAAGCGCGCCTTCAATAATCTGCGCGGCGGCCAGCACAGATGCTTCGTCGAATGGCCGCCCGATGATCTGCACGCCGATGGGCAACCCTTCGCGCGAACGACCCACTGGGACGCAAGCCACAGGCAGACCGAACACGTTGAAAGCCTGCGCGTAGCTGAAGGCTCGGAAGATGCTTAACTGTTGGTCGCCGACCATCACCTTGCGCGCATCGTGCTCAAAGGCATGCGTCGCTCCAACGGGCGCGAGGATCAGAGGCCATGTGCTCATCCATTCGACCAGCCCGGCGCGCAGACGGTCACGCTCCATCCAGCCATTGATAAACTGGTCGAGCGTGAATGGGTCAGCCCGATCAACGCCCGCGAGCATGACGCGCGCGAACTCCCCCGCCTGCTCCTCATGCCCTTCGTACAATTCGCGCAGGTGACAGATGGCGGCGCGCGAAAACAAGAGCGTCCATAAATCCTGCCCGCGTTCTACGCCGGGCGGCCTGCGCTCATCCACCGACAGCCCCGCGTCAGAGAGCGCATGCGCGGCTGCTTCAACCGAGGCACGCGTCTCTTCGGTCACAGGCGCAATGCCGTCATCCGTGTACCAGGCGACGCGCCAACCGCGTATCTCCGATGCCTCCATCCGACGCGTCCTCTCCGATGGCACGGAGAAAGACTCTGCTTGATTGAGCCCGGCCAGCACAGTGTAGAGAAGCCGCAGGTCTTCCGTTTGACGAGCCATCGGCCCGAGGCAAGCGCCGAGCGAGAAAGGGCCTGTGGCGATGGGGAAATGTCCACTGAGAGGGATACGCCCGGTCGTCGGCTTCAAGCTCACGATGCCGCAAAAGTGTGCGGGCACGCGAACCGATCCCATCAAATCCGAGCCCAGACCGGCGGGGGAGAGGCACGCGGCAATCGCTGCCGCACAACCTCCGCTTGAGCCGCCCGGCGTGCGCCGGATGTCGTGCGGGTTGTTCGCGCGACCGAAGACCGGATTATACGCCTCGTAGGTCATAGCCATCTCCGCCACGTTGGTCTTGCCGAGCAGGATCGCGCCCGCCGCTTTGAGGCGCGCTACCGCAGGCGCATCTTCAAACGGCACATGCTGTGCGCGCCTCAAAGACCCGCTCGTCGTCAAGAGCCCCTTCGTCTCAATCGTGTCCTTCACCGTGACGGGCACACCATGCAATGCCCCGACCAACTCACCTCTCAAGACCGCCGCTTCCGCCTCGCGCGCGCGCTCCAAAGCATCCGGCGCGAGCGTGACGATAGCATTGAGCAGAGGATTCAACGCCTCAATCCGCCGCAGGTGAGCCTCGATCACCTCGACCGGCGAGACCTCGCGCCTGCGTATCAACTCCGCCAGACGCGTCGCCGAGCATCGTGTCAGATCAAGCATAAAAAGGCAGTAGACAGTAGTCAGTAGTCAGTAGAAAAACAGAGTGGCACGCTTTGTTGTCTACCATAATTTAGAGATGAGCATCAACCGATTTTCTTTTCTACTGGCTCCTGACTACTGTCTACTGGCTACTTGATCAGCAACTCGATGAATTTTCGCGCGGCGGTTGAGAGCGTGCGGTCGCTCCTGTGAATGATGCCGACGGCGCGCGTCCATTCGGGCTCGCTGAGCGCGACGACACTGAGCTGGCCGTTTCGCTGCTCGTCTATGACGCTCGGACGCGGCACGATGGCTGCGCCGAAGCCCACTTCGACGGCGCGCTTGATGGTCTCGATGTTATCGAATTCGGCGACGCGGCGCACCGTCACGCCGTGCGATTTCAAGATGCGGTCGATGGCGCGCCGTGTCGGAATGTCGCGCTCGAAGTGGACGAAATCAAGGTTGTTCAGCTCCTTGGTTTTGACCTTCTTGCGCGCGGCGAGCGGATGTGCAGGCGGGCAGATGAGCACGAGGCGGTCGCCGGGCATCGGGATGACCGTGAGGCCACGACGCTTTTCAGGGAAAGCGACCACGCCGAGCTCGACCGCGCCGCTCAAAACATCGCGCATGACGCGCGTCGTGCGGCTGTACTCCAGATCAATCCTGGCCGACGGGTAGAGCGCCATGAAGCGGCGCACGACGGGCGGCAATTCGTGCAGGCCGATGCTGTAGACGCAGCCGACGCGTACCGTCCCGCTGACCGTGCCGGTCAGGGCGCGCAGCCGCTCCTGTAACTGAGCATACGCGGCGAGCACGTTGCGGCTCTCCTCGTAAAAAGCCTCTCCCGCATGAGTCAGGCTCACCTCACGACGCCCGCGCACACGCTCCAGAAGCCTCCGCTTGAACCTCTCTTCAAGGCCGCGCACCTGCTGGCTGACAGCCGACTGCGTCACGAAGTTCAACTCCGCAGCCTGCGAGAAACTCTGCGTCTCCACCAGATCACAAAAGATTTTCAGTGTCTCGATTTGCATCTTGAATTCAGTAGACAGTAGTCAGTAGTCAGGAGCCAGTAGAAAAGCTCACGGAATTAAATCGTCAGTGTGTCAGCGACTGTGACAGCCACGCGGAGCGCCTACTGGCTACTGACTACTGACTACTGTCTACTCTTGAATTATAAGTTTATCTGACCATCCCGCTCAATATTTTTCATTTTACCTTATAATCGGTGTTGACTATCATTGCTCATGGAGAAGCAGGTTGGGTGGGCGGAGGTTTTTAGTGATGCTTCTGCCCGCGCGGGAGGTGTTGGCATGGGACAACCGGTGGTGCCGAAATATGATCCTGAGTTGACCTTGCGTGAGGCGCGTACTCAGTATTTTGCGCTGAATAATTTTGGCGACGACGGGGGCTATGAAGATCGCTGGGTGAAGATCAAATTCGGCCCGTTGCCGATCTTCTTCCCGAACATCGAATCGCGCGCCTGGGCCGTTAGATACCACGACCTGCATCACATCCTGACGGAGTATGCGACGACCCTTGAGGGCGAGGCGGAGGTCGCCGCGTGGGAAATTGCGACGGGTGAGCTGCCCAATCTGGCGGGATGGTTTCTGGATATGGGCGGCTTCACGTATGGCCTTCTGCTCTGCCCGCGCAGGCTTTATCGCGCCTTCTTGCGCGGGCGTCGAAGTGGGAGTCTTTACCGGACGCCTTTCACGGATGAGCTGCTCTTGAGAAAGTTGTCTGACGTACGCAGGGCTTTAAACGTGAATCCAGATGTACCTCTGGCGCGATGGTCTGATCGGTTGGTGTTCTTGAAATGGGCTTTTCTGAGCGTCGCGATGAGCCTGAGCGTGGGCACGCTCTTCTGGACGCCTATGATTGCGCTAGGGCTGCTCAGCCTGCTGATAGGTGATAGCTGGGCGGCCAGACACAAGGAGGCCGGACACTGATGCACGGCTCGTTTGCTTTTCCGGTGCTTCTACATATAATTCCAGGCTGATCGGCCCGGAAAACTGTAAATCCCGCCATTTTGGAGGAGACCGGAAGCTGCTGCTACTACTACTGCGGCTGCCATGCCCTTTCGGTAAAGGAGTGTTTCTCGACATATGGCTATTCGTTTGAGCAGGACGTTCATCTTACGCAAGCTGCATCAGTTGTCCGGCATCGTGCCGCTCGGCGCTTTTCTGCTGGAACATTTCTACACCAACTCGAAGGCGCTCACAGGCGACCGGGACTTCAACAGCGCGGTGAAAGACCTGCAATCCATCCCCTACATACTGTTCGTGGAGATCGGATTCATCTTCATCCCACTCATCTATCACGCCGTCTACGGGCTGGTCATTACGTGGGAAGCGCGCCCGAACAACCTGCATTACCCGTATCCACGCAACTGGTTCTATACGATCCAGCGCGTGACGGGCGTGATCCTCTTCTTCTTCATTCTCTTCCACGTGCTCAATTTCCGTTTCGGCATGATTCCGGGGCTCAACACGGTCTCGGTCGCGCATGCTCCCGATCAAGCCTTCGATATCGTCGCGCGTGAGTTTCGGATCGTTCCGATTTTGATCATCTACGTGGTCGGCATCACCTCGACCGTCTGGCACTTTGCCAACGGCATCTGGCTGTTTCTGGTCGATTGGGGCATCACCATCGGCGCGCAGGCGCAACGCCTGACCGGTTATGCCTGCATCGCCTTCGGCGCGCTGCTCCTTCTCATCGGCCTCAACGCGATGATCGCTTTCATTCGTCCGGGAGGATTGCTGGGAGGTATCCTTTACTGAGATGGGCGAAGTACGCACACAAACCACGCTCATCAACGCTGTTGATGAGGCCCTTGCAAGAAGGGGGCAAATCCTTCAAGAACAGATTCGCAGGTATGAAGCGGATGCGCTGGTTGATACGGGCGCTGTTCGTAGCGTCCTCCCGGCGCACGTGGTTCAACAGTTGGGTCTTGCTATCAGGGGGCAGCGCGTGGCCGAATACGCGGATGGTCGCAAGGAGACTGTCGGCGTGACCGAGCCGGTTATCTTCGATATTAATGGCCGGGACACGATGGAAGAGGCTCTTGTGTTAGGTGACGAAGTGCTCATTGGTCAGACCGTGCTTGAAAAGCTTGATTTGCATGTTGATTCTTTGGGTCAACGGCTTATCCCGAATCCGGCTCATCCCGATCAACCGGTGACGAAGGTTAAATAAGGAGAAGTTGCAGAGATGGCAACTGTTGGTAGCAACGGCATCAAGATCGCGGTCGTCGGCGGCGGGCTCGCGGGACTTGCGGCGGCGATGAAGATCGCCGAAGCGGGACACAGCGTTGACCTTTTCTCGGTCGTCCCCGTCAAGCGCTCGCACTCTGTCTGTGCGCAGGGCGGCATCAACGGCGCGGTCAACACGAAGGGCGAAGGCGATTCCACCTGGGAGCACTTCGACGACACTGTCTACGGCGGCGACTTTCTCGCCAATCAACCGCCCGCCAAGGCCATGTGCGAGATGGCCCCCGCGATCATCTACCTCTTCGACCGCATGGGCGTTCCCTTCTCGCGCACCAAGGAGGGACTGCTGGATTTTCGTCGCTTCGGTGGCACGAAGCACCACCGGACGGCTTTCGCGGGCGCGTCAACCGGGCAGCAGCTCCTCTACGCGCTCGACGAGCAGGTCAGGCGGCGCGAGGTAGAGGGTAAGGTACAGAAGTACGAAGGCTGGGAGATGATGTCGCTCATCCTGGACGACGCACAGGTGTGTCGCGGCCTCGTCGCGATGAACCTTCAGACGCTGGAGCTGAAAGCCTTCAAGGCGGACGCTGTGATTATGGCGACGGGCGGGCCGGGGCTGATCTTCGGCAAGTCTACGAATTCGATGGTCTGCACAGGCTCTGCTGTCTCCGCCTGCTACCAGCAGGGCGCACGGTACGCCAACGGCGAGTTCATACAGGTTCACCCGACATCCATTCCCGGCGAAGACAAGCTGCGCCTGATGTCGGAATCAGCGCGCGGCGAAGGCGGTCGCGTCTGGGTTCCTCGCCAGAAGGGAGACACGCGCCCACCGAGTTCGATTCCTGAAAGGGAGCGCTGGTATTTTCTGGAAGAGAAGTACCCGGCCTACGGCAATCTCGTCCCGCGCGACATCGCGACGCGCGAAATCTTTCAGGTCTGTCTTGAAGGCATGGGCATCGGCGAGCAGAACCAGGTTTACCTGGACTTGACGCACATTCCGGCAGAAACGCTCGACCGCAAGCTCGGCGCGATTCTTGAAATCTACGAGATGTTCGTCGGCGACGACCCGCGCCATGTGCCGATGCGCATCTTCCCCGGCGTGCACTATTCGATGGGCGGCCTGTGGGTCGATTTCGACCAGCGCACGAACATTCCCGGACTGCTGGCGGCGGGCGAGTGCGACTATTCCATCCACGGCGCGAACCGACTCGGCGCTAATTCCCTGGTTAGCTGCGTCTACGGCGGCTTTGTCGCCGCGCCAGCCGCCATCGAGTTTGCGAAATCCGTCGAGCGTAACGGCGCTGCGGACGGTTCGCGCCTCTACGAGCAGGAGCTGAAGCGCCAGGAAGAGATTAACGAAGCACTCGTCAAACAGTCCGGCACGGAGAACCAGTACGTGCTCCATGAAGAGATGGGCAAGTGGATGACGGACAACGTCACGGTCGTACGCTACAACGACAAGCTGAAGGCAACCGACGACAAGCTGCTGGAGTTGCTGGATCGCTACCGGCGCATCTCCATCAACGATTCTAACCTGTGGGCGACGATGGCGCTGCCGCACGCGCGCCACCTGAAGAACATGCTGGAGCTGGCACGCGTCATCACGCTCGGCGCACTGAACCGCAACGAATCGCGCGGCGCTCACTACAAGCCTGACTTTCCGAACCGCGACGACGAGAATTTTCTGAAGACGACCATCGCGGAGTATTCGGGCGAGGGGCCTGTCTTCTCTTATGAGGCGGTTGATGTCTCGCTCATCAAACCGCGCGTACGTGATTACAGCCACAATAAACAGGAGAAGGCAGAAGCTAAGACTGCGGCAGCGGCCACCTCTTCCAGCCTCCCGCCCAAAGACGGCGCCCCGCAAGTGCCCGTCGAAGGCTCGGAGCAGAAGCCGAAAGATTTGAGCGGCCCCGCCGTCTGGGCTCAGAATAAAGAGGAGGTTCGCGACGTCGATCACGGAGAAGCGGAGACGCGTCGTGAGCAGGGCAAATCAATCGAGGACGCAGGGGGGAAATCCGATCAACTGTAAAGCTTTGGAGCATGACGGATGTCTTTGCAGCAGCACACTTATCTGACGCCTGATGAATATCTGACGATGGAGCGTCAGGCTGAGTACAAGAGCGAGTACGTTGACGGCGTGGTCTACGCGATGTCTGGCGCGAGCTTCAGGCATAACGCTATCGTTGCCAATGTGGTTGCCGAGCTAGTGCAACAACTCAGAGAGAGCCCTTGTCGTGCGCTGCCGAGTGACATGAAAGTGCGGCTGCCGGATTCACGAAAGTTCTTCTATCCAGACGTGTCGGTTGTATGCGGGGAGCCGCAATTTCACGACGAGCGCACAGACGTTCTTCTCAATCCGACCTTGATTATTGAAGTCCTTTCGGAGAGCACGGCGGCTTTCGATAGAGGGGAAAAATTTCAGGCTTATCAGCTTCTTGATTCCCTGCGTGAATATATTTTGATCTCGCAGGACAAGCATTTGGTCGAGCAGTACACCCGGCAAACGCGAGAGAGCTGGACTTATACGGCCACAGTCGGACTGGAAAGTTCTACGGCTTTGCCATCCATCAACTGCACGCTTTCGCTAACAGCGGTTTACGACAAGACGGATTAAGTTATGAGCGCACAAGCACACTCGACAGCCAACACACCAAGACGCACGCCGCCCCGCACGGTTGAGATACGCATACGCCGCCGCGCCAACCCGGACTCGCCGCAGTACTGGGAGACGTTCGAGATTCCCTATCGCCCGAATCTCAACATCATCTCTTGCCTGATGGAGATTCAAAAAAACCCCGTCACGAAAGAGGGTCGCCAGACCACGCCTCCCGTCTGGAACATGAACTGCCTGGAACAGGTCTGCGGCATCTGCACGATGATCATCAACGGGCGCGTGCGCCAGTCCTGCTCCGCCCTCGTCGATCAACTGGATCAGCCGATCACGCTTGAGCCGATGTCGAAGTTTCCGAATGTACGCGACCTCGTCGTTGACCGCTCGCAGATGTTCAACCACCTCAAGCGCGTCCACGCCTGGATCGAGATCGACGGAACCTACGATCTGGGCCCCGGCCCCAGGATGGATCAGGAGGATGTCGCAGAGCGCTACGCCTACTCGCGCTGCATGACCTGCGGCTGCTGCCTCGAAGCCTGCCCGCAGTACGAAGGCGATCAGTACATAGGCCCGCAGGCCATCGCCCAGGTGCGCCTCTTCAACATGCACCCGTCCGGCAAGATGACCCGCGACGACCGCCTTGAAGCCATCGTACAGGAGGACGGCATCACCAACTGCGGCAACGCCCAGAACTGCGTTCAGGTCTGCCCGATGTCGATCCCGCTGACGAAAGCCATCTACGAGGAGAACCGCGAGACGATCATCCATGGTCTGTTCGGCTGGCTCAAGCGATAAGCCTGCTCGATGCGGGCGCATTGCTGCTCAAAACCTGGAGCATTTGCCTGCATCTCCTGAGCTGATAATTTTCCTTGCCAACATCGGCCAATCTGTATAAACTGCGTTAAAGGCGGGTCAGTTCTTCCGCTTTCTGTCTGGCATTTCTCTCCCTAGCACACCACAGGAGCTTTAGCAGCCAAATGATCGATACCCCTTCGTCGTCTGCGCGCGCCATTGTGTTTTATGAAGCGATTACTTCCAGCCTCAATCATGCTCTGACGCCGCAGGACATCGTATGCGCGTTGGCCGATGAGCTGGAGGTCACGCGCCTCGTGCCATTCGATTTTTGCACGCTGGTTCTGCCTGAGCCAGAGGGTGAAGGCATTCGCTTCTGGCACGCAGCGCGTCATGCTGCAATCTCTGATCGTTTGGCCGCCGCAGCCGAAAGCTTTGCGGCGGCACATAAACTGCTCGCGCAAGCCTTAGCCAGAGGCGCATCCACATTGATCCACGAGGTCGAGTTGCGCGCGGGGCATCCACGCGATGAATCGGGCGGTGAAGTGAAGTCTGCGCTCGCGCTGCCTCTTTCTGCCGGAGGGCGCTCGTTCGGGCTCCTCTGTTTTGCTAGCTGTGCGCCTGATGTTTACAAGAGCGATGACACGCAAAGGCTGATGTGGCTGGCCGATCATGTGGCGGCGGTGGCTGAAGGCGCACTGCTTCGCGAGCAGTTGGAGGCTGTGAAGGACGGCCTTGGCGAGATCGAAAGACTCAAAAGCGGCTTCGTCAATACGCTGGTGCGCGACGTACGTCTGCCGCTGACCTCCGTGCTCGGGTTACTTGAGCTTTTCGAGAGCAAGCTACAGATGCGCGATCCTTTCGATCTGGAAGATAGACAACTGCTCAACTCTGCCATCGAGAACGGCGACCGCATGCGTCGTCTGCTTGATGATCTCTTAGAGCTGGCGCAGCAGCAAGACCGTCCGCTCACGCTTGAGCTGGAAGATATCAAGGTCGCGCAGATGCTCGAAGAAGTGTCTGAGCCCTTGCGCGGCGAAGCCGCTTTGCGCGGCGTGGAGATGAATATTCAGACGGGCTCCCAGGCTCTTGAGATGCGTGCCGATGCGCGCCAGACGCGGCGCGCCATCTGTCACCTGCTGACGACGGCGCTCAGCGCCACGCCGGACGGCGGCGCTGTCAACATCGAAGCGCAGATGATCACTGGCACGCGCCTCGGCGATGAGGGGCAGCGCCTGGTCGTCATCAACATCATGGATTCAAGCTGTGGAATACCGCCCGAAGAGGTCCCTTTCGTCTTCGACGCCTGGCATCAGGCAGCCGACTCGCGAGCGAGTGTTGGCCGCAGCGTCGGGCTGGCAATCGCCAAACGGATCGCCGCCGCACACGGAGGCAACGTCTCCGTGCGCAGTCAGCTAGGCTCAGGCACAGTCTATTCGATAGTGCTGCCCGCGAGCCGTCAAGCCCTTGATTCAGAGGCGCGCCGCGTTCTGATCGTAGACGATGCGCCGGAGCTATTGCTTCTGCTGCGCAAGCTCGTCGTGCGCATGGGTTATCAGGTGGAGACGGCTTTGAGCGCGCACGCGGCGCTGAAGATTCTGGATGAGCACAGGATTGACCTCCTGCTCACGGACTGGTCTATGCCCGGGATGAACGGCGGCGAGTTAATTGAGGCTCTGAAGTGCGATGCCAGGCTGCGCGATATTCCCATCATCGTGCTCACAGGACACGACACAGATATGGAACGACACGACGCCCTCGCCGCCGGATGCGACCGCTTTCTAGTCAAGCCCGTCCGTCGCGACGTTCTACAGCGCGTCATCTCCGACCTGCTCAACGCCGCTGTCGCGGTAAGGTGAAAAAAGTAGACAGTAGTCAGTAGCCAATAGAACAGAAAAGCAAGTGTCTTTCTTTCTACTGGCTACTGACTACTGTCTACTGTCTACTGTTCCTCATATTCCCAGCACGTTGACGAGTTCCTGCACGGCTGCGGCACTCTTTTGCAGTGCGATGCGCTCTTCCGCCGTGAGGTTGATCTCGATGATCTGCTCAAGGCCGCGCGCGCCGAGTTTGCACGGCACGCCGACGTAGAGGCCGTTGATGCCGTACTCGCCTTCCAGGTAGGCGGCGCACGGCAGAATCTTCTTCTTGTCCTTGAGGATGGATTCCGTCATTTCGACGGCTGCCGCCGACGGCGCATAGTAGGCGGAGCCCGTCTTGAGGAGTGCGACGATCTCTGCGCCGCCATTGGCCGTGCGTTTGACAATCGCGTCGATCTGCTCTTTCGGCAGCAGTTCTGTGATGGGGATTCCGGCGCAGGTCGAAAAGCGTGGCAGCGGAACCATCGTGTCGCCGTGTCCGCCAAGGACGAAGGCCGTGACATTCTCGACCGACACGTCCAGGGCTTCGGCGAGGAAGCAGCGCATACGCGCCGAATCGAGCACGCCCGCCATCCCTATGACGCGATGCTTCGGGAAACCTGAGCGTTTGAGCGCGACCTGGCACATCGCATCCAAAGGATTCGAGACGATGATGAGGATTGAATCGGGCGAGCGCCGCGTCACTTCGTCCACGACCTTCGAGACGATGTCCGCGTTCGTCTTCAAGAGATCATCGCGGCTCATGCCAGGCTTTCGCGGCAACCCTGCGGTGATAATCACGACATCGGAATCATTCGTCTCGTCGTAGGTGTTAGCGCCGGTCAAACGCACGTCGAACCCTTCAACCGGAGCGGTCTCCGCCAAATCCAGCGCCTTGCCCTGCGGCACGCCCTCAACAATATCGACCAGCACGATGTCGCCCAGCTCCTTGCTCGCCAGCCAGTGCGCAGCCGTCGCGCCCACATTACCCGCGCCCACCACTGTAATCTTATTTCGCCTGCCCATCGTTTCTTCCTCTCCTTAATTATCTTTACTGAATGATTATTTTGCTTGGATTTTACTACCTCGACTACATATCTAAGTCTCTCCAATCTCTTTTAACTCTTGTTTCAACAGTTTTTCGCTAATACGAAAGTTAAGAGGCTTCTTCCTAATCATCTCAATCAGTGGCCTAATTTCTGCAATATACCCGATTCTCTTGAACTCCTTAAGCACACCCAATACGCCTCTAGGGTTTAAGCTATGTTGCCGAGCGACCATTCTACCCTTCCGATCATCAATTAACACTTCAGATATATTGAGTTCGCGTGCCTGTATGATTACCTCAGCTTCACCCCGATCAATAGCAGCAAGTGGATTGCGGTTACGATCATAAAGCAACTGGAGATCATATTTATTGTTCACGTCACAAATTTTTAAGAAGGGATGATGCCGTATTAGCTCTTGAAGCCGTCGCTTGCCCCTTCCTTTACGACGCACTTCCTCAAGAACATACCGAGGGATATGAATAGGGTAATAGCGGACAACCAATTTGGGTAAAATATCAAGATACCAAAGATAGATTAGACACGAAGCATCAATAACCGTTGATATTTTTCCAACACGAGGACGCGGCATTAAGACTCAGTCAATTGCTGCAATAGATATAAACTGATAACCGTTCCGGCAAGAGCAAGAAGCACCCCCTGAGCGTCTTTATCAAACTTCTTCTTTTGCAAGAAAGACGCAAGATCATTTTCCATCTTCCAGGGACTACTAGGGTCAAGCTCAAAAACAGGTATATCGGAACGTTGCAAGAGCGGATTGATAGATTTAGTAGACGTACCTTTCTCAACGATGGGAATGATAGGCTTCTGATGTATCAAGGCATATTCCAACTCTTTCTTCACTTGCACTGTCGCGCGTTTAGTTAGAAATGCGATAACGGAATCAGATTCACTAATCATACGTGCAACGGTTGCCCAATCTGAGCGTTGTACAGGGTTCGGCACATCCATGTGTAAGCCCGAAGCAGCAGCAAGCGTTTGAAGCCTCCAGACGACAACCATTTCATCAGGACTGGTGTTATAACTTAGAAAGACTCTATACATGGCAGTCTACGCCTTAGATTTTGTTTGATTCTTGAAGACTAACATATCAGACTACCACGCTGTTGTCATGCATGTTCCCTTAGCGCCCTTTCTTCAAAGCAAAAGCCATAAGTTAGAGATCAAGGCAACCGACTTTGACACGCTGACTCCAAACACAAACTTCTACATGTTTTGAATTATTGCTTCCGCAAACTCGCTCGTCTTCAATTTCGTCGCGCCTTCCATCTGGCGATGCAGGTCGTAGGTGACCTTCTTCTGACGGATCGTCTCGGTCAAGCCGTCTATGATGAGCTTGCTGGCTTCAGTCCAGCCCATGTAGTCGAACATCATGACGCCGGAGAGGATCACGGAGCCGGGATTGATCACGTCCTGCCCGGCATACTTCGGCGCCGTCCCGTGCGTCGCTTCAAAGACGGCGGCGTTATCGCCGATGTTAGCCCCCGGAGCCATGCCGAGGCCGCCGACCTGCGCGGCGGCGGCATCCGACAGGTAATCGCCGTTCAGGTTGGGCGTGGCGAGCACTTCGTACTCCTGCGGGCGAAGCAGCAACTGCTGGAACATCGAATCGGCGATGCGGTCGTTGATGAGAATCTTCCCTTCCGGGAGCTTGCCCTCATGCTTGTCCCACAGATCCTTCTCGCTCACGGTCACAGCCGCGAACTCTTCCGCCGCCAGTTGATAGCCCCACTCGCGGAACGCACCCTCCGTAAACTTCATGATGTTGCCCTTGTGCACGAGCGTGACGACACGGCGCTTATTATTGAGCGCGTATTGAATGGCGCGGCGCACAAGGTTCTTCGTCCCCGTGATCGAAATGGGTTTGACGCCGATGCCGCTGTCCTCTCTGACCTCGTAGCCCCAGTCGTGCAGAAAGTCGATCATCTTTCGCGCCTTGTCGGAGCCCTCGCGAAACTCTATGCCAGCGTAGACGTCCTCTGTGTTCTCGCGGAAGATGACGATGTTGACCTTTCCGGGCTCGCGCATCGGCGAAGGGACGCCCTCGAAGTAGCGTACGGGGCGCACGCAGGCGTAGAGGTCTAGCTCCTGACGGAGCGTGACGTTCAAAGAGCGTATGCCTTCGCCGACGGGCGTGGTGAGCGGCCCCTTGATGGCGACGACCAGATCGCGTATCGCGTCCAGGGTGTCGCGCGGCAGCCATTCCCCGAACTTCTCGAAAGCCTTCTCGCCCGCGAAGATTTCGTACCAGACGATGCGACGTTGCCCCTTATACGCTTTCTCGACCGCCGCATCAAAGACGCGGCTGGCCGCGCGCCAGATGTCGGGCCCCGTCCCGTCCCCCTCGATGAAAGGAATGAGCGGATTATCGGGCACATTGATGCGGCCTTCACGTATTTGTATGCGCCGGGCGTCTGCCGGGACGGGCAATTCATTATAAGATTGCGTGTGCGGCATAATAATCCTCCCTGGATATTAGCGGCCTGGGGCGGGTTATAGCTAAAAGCCGCCAGCGCGCCTGAAGCCGTACGGACAGAGCCCGTGCGCGTGCCTTTCCATAGGCGCTACGGAAGCACCAAAGGGACGAGCCGTCTGTCAGTATGAAAAGAGCGCGAGTGTACAGTCGCACACGCGCGAGTGTCAAGATACGCGACCAACTGGTAGTGTCTGAAATCTGTGTTGCTGTACTTCATGCGCTTATTCGTTGCGAGACAAAGATGCGAGTTCCTGATTGGGTGAGCAGATGGTTGTATGGAGAACCGCGCGACGGGCAGGTCGCGGCGTCGGAAGATCAAGACGCGTCAGATGCGAGCGAGGTTGATCCTTTCAATCCGTTTCCCGAACCCGTCGAGATTGAGATTCGCGACTGGTTCGACCTGCACACCATTGCTCCGCGCGACGTGAAGCGCGTCGTCGAAGAATATCTGAAAGAGGCGCGCCGGGCGGGCTTTCGCAGCGTGCGCATAGTTCACGGCAAGGGCGTGGGCGTGCAGCGCGAGATGGTACGCAGCATCCTCGCGCGCACGCCCTTCGTCGAAGACTGGACGGACGCCCCGCCCGAAGCCGGAGGCTGGGGCGCGACCGTTGCGCGACTCAAGCCGAAAGATGATTGAGCGCGTGTCTGTCGGCGATGGCTTCAGTTTCCAGAACAACTCTCTATTGAGAGTAAGGAGAGTTGGAGTTCACCGTAGAGATGCAGAGATAGCGCAGAGGATTGAATATCATTCCACTCTCTGTGCCCCCTCTGCGTCTCTGCGGTGAATGCTCCTTTGCGTATGCTCAAAGGTTGGAGAACACCGAACTGCAATGGTCGCTTCTTCGTCGTTCTCCAAAGTCCGAAGCACGCCCCTTGCTACTGCCTAGTCCCCCGTTGTGGCAATTCCTACGATCATCCGATTGCCGCCGATGGTTCCAACGAGCGAGGCTTTGCCTGTCGCCAGATTGATCGTATAGAGCCTGGAGCTACCGCCGGAGCCCGTAATTGCGGCATAAGCGAAGTCGCCCGTGTCGCTGAAGCTTGCGATGTCAAAGCCAACCGGGCCGACGGCGTTGAGGCCCAGATTGCCTATCGTCGTCAACACTCCCCCGTTAGGCGAAGGCATGCCGTCAACCCCGCCCTGCCTGACCAGAATATCCAGATTGTTGTCGATCCCATAGAGCGTCGTGGACAGCGTGACCTGAAAGTTATTAGTGTAAGCCGAGCCCACGACGTTCGGATTTGCGCCCGCGTGCGGGTCGCCCGCCGCGTATGAGAGTGGAGTGTCCACAGCGGCGACCGTCCCGTCGTCCGGGTTGAGCCGCATGTTCTGATCGGCATCGCTGACCACACGGATGCGATCAACCGCCGGGTTAAAGTCGAATCCGAAACTGGTTCCGAGCAGCGCCGGACTAAAGGGGCCAGAGCCGACCTCCGTGGCCGCGCCAGTCCCTACATTAATGGTGTAGAGGCGGCTGGTGCTGCCGAGTCCATAAAGCTGAAAGTTGGCCGGGCGATAATCTATGCCCAGGATATGTTCACCAGGCTGCAATCCGGTGATTGATACCTGATGGGTAATTGTCCCCGGTCGCTGCGCGTTAAATACCAGGATGTCGTTGTCGTCTGTCACAGCTACGATAAAGACCTCAACTGTGATAACCGCCAGACCGCGCAACGCATTGCTGTTGATTTTGCCGACCAGCGTAGCCTGGCCCGTGTTGAGATTAATCTTGTAGAGGCTGGACACGTTACCAGCGCCCCGGAATGCGGCGTAAGCCGTGCCGGTGCCCGGCGCAATGTCAAAACCATTCAGATTCGATGCATCGGCATGGAGCGACCCGATAGTCGTCAGTTGTCCCCCATTAGGCGAAGGCACGCCGTTGACGCCGCCGATCCTCACCAGCACGTCCAGCAGGTAATCAATTCCGTAAAGGGTTGTCATGGTCGCGCCGGAGAAGTTGTTGGTGTAAGCCGCATCGACGACATTCGGATCGACACCCTCGTTCGGATCGCCCGGCGCATACGCAAGCGGCGTGTCTACAGCGGCGACCGTTCCGGTGTTCGGATTGAAGCGGAAATTCTCATCTCGATTGCTGACGACGCGCAAGCGGTCAACCACCGGGTTGAAATCGACGCCGAAGGAACTGCCCGTCAAGGCCGGAACAAAAGGAGCGTCATTGACCGCCGTCGCCACGCCGGTTGACGGGTTAATGATGTAGATATGTCTCTGGCTGCCGAGACCAAAGAGCTGATTACTGCTGGGGCGAAAATCGATGCCGTGAAGGAATTCCCCCGGCTGCAAGCCGGTGATCGGCACTGTGCTGATGATCGTTCCCGGCGTGTCGCTGTCAAAGCGTACCAGATGATTATCAAGTGTGAGGCCGATGATCGGGACAGCTTTGGCGACTGTCGGCCCCAGTAACATCGCGGCTAAAGCCAGGCATGGAGCAAGCCACGCGCGACGCCATGTCAATCTATTATTCATCTCATTCTCCCTTCCGCTGGAACGCGGAATTCCGGAATTGTCGAGGGAATTGTTGACGTGCAAAAAGTGGGGTGTAGGTGGTCATGGCGACCCCCTAATAACACATCTTGTGCGTAATTGCTATGGCCTCTACTGTGGAAGAAATGCGGAATGATGAATGCGGAATGGAAAACAAGCGCGTCTCTCTTTTCACTCATCATTCATCATTCCGCATTCATCATTTCTTCTACGTCTCTTCTTTACGGAACTGAATCTCATACAGCTCTGTATAGAGGCCGCCGCGCGCGAGTAGCTCCTGGTGCGTGCCGCTTTCGACCACCTGACCGTCTTTGATGACGAAGATCACGTCGGCTCGTCTGATCGTCGCCAGGCGGTGCGCGATGACGATTGAGGTCTTGCCCTCCATCAAGCGCGTGAGGGCATCAAAGACGAGCTCCTCCGATGCCGCATCGAGGCCAGAAGAGGGTTCGTCCAGAATAAGAATCGGAGCGTTGCGTATGATCGCCCGCGCGATGGCGATGCGCTGGCGCTGCCCGCCGGAGAGGGTGACGCCTCGCTCGCCTACCATCGTGTCATACCCTTCGGTCATCTTCTCTATGAATTCGTGCGCATTAGCCATTTCAGCGGCGCGTACGATCTCCTCGCGTGTGGCCTCCGGCTTGCCATAGGCTATGTTTTCCCCGATGGTCGCGCGAAAGAGCAGCGACTCCTGGAGCACAAAGCTGATCTGACGGCGCAAGGATTTAATCTTGAAGCTGCGCACATCCATGCCGTCTATTTTCACAGTCCCTTTGGACGGATCATAAAAGCGCGGAATGAGGCTGATGACGGTTGACTTGCCAGCGCCTGTAGGGCCGACCAGCGCCGCCACCTGACCGGGCTCGATCTTGAGACTGAAGTCTTTGAGCACCAGACAATCTTTCTCGTAGCCGACACACACCCCGTCGAACTCGATCTTCCCCTTAAAGGTTGGCGCGCGACGCGCTCCCGGCAGATTGCGTCCCTCCGCCTCTGTCTCGAACACCTCCCTGATGCGGTCGAAACCGACGGCAGCCTTAGACACTGCATCCGTCATCTTTGAAAGCTCGCGCATAGGCTTGTACATCTTGCCGAGGTAGAGAAAGAAGACCAGGAGCGCGCCCGGCGTTAGCTCACCGCTTAAGACCAGCCGCGCGCCATACCACACCACCAGACAAGTGCCGACGGCTGTAATAAGCTGAACCATCGGCGTCAATTTCGCTTTCAGGCCGCGCGCGCGCAACGCCGCCTCCACGCTTCCCATGCTCTCCTGCTCGAAACGACGCTGCTCGTAGCCTTCTCTGGTGAACGCCTGGACGACGCGGATTGACGAAAGGACTTCCTGGAGCACGGAGACAACTTCACCCTCCTGGCTGCGGACTTCCTTTGAAGCCCGCTTGATCCGGCGCGTAAAGTTATAGACGACCAGACCGAGCACAGGCACAACCGACAGGGCGATCAAAGTGAACTTCCAACTGAGATAGAACATCACGCAGATCATGCCGACCAGCGTGAGAACCTGGACGAGCATCCCTAAGAGCACCTGTGAGATGAGGTTCTGGATGGCGTCTATGTCGCTCGTCACGCGGCTGATCAGGTCGCCCGTTCTCTTCTGATCATGATAGGTCAGCGACAGCCGCTGGATGTGATGATAGAGCATTCGTCTGAGGTCGTGCATGACCCACTGGCCGACGCTCATGGTGAGATAGTTCTGCGTGTAATTACCGATTGCCCCGAGGGCAGCGATACCGATCACGGCCACCGCCGCGAAGGTCAAAATCGCCAGCTTGTCATGCCCCACCACGGCGTTGATGGAATCGGCCATCCATCCTTCCATGGGCTTGTTGCCCAGGACGTAATCGAAGACGACCTTTAAGGGCCAGGGCTCCAGTAAATCTGCGAGGCTGTCGGCGATCACCGCGATGAAAGCGATGGTCAGCGCTTTCCAGTGGGGACGCAGGAGATGAGTTATCTGAATCTTCTTCTTTTCCATTCAGCGGCCTAGCATACGGAAACGGAATTGACTACTACGGTCGAGTAATCAGAGCCTGTTTGGAAAGGGAAGAATTAAACGCAGAGGGCGCAAAGTTCATCGCAAAGGTCGCAGATTCTTTGCGCTCTTGGCGCGTCTTCCTTTGCGTCCTTTGCGTTTAAATCTCTACTCACCCCAACCACTCTCCTCACTTTTCAAACACGCTCTCATTACTGCTTTCTCAAGCAAGCTTCGTTTAAAGATTCTTTTTCCAGAACTCAACCATAGTCTTATACAGGTGTATGCGTGCCGGATTATCGGAGATACCATGTTTGCGCATCGGGTAGATCATCATGTCAAACATCTTACCGGCTTTAATCAATTCGTCTGCGAAACTCCAGGCGTTCTGGATGTGCACGTTGTCATCATAGGTCCCGTGCACCAGCAGCAGGCGACCATGCAGGTCTTTCGCCGCGTTGACCAGCGACCCCCTTTTATATCCGGCGGGGTTGTCCGAGGGGAGTTTCATCATCAATTCCGTGCTTCTGGTATCGTAGTAGAGAGGGTCTGTGACGGCAGCGACCGCGATGCCCGCTTTGAACTCTGCCGAGTGTGTCATTGCCAGCAGCGTGAAGGTTCCTCCTCCGCTCCAGCCCCAAACTCCAATTCGATCAGGGTCGACAAACGATTGAGACTTCAACCATTTCACGGCGGCCAGGAGATCATTCAATTCGCTCTGCCCTAACATCTGCCCCCTCGCCGTCGTTTCGAGTGTGTGGCTGATCGCCGTCGCACTGCGGTTGTCAACATAGAGCACGCAGTATCCTTCCCTAGAGAGAATCTGGTCAAAATAGTTTGCGAACTTCCAGGCATTAACGACGGAAGGCGCGGAGGGGCCGCCGTAGACATAGACGATGACGGGGTATCGCTTGCCGGGGGTGAAATCTTTGGGCTTGAGCAGTTGAGCGGGCATCTGGAAATTATCTGCCGCAGGAATGTTGAACTGTTCAGGATAGCGTATATCGAATTGCGCCAGGAGGTCTGGCTGGGGCGCGGCGACCTGTAGAGCGGGCTCGCCTGCGCTCGTGTGCAAGCTGAGCGACGGCATGGTTGAGGTGTTGGAATAAGTATCGAAGTAGAAGCGCGCATCGGGGCTGAAACTGATCAGGTGTGTACCGTCCTCACGCGTGAGCCGCTGCATCTCTGTGCCGTCGAATTTAATGCGGTAGAGATGGCGCTCGATGGAAGACTTCTCAAGAGCCGTGAAGTATATCCAGCCATTCTTTTCGTCAATGGCGGAGACGGCCTGGCGCACCCAGAAGGCGACACCTCCGGCGGAATGTATCGCCCAGTTGCCTTTCGTGATCTGACGAACCAACTGCCCATCCATCTTGTACAGGTAGAGGTGCGCGTAGCCGCTGCGCTCCGAAGGCCAGATGAAGTGCTTGCCGTCTTGCAGAAAATAGAGGTCATCGTGAAGATTAACCCAATCCTTATCTGTCTCTTTCAGCAGGAGCCTTGCTTTGCCGTCGGCACGGTTAGCCAGATACAGGTCAAGCTCCGTCTGCACGCGATTCGTGGTCTGCACGCTCAAACGCTGATTATCGGGGAGCCACTTCACACGCACCAGATACTCATACGCGCTTCTGTCCAGATCGACCCAGGTGGTTTTATCCTGCTCTATCTCCATCACACCCAGACGAACGATTGGATTGGGGGTTCCGGCTTTGGCGTAGCGCTGTTTGATCAGGCGCGGATACTGCGGCTGAAAGTCAACGAAATAAGATTCCCCGACCGGTGATTCATCTGTTTGCAGGTAGGCGATTGCCTGCGAGTCGTTCGACCACCAGTAGCCTATGTCACGTCGGCCAAAGACCTCTTCCCAGTAGACCCAGGAGAGCGTCCCGTTCAGCCGTGTCTCAGAACCGTCGCGCGTCAGACGTTTCTCCGCGTGATGTGCGACGTCATAAACGTAGAGATCATTTTCTCTGACAAAGGCGAGCTTCTTGCCGTCGGGCGAGAAGCTCGCCGACTTCTCATCAGATGCCGTTTGTGTGGCGCGTTGAAATTGAGCTTTCTCAAGGTCAAGCACATAAATATCGCCTTTGAAAATATAGAGGGCAAGCTGGCCTGAGCCATTGAAAGCGATAGGCCAGGGCAGCGTCTCCGGCATCTCATCTTTCCCGAGCAGCGCACCCAAGCTCGTCATAGCTTTGGGCGCATCGAGGACAGGTGTCCGCGCTCCTGTCTGTGGATTCAGGCGCTCAAAGGTTCTCTTCTCCGCAGGCTGGCGGATGTCATACAACATCGCCGTGCCGTCCGCCAACCAGGCGTAGGAAGGAAGCGCCGAAGCTTCAATAGCCTCCTTGCTGTAAATCCAATCAACCGTAATCTCTTTCTTCGGTTGTGCAAAGAGGGGGCTGGCGGCGAGTAAAGTCAGACAGATGATGCTGAGAACGGTTGAAACTGGTTTGAAGTTTTTCATAGTCGATCCTTTAGAAATGTGTCTGGCACGAGCGCGTGGATGAACGCTCATAAGGCTACAGTTACATGCACCGACTCCTGCAAGTGGCACTTCGATCTTATCCCCGTCAGGCACAGGTGAGTGTACATTTACGCGAGTTTCATTTCCATCATCAAATATAAATTGTAGGGACAGCCTGTAAACTTCCTGCACTGCGCGACGCGCAATAGTCAAAGTTGCAGCCTTGAGAGGGTCATCATATGTCGCAATAGATTAAGCCACATAATGAGCTTCATGTGGTGTAAACCGCTTCGAGCTGGAACAGGTATGGCAAGTACACGAAGACCTGAAGCTGGTGAGAGCTTGTAGTGAATTTGATGAGCGGGTGAATGTCACACGTCATTTACCTTTTTGATCTTTCCGCCAAAACTTGTTAGATAATTGCTGAGCCTCGCGCATCGTGCGTTGAAACGCAACGCTAAATTTCAGTGGCCGCTCGGGCGGCATAAGTCACGGCTCATGCGAATCGTCGTCTTAACCCTACTGGCGCTCGTCTCGGCGGCTCTCTGCATCCGCGCTGAAAGCACGGGCACACGGCGCGATGTCTATATCTTCAAGCCGCTCACGATGGTTTGGATCATCATGATCGCGCTTCTGGAAAAGAATCCCGTCCCTTCATCCTATAAATATCTGATCCTCGCTGGTCTCGTCTGCTCATTGATGGGCGACATCTTTTTGATGCTTCCGTCGGATCGTTTCATCCCCGGACTGTTGAGCTTTCTCTTCGCTCATCTCTTCTACATAGCGGCTTTCAGTTCCGGGAAGCCGCAACTCTACGCGCTCTGGTACGCGATTCCGTTTCTCGTTTACGGCGGCGTGATGCTCTGGCTCCTGTTCCCGCATCTGGGGCGCATGAAGCTGCCCGTCATAATCTACATGCTCGTGATTCTGGTCATGGCATGGCGGGCACTAAACATGTGGAGAGAGACGGAGCAGGTGTGGAGTGAGCTGGCCTTCTTCGGGGCGCTCTTGTTCACCGTATCGGATTCGATCCTCGCCCTCAACCGTTTTCGGGGGCGCATAGATTATTCGGAGTTCTATATACTGAGCACCTATTTCACAGCCCAGTGGCTCATCGCCCTTTCTGTCTGAAATTTTCCTGGCTGTGGTTTCGCGTATACTGTGAGTCTAAAAACGAGAGGAGTTATAAACAGGATGAGAAAAGTGAATCTTAAAGAGAGCTTCGACCTGTTCGACGATTACTGGAGTCCGAAGATCGCCGGAGAGATCAACGACTCATACGTCAAGCTGGTCAAGTTTCAGGGTGACTTCGTCTGGCATCACCACGACGCCGAAGACGAGATGTTCCTGGTGGTGAAAGGAAGGTTGTTGATCAGGTTTCGGGATCAGGATATGTGGCTTGATGAAGGCGAGATGGTCATCATCCCCAGAGGCGTAGAGCATCAGCCCGTCGCACAGGAAGAGGTACACGTGCTGCTTTTCGAGCCGAAATCAACCCTCAACACCGGCAATGTCCAGAGCGAAAGGACGCTCCCGGAACTGGAGCGCCTGTTTGCTGATTAGTGGCGAGCCGCCCGGAAGCCCTCTCTCTCTGCTTCGATAGAGTTGTGGTTTAACGTTTCAGCGAGAGCTTAAGGGCGCGAGGCTGTTGAGGCGCTCGCGCACTGTGACGGAGACATTCTTCGTGCGCGCCAGCGAAAACTTTATCGTCGCCAACGGAAGTTCCATTGAGGCTAAGGGAACTTCCGTAGAGGCCAACGATTAATCGGTTGTAGCTCACAGCTCTTCCACCGGACGCGAGGCGGCCATACAGTAACGCGTCACTCCGGTGCACGTGGAATCTATGAACGGAGAAAAACGGTTTCAAGCTGTGACTCTTTTAATGAACCCGGTTCATCTCATTCCGGCTCACTCAAATCTTGTTGTATCAGCATTTTGGCGTACAACCAAATCGTTATCCCGAGCATCTTAATTAACACTTAAAGGTTATTCCTTCTCTCGCGCATCAACGGTGATGCGCCCCGCGCCTCGAAGAATTGGCGGCGGCGTTCTGGATGGTTCGAGAGCAGGCTGATTTCAACTTCAGAAGCCGCTCCAACAAGAGCACCAGAACCCGAAGCCTTCGCTGCATACCGTTTTCACCGAAGCACACTTTGATTCGAAGCTTCTCCTAACACTCCCAGAGGGGAGAGGTACAC
>DASVVT010000050.1:0-15510 GCA_036386415.1 Pyrinomonadaceae bacterium
GGTCAATCGCATGTCGGAGATAGACCCTGAGAGGGACACCGTGGTGCATTGCAAGATGGGTGGCCGCAGCGCGAAAGCCATCGAGGCGCTCAAGCGTGCAGGCTTTACGGGTCGCCTCACAAACCTGAAAGGCGGCATCACCGCCTGGTCTAACGACGTTGACCCGAGCGTGCCGAAGTATTAAGTCACGACTGACAAAATTGGTGCAGATTATAAACTGACGATCCACGAAAGAACACGAAACAGATTGTGGCTTTTCGTGCTCTTTCGTGTGAATTCGTGGATTGGCTCCTTCCTCACTTTGGATTGTAATAATGAATTCCCAGGATTTAGCGCAGACATTCACCCTCGCCAACGAGTTCAAAGAGGGAGACTTGCTCGTCGGCGGAACGCGTGATGAGCAGATGCGCAAAGATGCGCGAGCCCTACTCGGCGCACAACGCCTGGGAGATATAACGAAGACTCTGTTAGTCGAAGACGGCGTGAGCGAGGCGCTCAAGCGTTCGCTCGACTCCCAACTCGCATCGGAGATTTCTCACCTCACGATCAACGAGCTGAAACGCATCCTGACGAGTCCTGAGAAATCTATGTGGGTTGATCGTTATCGCGACGGTCTATCGAGCGAAGTGATTGCAGGGGTCGTCAAAACGATGACGAACGAAGAGCTCTCAACGCTCGCGCAATCTCTACACAATCCACTGCCGGGGCGTGGTGTGACCATCGGTTCCGAGCGCCACTTCGGCTCGCGCATTCAGCCGAATAGCCCCGGAGATGACGAGGAAGAGATTCTCTTCTCGATCCTCGAAGGTCTCTCTTACGGTTGCGGCGATGTCATCCTCGGTATCAACCCCGCGAGCGACGATGTGGAGACGATTGTTCGTCTCGAAGAGCTGTTGCGCACTGTGGTCGAGCGCCTTGAGCTGCCGACAAGGTACTGCGTCCTCTCGGACATCTTGAAACAAACGAGCGCCGCACAGCGGACGAAAGTGGATATCGGATTCCAGAGCCTGGCCGGAACCTCGAAGGCGCTCCATGGAATGATCGGTATGGACGTGGACGGCCTGCTTGAGCTGACGCGCTCTATGGATGGCCTCTACTTTGAGACAGGACAAGGCTCTGAAGTCACCAACGGCGTGGCCGATGGCATCGACATGGTGACGCTCGAAGCACGCACGTACGGCGTGGCACGCTTGATCGGCAAACAGACAGGCGCGTGGATGATCGTCAACGATGTCGCGGGCTTCATCGGGCCGGAAGTTTTCCGCACCGGAGAGCAGCTCTTGCGCGCTTGCCTAGAGGATTCTGTGATGGCAAAGCTGCACGGGCTGACGATGGGGCTTGATGTCTGCTCGACCTTCCACATGGGCATAGAGCCGCAGACGTTGCGCCGACTGACAGAGATGATCGTCGGACAGGCCGCCCCTGCCTACCTGATGGCCGTCGCGGGCAATACAGACCCTATGCTCGGCTATCTCACGACCTCTTTCCGCGAACATCCACGCCTGCGCCGCCAGCATGGGCGTCGTATCTCCTCTGCAATGGAGAAGAGACTGATCGCGCTCGGCGTCATGTTTGAGGGCGGCGCACTGCGCCTCGATTCGCCCAGCCCGGAATCGCTCTACGCCGCCTACATGAAGGCAGGCGGCGACGTTCGCTCATCCGAGACGCTTCAAGAGGAAGGGGCTGGGAAGATGAAGAAGCTGCGCGAGCGCGGGTTTGATCTTGGTTACGGGCACGAAGGGGACTACCAGCCGCCGCCCGCAGTCACGTCCCGTATGGAGGCGATCTACGAGCACGCGCGAAAGGCTCTCTACGCGACAATCAAAGATGAAGTGATACGCGATGTCTCACCACAGCACATACGCGTCCGCACCGTCGCGCATGACCGCGAGGAATATCTCTCATCTCCGCCATCGGGTGAATTGATCCGTCCCGCAGACGCTGTGCGCCTCGTCCAACTCTACACATCGCGCAGACCGCAGGTGCAACTCGTCCTCTCGGACGGCCTCAATGCCGACGCACTCAACGAAAACCTGCGCGCGGTACTGCCCGCCCTGCGGCGCGAGTTAATAAGCGCAGGCTGTCACGTCGGCGACGTAGATGTCATCGTCCAGAACGGACGCGTCCGCGCAGGCTATCATGTCGGAGCCTTGCTCGACGTAGATGTGGTCGTACATCTCATCGGCGAGCGACCCGGCACGGGCTTAAACACACTCTCGGCCTATCTTACCTATGGCCGTGACATAACAGCAGGCTCACGCTGGACTCCCGCCCTCGACCACGCCTCTACAACAGCCATCTGCGGCATTCACGCCAGAGGCCGCCGACCCGACCTCGCGGCGCTTGAGGTCGCACGCTATGTCAGACAGATGATCGAGCAGAAGTGCTCCGGCATCGCAATCGGATCGAGGTTGAAAGCGGATGCCAGAACCAAGTCAGGATGAGATAGAGAGCTTGGGCGGCGGGGGTACTGCTCTTCCTGACCCATTAATATGGCTCTTGGGCGCAAGTAGTGTCCTAGTTTAAGCTTTTCTCTGTGTAATCTCCGTGTTCTCTGCGTCTCTGTGGTGAATCTACTCTACAGACACTCACCACAGAGACACAGAGAACGCAGAGGCGGCACAGAGAACTAATCAAATTAAGACACTACTTGGGCGCTGGGTCACTTGCGCGTGTGTGATGTGTCTTGGTACAATTCGGGGGTCGAGATTTGACAGGGGTAAGTGATGCGGTTCAAAGCCGCGTGCTCTTGCCATTTTCCAATTTTTGATAGGAAGCTCCTGAAGACCTTCGCAAGATGAATCGAACATTTACACGATTCTGAAATTGAATAGCCGGGCTCGGCTCCACATGTGGCGGGCTCGCGGCGAAGGCGCTCCTATCGAATCCGATCTCTTGGCAGTTGCCGTTCCCTGACAGTCGGCACAAACTTTAATTCGGTTGACGCTTCTCGGAACCCGCGAGTCCGCCCGGCGCGGGGCGGGACGCCTGGTCGTGAATCGTAAATAGATGAACGAGTTTCAGCTATTTACGCTTTGTGATTCATGGTTTACCGAGGTGAGAAGCGGAGACCAAAAACGATGAGTGACATTAACGTACAGTTGAAAGATGGTGCGGCGACGCAGTTGCCCGCTCCTTTGACGGTCGCGGAGGCGCTGAAGAAGCTTGACCGCGATGCGGCGCGAGCTGCGCTGGCGGCTCGCGTCAACGGGCGCGAGGTCGATCTGGCGCACAGGCTTGACGCTTCGGAGAATGGCGAGGCCATTCACATTGAGCCGGTGCTGCCGCAGACGCTTGAAGGGCTGGATGTGCTGAGGCATTCGACGGCGCATCTTCTGGCTGCCGCCGTGCTTGATCTCTTTCCGGGGACGAAGCTGGGTATCGGCCCGGCTCTCCTGGACGATCCGCGTTACGGCTTCTTTTATGATGTCATCGCGCCGCGACCTTTGACGGAGAGCGACCTTCCCGTTATCGAGAAGAGGATGCGCGACATAGCCAAGCGCAATCTGGCTTACCGTCGTGATGAGATTTCGAAGCCCGACGCTCTCTCGCTGTTCGAGGGGCGCGAGGAGCCTTTGAAGTGTGAGCTGATCTCTGAGAAGGCCGGTGATGTGGTCAGCGTCTATTACATAGACGGCTCGCCGTTCATAGATTTCTGTCTCGGCCCGCACGTGCCGAACACGAATAAGCTGCGCGCCTTCAAGCTGTTGAGCTTAGCCGGTGCTTACTGGAAGGGTGACCCGACGCTGCCGCAGATGCAGCGTATCTACGGCACGGCCTTCTTCTCGCAGGAAGAGCTGGACGCCTGGCTCAAGCAGCGCGAGGAGGCCGAAAGGCGCGACCATCGCCGCCTCGGGCGCGAGCTTGACCTGTTCTCGATCCAGGAGCAGTACGGTCAGGGCTTGATCTTCTGGCATCCGAAGGGCGGCGTGATCCGCAAGGAGATGGAAGATTACCTGCGCGAGCAGCTTCTCATGCGCGGCTACGGTCTGGTCTTCACGCCGCATATCGCCAAGCGCGAGCTGTGGATCACCAGCGGCCACGAAGAGAACTACCCGGATTCGATGTTCTCGCCGATGGAGTTCGAGGGGCAGGAGTTTCGCATCAAGCCCATGAACTGCCCGTTTCACATAGGCATCTACAAGAGCGCTCAACGTTCGTACCGCGACCTGCCGCTCAGATACGCGGAGCTTGGCACGGTCTATCGCGCTGAGCTATCGGGAACTCTCCATGGCCTGACTCGCGTGCGCGGGTTTACGCAGGACGACGCGCACATCTTCTGCACAGAGGAGGCTGTGCGCGGCGAAATCCTGGGCTGCATAGACTTCGCTTTCAATATGTTCGAGGTCTTCGGCTTCAAGGACATCAAGGTCGAGCTCTCCGTCAGGGGAGACGCTGCGGACGCGCACTACCTCGGCTCGGATGAGAACTGGGATCGCGCTGAAGCGGCGCTGATAGACGCTTTGAAGGTGCGCGATATTCCGTACAAGCGTGTCGAGGGCGAAGCCGTCTTCTATGGCCCGAAGATAGACATACGCGTCGAGGACGCGATTGGGCGTACGTGGCAGTTGACGACCGTGCAGTTCGATTTCAACCTGCCGGAGCGTTTCGAGCTTGAGTACATAGGTGAGGACAACAAGCCCCATCGCCCGATCATGATCCATCGCGCGCTGTTTGGCTCGATGGAGCGCTTCTTCGGCGTGCTTATAGAGCACTACGCTGGTGCGTTCCCCCTCTGGCTCGCGCCCGTACAAGTGGCCGTGCTTCCGATCACGGATCGCATCAACGAGTATGCCGAGCGGATGGCAGCGCAGTTGCGCAAGGCTGGCTTGAGGGTCGAAGCGAACCTGCGCGGCGAGAAGATCGGCGCGAAGATACGCGACGCGCAGTTGCAGAAAGTTCCGTTCATGCTCGTCCTCGGAGACCGCGAAGCCGAAGCAGGCTTGGTCGCCGTACGCGAGCGCGCACGCGGCGACATCGGCACGATGACGCTTGATGAATTCATGGAGATGGCGCGTGGCCTTAATGAGTCGCGCGCTCTAAATAACAGTCTGGAGTCTGGAGTCTAGAGTCTGGAGTCAGAAGACATTGCTTTTGACTCCAGACTCCAGACTCTCGAACTACAGCATTGGAGGTGCAGCAATAGCTACAGGCTTTCGAGGTCGCGGCCAGCGCCCGGACAACCGGCGCGCTCCGGCTGCCCGTATTAACGAAAGAATCCGCGTGCCGGAAGTGCGCGTGATCGACGAGGATGGCGAGCAGCTCGGTATCCTTGACACGCGCGATGCCGTGCGCAGGGCTCGTGAGAAGGGGCTCGACCTGGTCGAAGTCGCGCCCAACGCAGAGCCGCCCGTGTGCCGCATCATAGACTACGGCAAGTTCCAGTATGAGGCGAAGAAGAAGGCGAACGAGGCCAAGAAGAAGCAGGTCGTCATCACCGTCAAAGAGGTGAAGTTTCGCCCCGGCACGGATGACCATGACTACGACTATCGCATGAAGCATGCGCGCGAGTGGTTGCAGGAGGGCGACAAGGTGAAGGCGACGATCTGGTTTCGCGGGCGCGAGATGACGCACCGCGAGCTGGGCGCGCGCATCCTTGAGAGACTCGAACGCGACCTCGCAGACATCGGCGAAGTCGAAGCGCGCCCGCGTATGGAAGGCAACCAGATGTTCATCATCCTTGCGCCAAAGCGGCACAAGGGCACAGCGAAAGCTGAGACGCCTTCCGGCGCGGCGCACAGTACGAATCAGGAAGAGAAGCAGACAGCGTAGCGGAATGCGGAATGCGGATTTCGGATTGCTGATTGTTGCTTCAGGAATCTCGAATCTGGAAACTGAGATTGATGATCTCAAATCTTTCAATCCGCATTCTGCAATCCACAATCCGCAATTTTTAAGGGGAGTAATCATGCCTAAATTGAAGACACACAAAGGCGCGGCCAAGCGTTTTCGTTTGACCGCAACGGGGAAGATCAAGCGCGGGCATTCGCATGCGCGACATATTCTGACCAAGAAGACCAACAAGCGTAAGCGCCATCTGGACATCGACACGCTCGTCTCCGAAGGCGACCAGAAGCGCGTCGAAGCGATGCTGCCATACGGGAGAAGCTAAAGGCAGGGATGAGGGATGAGGGATGGGGATGAGTCAAGAGATAAGGTAGTCGCCAAGAATCGCCTGGCGGCTTCGCCTTTCTTTTCATTCATCCCTCATTCCTCATCCCTCATCCCTTAATTGAAGGGGGAGTGTAATGCCTAGAGCAAAACGTGGAAATAAGCGCCTTGAGAGGCGCAAGAAGATTCTTAAACTGGCTAAAGGATATCGCGGCACGAAGTCCAAGCTCTATCGCTCGGCCAAAGAGAGCGTCGAGCGCGGTCTTAATTTCGCCTACACGGGACGCAAGTTGAAGAAGCGCGACTTCCGCAGCCTGTGGATCGTGCGCATCGGAGCGGCGGCGCGCCTGAACGGGCTGAACTATTCGCAGTTCATGCACGGTCTTAAGGTCGCAGGGATCGAGCTTGATCGCAAGGTGCTGGCCGATCTGGCCGCCAACCAGCCGGAAGCGTTCGCGGAACTGGCCGGACAAGTGAAGAACGCTCTGGAGAGCGAGCAACAAAAAGCTGCGGCGTGAAAAAGGCCGTGAAGGATTTCGATGATGCCGGAAGGCGTTCAATACGAAGATCATAAATCCCAGGCGGAAGCTCCGTACAAAGCGTTCGAGCGTGAGTTCGAGCGCTTTGCTCGCTTTCGCACGGGCGACGGCGGCGGCGCTGTAGATGCTTTAACGCTCGCGGAGGCCGAAAGCCTCTTGCGTGAGCTGAAGGAGCTGCGCACGCGCCACACCGGAAAAAAGAGCGGGCTGGCGGCGGTCAAAAAGATGATCGGGCGCGTCGCGCCGGAAGAGCGCGCTGCTCTAGGCCAGTACGTTCAGCAGCTTGAAGCGGAGATCAGCCGGGCGTTGGATGAATCGGAAGCGACGCTCACGAAGGCGGTCGCCTCTGCGCGCACGGAAAGCGAGCGCATCGACGTGACTCTGCCGGGGCGTCGTCCACGATGCGGCCACCTGCATCCGATCACACTCTTGCGCCAGCGTATCGAAGACATCTTCGTCTCGCTCGGCTATGCGATTGAAGACGACCGCGAGGTCGAGACGGACTTTTACAACTTCGACGCGCTCAATATCCCCGAAGGGCATCCGGCGCGTGATCCTCTCGACACCTTCTATACAACGGAAGGGTTCGCGCTGCGCTCCCAGACTTCGACGGTGCAGATTCATGCGATGCAACGACGCACCGCGCCCCTGCGCATGATCGCGCCCGGAAGGGTCTTTCGCCGCGACACGCCGGATGCGACACACAATCCTATGTTCTTCCAGGTCGAAGGGCTGTGCGTTGATCGCGGCATCACGATGGCGCACCTGAAGGGCACGCTGGCAGAGTTCGTGCACCACTTGTTCGGCCCGCAGACGCGCACGCGCTTCCGCCCTTCGTACTTCCCCTTCACGGAGCCGAGCGCGGAGGTGGACTACACCTGCTTCAAGTGCGGCGGTTCGGGTTGTCGTATCTGCAAGAACTCAGGCTGGATTGAACTGGGCGGTTCAGGCATGGTGCATCCGAACGTCTTGCGCACGGTCAATATCGACCCGGAAGAGTTTTCCGGATTCGCCTTCGGGCTCGGCATTGATCGCATGTCTGCTCTCATGTATGAGCTGGACGACATACGCCTGCTCTTCGAAAACGACGTGCGCTTCCTGGAACAATTTAAATGAGAGTAGACAGCAGATAGTAGTCAGTAGCCAGCATAAAAACAGAATGCTCTTCTACTGATTACTGACTACTGACTACTGACTACTTATGAATATCAGTTACAACTGGCTTCGTGAATTAACTGATACGGGCTTCGATGCGCGTAAGGTGGCCGAGCGTTTGACGATGGTCGGCCTGGCGGTGGATAGCGTGCTTGAAGCGGGCGATGATTTTGTGCTGGATGTTGAAGTTCCCTCGAACCGTCCAGACTGCCTGTCACATCTGGGTATCGCGCGCGAGGTCGCCGTCATCGAAGAGGGTGAGGTGCGCTTGCCCTCTAAGTCGCCGCAGCCTGTGGCGGGACGCACGGACTCCTACGCGTCTGTCAGGATCGAGAACGACAAATTGTGCCCGCGTTATGCGGCGCGTGTTGTACGGGGCGTGAAGATCGCGCCATCACCGGATTGGCTGGTGAAGCGCCTGGAAGCAATCGGGCAGCGTCCCATCAATAACGTCGCAGACATCACAAACTATGTCATGCACGAGCAGGGGCAGCCGCTTCACGCCTTTGATCTGGCGAAGCTACGCGGGCCACGAATCATTGTCAGACGCGCGCATGCTGGCGAGAAGATCAAGACGCTTGACGGCGTCGAGCGCACGTTGGATGAGCAGATGCTGGTCATCGCGGACGCAGAGCGCGCCGTCGCCGTGGCAGGCGTGATGGGCGGCGAAGAGACAGAGATTTCCGAAGAGACAGAGGATGTGCTGATCGAGAGCGCCTACTTCGAGCCTGGGAGTGTGCGCCGCACGGCGCGCGTCCTTGGCCTCGCGACAGAGGCGTCGCGCCGCTTCGAGCGTGGGGCGGATTACGGTGGCGTGGTGCGCGCGCAGGAGAGATGCGTCGCGCTCATCTGCGAGATTGCGGGCGGGACGGCGACCGCAGACACGCTCGACGTGTACCCCAAACGCATCAAGGCGCGCGACGTGAGCTTGCGCCCGGAACGCGTCGAGGCTTTGACCGGGCTGCAAATTTCCCCTGTGTTGATGGAGCGTATTCTGGCTGCGCTTGGCTTTGCGGAGCGTGCGCGAATGACTTCGGCTGAGGCTGAGTGGAGCTTGCGCGACGGCGTCGTCGAAGAGATGCCCGTCGATCTGAGCGCGGCCATGAAATTCATCGCTCCAACCTGGCGTCCTGACGTTGCGATAGAAGAGGATTTGGTCGAAGAGGTGGCGCGCCACGCCGGTTATGACAAGATCGGAAGCGAACTTCCGGCTTCAAGCCTGGCGGGTGAATACCAGCCGGATGAAGGGCGCAAGCGTGCCGTTCGCGGCGCTTTGACCTGCTGCGGATTCAATGAAGCGATCAGCTTCAGTTTTATAGACGCGTCTGAGAGCGAACATTTCGATCTCGTGCCCGGCCTGGCCGAGGGCGAGGACGTGCAGGGACGCTTCGTCACTTTGAGCAATCCGATCATAGAAGGCGCGTCGCAGATGCGACCGACGCTGCTGCCGGGGCTGCTCGAAGCCGTGCGCCATAACTTCAATCACGGCACACGCGATGTGCAATTGTTCGAGATGGGACGCATCTTCGCCGCGCACGCAGAGCGTACGCATCTGCCGTCTGAGCGCGAAAGCCTGGCGCTCGTGGCGACGGGCGGAGTCCTGGAAGAGGGGCGCGCTGGCGCGACGCGCGAGCTGGATTTCTACGACCTCAAGGGCGCGCTCGAATCAGCCGTCGATGCCATGAATCTTCCTCCGCTGCGTTTTGAAGCCGCGAGCGTCAGTCACCTGCGCGAGGGACAGGCGGCGCGTATCTTGATCAATGGGGAGCAGGCTATCGGAACGATCGGCAGGCTTGAAGAAGTGGTCGCGGCGGCGTACAAGTTTCGCCAGCCGGTCTACGTTGCGGAGGTGGACTTGAACGCGCTTCTCTCAGTTCAGGAAGGGGCAGCGCTCTACCGGCCTCTGCCGCGTTTCCCGTCCGTTGTGCGCGACCTCTCTTTGCTCGTCGAGCGGCGCGTGCCGCTTGCTGAAATGCTCCGGGCGGTTACAGAGCAGCGACTGGAATCCTTGCAGAGCGCGAGACTCGTGGATGTTTATGAAGGCGCTGGAATGCCGGAAGGGAAACGCTCCGTCACCTTGCGTATGGAGTATCGCGCGGACGAGCGAACACTGCGCGATGAAGAGGTCGATGAGATGCACGCGCATCTGGTTAACGCCCTCCGTGAGAAGTTTGACGCGGAATTGCGTTAAGCAGATAGTAGTCAGGAGACAGTAGAAAGACCGTAGCATCATGCTTTGTCGTCTACTATGATTTAGAGAATGTGTATCAAACGCATCAACGGATTTTCATTTCTACTGGCTCCTGACTACTGACTACTGTCTACTGTATTCTTACCCTAGACTTCTGAGGCGCGAAGTCGCATAATCTGTCGGCTCGTTGACGCGCGTCGTATATTTGGTTGAGGTGAAGCTGTGATGGTCGGATTATCTGGATTGGAAAAATTCTCACACCTTGAAGACAAAATTTACCGCACCATCGAGCTGACGAAAACGCTTCGTCAGGAGAAGGAAGGACTGGAACGCGAGGTCGCCTCGATCCGCCGCGAGCTTGGGAGCTTGCTCAACGAGAAGGAACGGCTCGAAACCCAGGTCGAGCGCTTGCTCTCCGAGCGTGATACTATTCGCATGAAGGTCGAGGCCATGCTCGATGCCATCGCCACGCTCGATCCTGAGATCGTAGAGGCTATGCGCAAATGATGAACGGACGGAGCCGTATGAGTTTAGGCAGAAACAACACCGATACCGCCACGACGCCGACCATCAGGGTCGAAATCTACAATCAGACCTACAACATTCGCTCGGATGGCGACAGCGAGTACATCACGCAGCTCGCCGAGTTCGTCGATGCGCGGATGCGCGAAATCTCTTCGGGGACGCTCACCGTCGATTCACTCAAGGTGGCGATCCTCGCCGCCTTGCACATCGCCGACGAGCTGCATCGTTTGAAGCGTCTACATGAACAGGCCGATTCACAGCTCGCCTCGCGCAGCGCCGAGTGCGCCGAGATGCTTGATCGTCTGCTCAAAGTGCGCAGTAGCGTCGAGCAGCAGAGTAATACGGCGGGCAACATCGCTTTCACTTAACTACTGAGGTTTTCAGCCAGGCATCTCAACCCTCGCCTTTGCTTGAGACTAATCGGTAGTGGGTCGATTGCATCTTTGACTCCTGACTTTCTTTATTCCCTCCGGCGGCAGCATGATGATATGTTTTTCCTCAAACTAGCATAATAGATTAGAGAGGCCAGTGCGAGATGATTGACTCTAATCCGCTTATACAAGCGAAGGGCTAGCTACATCAGATTTAAACATGAGCCGCTACTGAAGGATCAATTAGTTTCAATCTACAAGGCATCTGCATGGTGTGTGTGCCCTCCATCTTGTTCTGACTACGGCTCAGCCAACGGATCGGTGCAGGCTTCATCGCTCCGCTTCGGCTCAAATGGAAGATACCCGGCCAGCGAAGGAGTTGAAGCATGTCTTATGAAGTAATAGCGCAGGTTACGTACGTACTCCGCTTTCCATACTTTATTGCTCTTGTGATTGTCGTCATGCTGCTCGCAGGCGGCCTTGGAGGACTGGTGAATTATTACCTGGGGCGGCTTGATAACCCTGATAAGGCCAACCTTAAAGAGTCCATCGTGATCGGGATGGCGGCCTCTTTCCTAGTGCCGCTGTTTCTTCAGATGATCTCAAGCAACCTACTCACAAACGGCAACAATGAGCCCCTTAATCTTTTCATTCTGGCGGGATTCTGTCTGATTGCCGCAATCTCATCGAGGGCATTTATCAGCAGTCTTTCCGCAGAAGTGATCAGAAAGGCTAAAGAGGCGACGCAAAAGGCGGAACAGGCTACGAATGTGGCCGAACAGGCGAAGGACACAGCGTTGACTGCGCAGGGTGCTGCGGTCAGCGCACAAAGGAAGATCGAGGTCGTGGAAGGTAGATCTGCGCCGCCGTCAGAGCAAGCCGCTTTGCGAGAGGGGACTTCACCCTCGAAACAACTGGACTCTCTCATCAAGCAGTACAACGAGGTACGGTCAACCCAGAAACCGGGCGGGGCGCGGACATCTGTGATGACCGGGATAGTGCGCGAGATGATTGATCTGGCCCCGTCCCTCAGAGATTTCCCGACCCTGGATTATCTACGTGACCCAAATGACGCGGGCAAGCGACTGGCCGCTTACGCTTATCTCTATAGCCAGCCCGACGGCAAACTATTACCGCCTCTAGTCGATAGTGTCACGATGAAAGACAACCCGCCTTTCAACCAGTACTGGGGAATTTTAGCCATCGGCAAACTCCTCCAAGGGGCAAATAAATCCGATATTCCAAAAGAGACTTTGGAAAAGCTCAAGCAGTACCACAAGTCTCTGGCGAAAGGAACCGACCGCGAATATGAGTTGTCGCGCATCATACCGTCTTGAGCAAATTTCTCACCAGTAGCCTCTAGCGTTGGCTTTCCCCCTGTGTTACTATTTTTCCGGCAGAGGGAACAACGTCTGCGGGGCTCGTCACCGAGTTAAGATAATTGAGCCTACGCCGTGAAGAAAGGGAGACCGACGCCGCTTTTCCAGCCGGTGCATTCCTTCATCGTTAAGGATTGCCAGTGGCTGCGGCTTACAAAAGGTCACCCACCTGTTTCGAGCAGGTTCAATTACGGCTTCGGAACGGCCACTGCGGATCTCCCTCTTGCCATTCTCAAGTCGTAAATCGTCAATCGTCAATCGTGAATAGAGAGAAGCGGTTTCTATTTACGATTGACCATTTAGGATTTACGACTTGTTACATTTTAGACTATGAAAATTTTGATGATCGGAGATGTCGTGGCGCGCCCGGGACGCCTCGCCGTGCTCGAACGCATACAGGATTTGCGCGAGCAGTACGACATCGATTTCGTTGTCATGAATGCGGAGAACGTGGCCGGCGGCTTTTCCATCACGCCGCGCCTTGCCGATGAGCTTTTCGCCAGCGGCATCGACGTGATGACATCCGGCAACCACATCTACGATAAGCGCGAGGTCATCCCCTACATTGAACGGCAGCCGCGACTTCTGCGTCCCGCAAATTACCCGCCCGGCTCACCCGGCAAGGGCTTGTGGACGGGCGAGGTGCGCGGCGTGAGCGTCGCCGTCATTAACCTCATCGGGCGCGTCTTCATGCCGCCCGCCGACGATCCGTTCCGCAGCGCAGACGAATTGGTCAATTCGCTTCCACAGGATGTAAAGATACGTCTCGTTGACATGCATGGCGAAGCGACTTCGGAGAAGTCTGCGATGGGGTGGTATCTGGACGGGCGCGTCTCGGCTGTGGTCGGCACGCACACACACGTGCCGACAGCAGACGAGAGAATCCTGCCCAATGGGACAGCCTACCTGACCGACATCGGCATGACCGGAAGCTATGCGGGGGTGATCGGGATGGATCGCAAGGATGTCATCGCGCGCTTCACTTCAGCCATCAACAAGCGCGCGGAACATTCCACGGGCGATGTGCGCATCTGCGCCGCCCTCCTTGACATAGACGAGACGACCGGACAGGCGCGCGAAATCTCCCGCCTTTCGGTTAAGCATGAATCGTGAGAAGAAGTAGACAGTAGTCAGTAGACAGGAGCCAGTAGAAATGAAAATCCGTTGCTGCCGTTGATACCGCTCATCATAAATCGTAATAGAGAGCCAAACCGGCGCGCTGTTTTTCTACTGGCTACTGACTACTGACTTCTGTCTACTGTTTCTATTCCGGGCTGTCTTCGGGCACGAGACTGCCGGGGGATTGTGATAAGTGAATGGCCGATTCGGGGGCGGCGGCAAGGAGTTGGCTGTAGCCTGCCGGGAAGGAGCGGACGCGACCGTTGGCGTCCGTGACGACGTGGCCGGTCTCGCCTTCGGCGATGATCTGGCCGTCGGTGACGCGCACGATCTCGTAGCCGAAGCGTAGACTGCGCCGTCGCAATTCCGTGATGTGCGTGCGCACCAGAAGCTGATCGTCGTAGCGCGCGGGGGCCTTATAGCGGCAGTAGCTTTCGGCGACGACGAGGAAAGCGTTGTCGTTCTCCTCCATCTCGCGATAGGAGAAGCCGCGCTCGCGACAAAACTCTGTGCGACCGATCTCAAACCAGATGAGATAGTTGGCATGATGGACGATGCCCATTTTATCTGTTTCAGCGTAGCGCACACGCAGCAGCGTCTCGTGCCACTCCTCAAACAGTGCATCTTCTTCTACCTGCTTAACCATCTAAAGGAAACGCCTCCAGCCCGGTCTTCTTAAACCGGAAAAATGGTGTCTATGGATTTTCGGGCGCGTTAGAGCGGACTATAAGAGCGAAAGGTTAAAGATGTCAAAGAAAAACGGACTCCGAATGGCTGCTTTCCTGCTGGCTGCCGTCTCGATTTTGGCCTCAATGGCCGTCAAACCTGCCGACGTTGCCCTTGCGCAGAAGCCGCAGGCCGCACCGCTTGCGCCCAATGCCCGAAACGCAGCCGTCATGGCAGCGACCGATGCCGTGCTGCGTGAAACATCCGAGATCAGACGGCTTTCGATCCTGCGTCCGGTCAAAAGCGGCTCCCAGTCGCGCGCCGAGATCGAGCGCATGATTATCAAGAACATGAACGAGGACACGACGCCCGAAGAGATGCACGCTTCAGAGTTGGCGCTGAAAAAGCTCGGCCTCGTGCCCGCCAATTTCGAGCTGCGCCCCTTCATCATACGGCTTCTGACAGAGCAGGTCGCAGGCTATTACGACCCGAAGGCACAGCAATTTTACCTGGCCGACTGGATCGACCTGGAAGGGCAGGAGCCCGTCATAGCGCACGAGCTGACGCACGCCCTACAGGATCAGCATTTCAACCTGCGCCGGTTCGAGAACTGGCCGAAGGGCGATTCGGATGCGGAATTGGCCGCGCACGCCGTGATTGAAGGCGACGCGACGTTTACCATGATCCGCTATATGTGGAGCGATATTAAGCGCGCCCTCGCCTTCGCCAAGTCTATGGAATCTAACAAGAGCAGCTCCGAGCAGATCGACAGCGCTCCAAGGGCGCTGCGTGAGACGCTGCTCTTTCCCTACGAGCAAGGCACGCAGTGGTGCACAGCCCTGTACGGGCGCGGCGGCTGGGCGCGCATCTCGCAGGCCTTCGCGGAATTGCCGCAATCAACCGAACAGATTCTTCATACGGAGAAATATTTCAAGCGTGAAGCTCCCGTCAAAGTTGAGATGGCGGATGTCTCTCAGCTTCTCGGCTCAAACTGGAAGCGGATTGATTATGATGTCAACGGAGAATGGAGTTATTACCTGATCCTTGATGAGTTCTTGAAATCAGAAGTCGAATCAAAGCGCGCGGCGGCGGGTTGGGGCGGCGACCGTTACAGTGTCTACACCAGGGGGCAGACCTCGCGCGACGTGTTTCTGGCGCAGCTTACAGCCTGGGATGCAGAGGATGAGGCCATTGAATTCTTCGACGCCTACGCGAAGCGCACGGAGCGCCGGTACAAAGACGCTTCCATTACGGAGCATGACAGTCTGCGGCGCGTATGGCAGACAGGCGAGGGCGCTGTCGTGATGGAGCGGCGGAACAATCGCGTGCTCATCCTCGAAGGCGTACCGGAGAAGGCGAACGTCCAGTCGCTTACGAGCGCCCTTTGGAAGTAAAAAGCGGAGGCAGCAAGACAGCCCCGGGGGGCGGCATATTAGTAGCCCAAGGCTACTAAT
>DASVVT010000051.1:0-143942 GCA_036386415.1 Pyrinomonadaceae bacterium
AGTTTCGAGTTAGATCACCTGTCTTGAGCTCGAAACTCGAAACCCGAAACTCGAAACCTGAATGCTCATCACTCTCCTGACAGATTTCGGAACCGCAGATTATTTCGTCGGCGCGATGAAAGGTGTCATCCTTTCCACGAACCCGTCTGCGCGCCTCATAGACATCACGCACGACATTGCGCCGCACGACATACAGGCGGGCGCTTTCACGCTGCTCGCTGTTTATAGAACTTTTCCGCCACGGACGATCCATGTGGCGGTGGTTGATCCGGGTGTCGGCTCTGCGCGTCGTCCAATCTTGATTGTTGCCGGTGAACAGTGTTTCGTGGGACCGGACAACGGGATATTCAGCTACATCATGGAGCGCGAGAAAGGCTGCCGCGTCTTTCATCTCACGCGCGACAGATATTTTCGACAGCCCTTGAGCGCCACCTTTCACGGGCGCGACGTATTCGCCCCCGTCGCCGGAGCGCTTTCAAATGGGGTCGAACCCGCCGAGCTAGGAGACGAGATAGAGGATTACGTGCGCCTTGCCCCTCTACGCTCAGGAGATGAAAACCTCCCGGCCAGGATCATCCACATAGATCGCTTCGGCAACTGCGTCACCAACATCACCCGGCAGGATTTAACGGAAGAGATGATCGAGCGCGGCGCGCGCCTCTTTGTTCAGGGAAGGGAGATTGCGTCCTTTCGACGTTTTTTCGCCGAAGAGGCAGGCTCGGAGAATGAGCTATTTGCCGTCTGGGGCAGCGCAGGCTTCCTTGAGATCGTCGCCTTCCGAGCCTCCGCCTCAAGCCTGCTGGGCGCACAGGTGGGCGAGCCTGTGGAAGTAAAAGAGGAAAGAGGGTGAAAGACCCTGACGTGGAGCGTTGTCGTTTCGTCTCTTGAAACTGGATAGAGCATAGCTTCTTCATCGCTTATGTGCCTGCCACCTGTCACTTGTCACTTGTCACAGTCTTTTGCTATCTTCGATTCATCCAAAAATCAAAGGAAGCTAAACATGGATAAAGCGAAGGACGCTGCTGCCGCAGCTAGCGCGAGTTCTGCCGGACTACGCGGAGTTGTCGCCGCCAGCACCGCTATCGGGGATGTCAACGGCGAGCAGGGCATACTCATCTACGAAGGTCTCAACATACACGATCTCGCCCGGCACTCGACGTTTGAAGAGGTCATCTACCTGCTCTGGCACGGGCGTTTGCCGAAGCGCGCGGAGCTGGATGAGTTCCGTAATTCGATCACCTGCTGCATGGACTTGCCGCCCGAGCTGATCCAGTTGATGCGTGGCTTCCCGCGCAACGCCGAGCCGATGGATGTGTTGCGGACAGCCGTCTCCGCTCTCGATTTTTTCGATAGATCGGCGCACGATACCTCGCGCGAAGCGAGCATCAGAACGGCGACACGTATGACCGCGCAAATGCCGACCATCGTCGCGGCAGCCGAGCGCCTGCGCCAGGGTCTTGAGCCGCTTCGCCCCAACCCCGAATTGAACGTCGCCACCAACTTTCTCTACATGCTCAAAGGCGAGATGCCCAAGGCAGAGGATGCGCGCATCTTCGACGTCTGCCTGATCCTTCATGCGGATCATGAATTAAATGCCTCGACCTTCACGGCACGCGTCGTCGCCGCCACCCTGGCAGATATCTACGGCGCGGTCACGGCAGCCATCGCCGCGCTCTCAGGCCCGCTCCACGGCGGCGCGAATACCAACGTCATGAAGATGCTCCTGGAGATCAATGATCTGGAGAACGCGGAGGATTACATCAAGAAGGCGCTCAACGAGAAGAAGAAGATCATGGGCTTCGGCCATGCCGTCTATCGTACGGAAGACCCGCGCGCCACACACCTGCGCCGCTTCTCAAAAGAGCTGGGAGAGCGCATGGGGGATACGAAGTGGTACGAAATGTCGCGCAAGGTCGAAGAGGTCGTGATGCGCGAGAAAGGACTCTATCCGAACGTCGATTTTTATTCCGCTTCGACCTACTACATGATGGGCATCCCGCTCGATCTCTACACGCCCATCTTCGCCATCAGCCGGATCAGCGGCTGGACAGGCCACATCCTCGAACAGTACGCCAACAACAAGATCATACGCCCGCGCGCCGAATACGTCGGGCCGCGAGACGTGCCTTATGTCCCGATTGACGAAAGATAGATAAGCGATGAGCGTCAGGGCGTTGACCGTCAGCTTTGATCTGAAGCTGGCGGCTGATTGTTGATGGCGGGCGCGTCGTAAATTTTAAGCGCTGGTTCGACAGGGTTCTCCGCGTCCGTTAATTCCAGCATCTCCGGTCTTGCCTTGAGGAGGCGCGTGCGCCAGATGAAGAGGGTCGAGAGCAGGAGCGCGATGGTGCAGGCCGCGCCGCCCTCAATCCCGTACGCGCCGCCCGTGAGCCAGGCCGGGCCGGCATCCGTGGCGCGCATGACGGGCTCAGGCGTTAACCTGTCTATGCCGCTCACGGGCAGGCCGAGCACCGCGCCCATCATCCAGTTCCAAGACCAGTGTACGCCGAGCGGAAACCACATGCTTCGCGTGCGCAGGTAAGCGACGCCGAGCCAGATGCCGGCGAGCGTGGTGTTGAGCAGCGTGAAACCCGGCACGACGTTCGGATTATCCAGATGCACCCATGCGAACAGGACAGAGGTCAGCGCAAGGCCAAGCCAGGCCAGGCGTGCGCGCGTCATGGTCTGAAGAGGGTAGCCGCGAAAAACCATCTCTTCGGCGGCAGCAGCGGGAATAAAGACTAGACAGGAGACCAGAAGTGTCTTGGCGACAGCAGACGAGATGCCCGCCGGATTGAACGCGAAATGAAAACCGCCGGTCAGGGTCGCCAGCGCCGTGGCGACCAACAGTGAAGCGATGCCGATCAGCGACCCCATCAGCAAATCGCGCAGCCATCCTTGATGAGTAACCCAGCCGAGCGCGCGTAGCGGCAAGCCTTCAAGCCACGATGTGCATATCCAACCGGCCAACAGCGCCGCCGCAAAGAGCAGCAGCGCCTGAGCGATGAATCCCCAGTTGCTTTCCAGAAACCCTGAGGGAGCGAGAAAACGGATTCCGACCGCCAGCAGCGATTCGAGCACGGCGAACAAGGCGATGTAGATACTGAACCGCCAGCCGCTACGCAGGCGTCCCACATCGTTGAAAAAAATGTCTGAAGGTTTCATCAACGGGTAATACGAATGTAGACAATCAAGGCTTCAGTCGAATAGTCGCACCGATTTAGCTTGTCACAGAAATGCATTTTAATCGAAATCGCCGGAGATTAACATTCAGGTCAATTCATTCGCCGAAGATGGTGCGACAACCAGCCCCGGCAGGGGCTACTGAACTGCTCGCCCCTGCCGGGGCTGAAATGAATATGTCATGGTAAACTCTCTCAAAGCAGCGTATGAACGATCAACCGCGAAGATATGAGACTGAACAGGAGGGTGCAGGCGCACAGCGCAGGCGCACCGCGCCGTGGCTGCTGGGCGGGCTCGTGCTGTTCCTGCTCGCCATGCTGGCCGCGCTCCAGGTCTTCGGGCTATGGGCGGTCTTTCCGCCGGATACGGCCTCCGATACGCTGTTGCTCTACGCGCTCTCGTCGCTCAATTTCGTCGCCTTCATCGTCTTCACCTTCATTCTCGTACGCAACCTGCTGAAGCTGCGTCGCGAGCGCCGCTCGCGCATGCTGGGCTCGAAGATCAAGACGCGCCTCGTCGTCTATTTCATCGCGCTCAGCCTGCTGCCGATCACGGCGATGGCGGTCTTCTCTTATCTCTTCCACAATCGCTCGCTCGAAAAATGGTTCCATCGTCTGCCGGAAGATGTGGTCAACGAGGCGCGCAACGTGCAGCGCGAGGACATCGCCAACCAGGCGCGCAGCCTGAACGAGACGGCAGCGATGCTCGCCCTGCTCTTTGACGAACAGCCCTCCCTCGCCAGCTCGCAGAACCTCGCCGCCCTCGTCGAGAAGGGGAAGCTGGCAGCCATCCTGATCGTCTCGGAGCGCGGCGAGGCGCTGGTGCGAAGCGATGCCGCTGTGCCCGTTAATGAGAAGGCGGAGCTTGATGAAGTGCTGCGTGCGACGCGCGAGACAGGCGACAGCGAAAGGCATCTGGAAGACGGTAAAGGATACCACGCTGCGTCTGCTCCTTTGAGCGGTGATCGAAGGTTGATCGTCGCGCGTGCGCGTCGCACCGACTCGAACCTGAGCGAGATCATCAAGGTTTCGGAGAGCGAGTACAGCAAGCTCGTACAGAAGCAGCGCAAGGTGCGCCTGCTCGGTCTGTCAACGCTCGGCCTCTTCACCCTGCTCCAACTTTTCGCTGTCACCTGGATCGCCATACACCTGGCGCGCGGAATCGCGACACCGATTCAGGCGCTCGCAGAAGCTTCCAATGAGGTGGCGCGCGGCAATCTGGCGCATCGTGTGGCGACCGTGGCCGACGACGAGCTGGCGCTGCTGGCCGAATCCTTCAACCAGATGACGGCGCAGTTGGCCGAGAACCGCCGAAGCATAGAGGCGGGCGCAGCCGCGCTGCGCGAAAAGAATCTGGCGCTCGAAGAGCGGCGCAACTATATCGAGACCGTGCTCGAATCCCTCTCCACAGGCGTCATCTCCCTTGATGAAAATGACCGCGTGACGACGATCAATGCCGCCGCTGCCGCCATCCTGCGATTATCTGACAGGCCGCATATCGATTACACCCTGGCCGAAATCATCAGCGTCGAAGACCGCGCGGTGCTCGAACGTCTCTTGCGTCGCGCGCGTCGGACGGGGCGTGCGACGGAGCAGACAGAGCTTGCCTGTGGCTTCAGCGCGCCCCAAGACGACACGACCATTCCGGTCGCGCTGACTGCAACGGCTCTGAAAGGCATGCCCGGCGGCCAGGGGCGCGGCGTCGTGCTTGTCATAGAGGACTTGTCGGAGCTTCTCTCGGCGCAGAGAGCCGCCGCCTGGAGCGAGGTCGCGCGTCGCATGGCACACGAGATCAAGAATCCACTGACGCCGATTCAACTCTCTGCCGAGCGCATCGCCAAGAATTTCCATCGCGGAGCAAACGGCGACCAGAGCAGAGGGGACAACGGGCAGAATGGCGGCGCGACCGTTGATGATCGAGAGCGCGTCGCGCGCATCGTCGATGAGTGCACGGCGACCATCACGCGCGAGGTCGCAGGGCTCAAAGCGATGGTCGATGAGTTCTCACGCTTTGCGCGCCTGCCGCATGCGCGCCTGGAGGTCGCGGACTTGAACGAAGTGGTGCGCCAGTCTGTCTCTCTCTATGAAGATCGCCTCGAGGGGACGCGGATGGATGTGCATCTGGCGCAACGTCTGCCGCCCGCGATGCTCGACGCTGAACAGCTTCGCCGCGTCTTCGTCAACCTGATCGACAATGCGCTCGAAGCCATGACAGGCGTCGAAGGAGAGCGCCGCATCACTGTCGCCACATTACACGATCCGAGGCGCGCTCTACTTCTCGCCGAAGTCACGGATACAGGGCACGGCATCCCGCGCGCCGATTTCGCGCGCCTCTTTCAACCCTATTTTTCGACGCGCAGTCGCGGCACAGGTCTCGGCCTCGCCATCGTCCAGCGTATTATCACAGAGCACGGTGGTCGCATCCGCGCCGAAGCCAATCGCCCGCGCGGAGCGAAGTTTATTATCGAATTGCCGGTAGTCAGTAGCCAGTAGACAGTAGTCAGTAGGAAATAAGAACCACAGCGCCACGCTTTGCTGTCTACCATAATTTATGATGAGCGGTATCAAACACAACAACCTGCTTTCTTTTCTACTGACTACTGACTACTGACTACTGTCTACTGTTTCTCATGCCTGACTCCATTCTCATAGTCGATGACGAGCGCGGTATTCGCGAGACGCTGCGCGCCGTGCTGGAGGACGAGGGTTTTCTGGCAGACGTGGCCGCGACGGGCGAAGAGTGTTTGAAATCGGTCGAACGCCGCGCTTACGGGTGCGTGCTGCTGGACGTGTGGCTGCCCGGCATGGATGGCCTTGAGACTTTGAAGCAGTTGCGCGCGATGGGGACGGAGGCCGCCGTGGTCATGATCTCAGGGCACGGCAACATCGAGACGGCTGTGCGTGCGACCAAGCTCGGCGCGTTCGACTTTATTGAAAAGCCTCTCTCCATCGAAAAGACAATGCTGACGGTGCGCAATGCGCTGCGCCAACGCGAGCTTGAACGTGTCAATGCAGAGCTTGCGGCGGAGTTGAGCCAGGAGTACGCGATGGTCGGCGAAAGTGTGGCGATGCGCGCATTGCGCAAGCAGATCGCGGTGGTCGCGCCGACAGACGGGCGCGTCCTCGCCTACGGCGAATCTGGAACGGGAAAGGAGCTGGTGGCGCGCGCCATTCATGCTCAATCAAGGCGCGCGGGTGCGCCGTTCATCGAAGTCAACTCGGCAGCGATACCCGAAGAGCTGGTCGAATCGGAGTTGTTCGGACACGTCAAGGGAGCTTTTACGGGAGCGACTGCCGCCAAGAAAGGGAAGTTCGAGCTGGCCGATGGAGCGACGCTCTTTCTGGATGAAGTCGGCGACATGAGCCCACGCGTGCAGGCGAAAGTGCTGCGCGTGCTTGAGGAACAGCGCTTCGAGGCGGTCGGCAGCGGAACTAGCGTGCGCGTAGACGTGCGCATCCTTGCCGCGACCAACCAGCGCCTCGATCAGCTTATCGAGCAGGGAAGTTTTCGCTCAGACCTCTTCTACCGCTTAAACGTCATTCCATTCGAGATTCCCCCCTTGCGCGAGCGGCTTGAGGATGTGCCCCTGCTCGTGGAGCATTTCAACCAAAAATTCTCGACCGCGTACGGCAAGCGTCCCAAGCGCTTTGAGGCGGAAGCGATGGACGTGCTTCAGAGCTATTCCTGGCCGGGCAACGTGCGCGAGCTACGCAACACCGTCGAGCGCGTCGTGATTATGCAAGCCCGAACGAAGGTGACAGCCAGCGAGCTTCCATCTCTCGGCGGCGAGGAGCCGCCCGCAGCCTCCTTCCGCTTCCCCTCCTTCAAGGAGGCGACGGACGCCTATCACCGCGAGTTCATCCAGCGAAAACTGGCCGAAGCGGAGGGTAATGTCTCGCGCGCGGCAGAACTGATGGGCGTTGACCGCAGCCATCTCTACCGCCGCATGCGCACGCTGGGAATCCGTGTGCGGGGCGAGCGCGAAAACGAAAATTAGCATCTAAGAACAGTCTGACCGCATAACTTTTCCCTACTGACATTGACTTTGTTTGGACGAAGACTTATCTGTCAGCTTTTGATAGATTGAGGTGGGAGGTGACTATGCAGAAACGTAATTGGAATAACTGGTTCAGGAAATTAAAAGCCATGCTCGCGGCAATTGAAACGCTCATTTATCGCGTGGCAAGTCTTCTGTTTCTACTCTTCGCGCTCGCAAAGCTTGCTAAGACTGAACTTGCGTTATGGTAATCTGTTTGAGAGTTGCCTTTTCACTCACAGCCATCTAAACTTAGCGGTCGCTTGAATTTAAGCGATAAATGCCGATGCGTGGCGCAAGTGAATCACGCTGAAATTTCATCAAAAGTAATTATGGACTATACCACCAAAGAACTATTGAAACGTTACGCGCGGCTGGCGCTGGGGCAACCGTTTGCGCCCGTGCTGTTGAACATTCTCGTGACCTCTGTCTGTGATATGCGCTGCACGCACTGCTTCTTCACGGATGAGCTGGATGATCGCCCGCGCAAGAAATTGCAGATGAAGACCCACGAGATCGAGAAAGTTTCCGAAACGCTGGGCGGGAATCTGGGCGTGCTGATTCTGGCCGGAGGCGAGCCGTTTACGCGTAAAGACCTGCCGGAGATCGTCCGCGCTTTCTACAAAAATAACCGGCTCGAATCGGTTTACCTGATGTCGAACGGGCAGATACAGAAGCGCATCATGCCGGATGTGACGCGCATCCTCGAAGAGTGCCCGAACCTGAACGTGACGGTCGCGCTCGGGATAGACGGCCTCAAAGCGCAGCACGAGAAGATTCGCCAGAAGCCAGGCTCCTGGGACATCGCCATCGACACGGCGCGCCAGCTTCAGGCGATCAAGAAGGAGTACGGGCGGCTCGATATACAGACCTGCACCTGCTTCATGCACTCGAATCAGGACACGATCTTCGAGTGGTACGATTTTCTTAAATACGAACTGAAGCCGGATAAGGTCAACTTCAACTACATACGTCCGCCCTCAGCCGATCCCATCGAGCTGGAGATAGACCACTCTCGTTACGCGCAACTGGCGCACATGATCGACGATGATTCGCGCCACGCCGCGATCAAGAATAATTACGGCGGCGATGCAGGGTTCTTCAAGGCCGCGATAGACATCTACATGCACGGTCTCATCAGTAAGACGCAGGAGGAGCAGAAGGCGCAGATGACCTGCTACGCCGGAACTGCCGGCGGCGTGATCTACGATGAGGGTACTGTCTCGTCATGCGAGAACCTTGCGCCCGTCGGAAACCTGCGCGACTACGACTGGAACTTTCAGAAGCTGTGGCTTTCGCCCGCCATGAAGGAGCGGCGACGAAAGGCCGCAGACGGCTGTTTCTGCACGCACGAGTCGAACAGCTACTACCCGAGCCTGCCTTTCAATCCGAAGCACCTGATTCAGATCAAGCGCCTTGAGCGCGAGATGAAGAAAGCGCGCCGCGAGCATGAAAGCAAGGAGGCGCAGGAGGCGGACGGCCTGACAGTTAAAGCGTAAGCTCGGCGCACGGCCTTGAAAAAGTTTCGCACTTCAGAAGATCACGAGACGATGTTACGAACCAACCTCAGACATCTACTGGTCAGTTGTGTCTTGACCATCATCTGTGTCGCCGCAGCCTCAGCACAGGGTGTTGTCAACACTCAGAAGCGGGCTGTCATCGGCGAACTGATCGAAGTGAGCGGGATGCAGAGATCAATCGTCGCAGCCTTCAGGGAATCTGTCACGCGGTATCAACAGAACTGGGCGAGTGCTGTTATCGTAGACTTCAAGGCGAAGGGGTTGTTCAAGTCGCTAACTCCGCAGGATGCGGCCAGTATGGAGAAGCTGATAAGGGAGCTTGGCGATAACATATTCAATGAAGTCAAGCGGAGAGTGGAGCTGGAGGTCGCAACGACAGAGAAACTGGTCGCTTTGAGTGAGCAGACCTACGACAAATATTACACCCTAGAGGAGCTCAACGAGTTGGTCGCTTTCTACAAGACTCCGACGGGCAGAAAGTTCAGCGAGGAGAGTTTAAAGGCTCTGAGGGCGGCCCTGCTCTCACACCAGGAAGCGAAGGGAATTTTCAACGTCTTGCCCTCTGCTGAAGCGGAGGAAGCTAAAGTTGATCGCCTGCTAGAAGACCTTGAGCATAAACCGCAAGAGCATGCCCAACAGATTGTGGCGGCAGTGAAGCTGCCACCCCTGGATCATTTCACAGAGGACGAAAGACGAGAGCTGACCGTCTTCTTTCAAACCCCTGTCGGAAAGAAGCTCAACGCCATTGCTTCGAGCTTTATGGCTGAAGTTTTAGCAAACAATGTGAAGCTTCTTGGTCCAAGCATAGAAAAGTTGACAGGCGAAATTATCGACGCGCAGATGAAAATATTTCAAGAGCGGGCATACCAGATCTTGAAAAACTATGACCGGCAGGGTAGAAGAAAACATCCTTAGGGCGGTTCCAGAGTGCGGGAGCGATTGAGCTTCTCGTGGTGAATATATGTTTCGAGCACGGGTTCCAAAAATTCTGATTATCTCGTCCGACACTGGCGGCGGTCATCGTTCGGCTGCCGCCGCGATTGTCGCCGGAGTGCAGAAGTTCTTTCACGGCCAGTCCTATGCCGTACGCGTGGTGCGCGCCATCGAAGAGTCGCACGCGATCCAGGAGAAGCTGGTTCGTCTCTACAACTGGGTGCTCAGAAACCGCCAGCACTGGATGAAATATCTGTACTGGGCTGTCAACCGCTTTCGTCCCGAAACACGAGAGTTCTTTTACGCGCGGACAGTCGGATTCCTGCGCGAACAGTTTGAGCGTTGGTGTCCGCACGTCGTGGTCAGCGTTCATCCTCTGACGCAGCATGGCATCGCGCGCGTCTTGAAAGAACTGAACCTCGCCGACAAGATTCCACTCGTGACGGTGGTGACAGACCCTTGCTACGGATTCTGGAAGGGCTGGGCCTGCGATGACGTGCGGCTCTACCTGGTGGCAAGCGAAGAGGCGCGGCAGCAGTTGATAGATTACGGGGTCGCTCCAGAACGCATCAAGGTTTCGGGGATGCCCGTGCACCCGAAGTTCGCTTTTCCGGGCGAGCAGGCGGCACAGGCAGCGCGCACTGCCCTCGGACTAGACCCGCAGAAGTTCACTGTCTTTGTTAATGCCGGATGGGCTGGCGGCGGCAACATCCCCGGCATCTTTAAGGAGCTGGCGCGCGGCGAATTAAATGTGCAGGCGATCTTCCTCGCCGGTAAAAATGAGGAGCTACGCGCAGAGGCCGAGTCGCTCGCCTCTAAGGCGAACTTCCCGGTTAAAGTCATCGGCTATTCCGAGCATGTCGAGCAGTTGATGGCCGCCGCCAACGTGATGATCTCGAAGCTGGGCGGGCTCACTACGTTCGAGGCGCTCGCGTGCAGCTTACCGATTATCGCCGATGCGACAACGCCCCCGATGCCGCAAGAGGCCGGGGCGGCCAACCTGATCGCCAGGCGCGGCGCAGGCGTGCTTCTGGAGCGTGCCACAGACATCGTGCCCGTCATTCGCCGCATGATGGAAGATTCCAAGCACTACGCCGCGATGCGCGCGGCCACCGTTGCGCTGGCTATCCCGAATTCAACCAAACACATCGTAGAAGAGATTGCAGCACTCATTCCTGCGCCCGTCATGGCGCGTGAAGAGCCCACGCTCGTCGAAGCTCGCCCGGCCTAGTGCGAGCCCAGGCTGTTGACGATTCTCCCTATTCAGGATTTAATCTACACACGATCAAGATCAAGCTCTATCAGTACAGCCCGCTTTCGTTTTGCTGCAAGCGGGCTTTTTTGGAGACCTGGACAGGTGAGCCTTTTGCTTGAAGGAAAACGTGCGCTCATCACGGGCGGCACGCGCGGCATCGGCGCGGCGCTCTGTGAAGTGTTCGCGCGCGAAGGCGCAGATATCGCCTTCAACTACAACTCGCGCGACGACCTTGCCGAAGAGATTCTACGTAAGATCAGGTCGCACGAGCGGCGCGCGCTCTCCTTCAAGGTCTCGGTCACGGATCGCGTCGGCTTGAAGAAGTTAACGCGCGAGTTGGTCGAAGCGTGGGGCGGCGTGGACATACTCGTCAACAATGCGGCCATCAATCGCGGCGATAATTTTGCCACCACGACCGACCGCGCCTGGGACGAAGTGATCAACACAAACGTCAATAGCCTCTTTGCCGTGACGAAACCGATCTACAAGCAGATGATACGCCAGCGTAAAGGCTCGATCCTCAACATCACCTCCATCGGCGCGATTCGCGCCCTGCCCACCTCCGTACACTACGCCACATCGAAGGCCGCCGTCATAGGCTTCACCAAATGTCTGTCGCGCGAGGCCGCAACTTTCGGCGTGACAGTCAATGCCATCGCCGCCGGAATCTTCGATACAGACCTCGGTAATACTCTGCCGGAGCGTCTTCTCCAGATACACGAGTTCTGGGTTGCGCGTGGTCGCTTGGGGCGACCCGATGAACTCGCCGAGTATGCCGCGTTCATGGTCAGTGACCGCAATAGCTATATGAGCGGCGAAGTTGTCATCGTAGACGGCGGCGCTGTCACCTAAGCAGGCACGAGCCGGAAATGAACTATCCACCGATCTGCTTCAAGCAATCCTCGCGCACTCTTGACGGTTGTTGGAACTGAAAACGAATTTCAAAGTTAATTGTTGAAATGAAACGACTTATGGTTGACAGATTGTAGCCCCGCGTGTATCATCCGCTTCAGGTTCGAAAAATTCCAGACTGGTGGTTGAGCGTTTCTTGGAGGCGATGATGGCAAATCAATCGTTAATCGATAATCTTAACCGCGCGCTGAGCCTTGAGCTGTCAGCGGTCATTCAGTACATGCAGCACAGCTTTCTTGTGACAGGGATTGAGCGTGAAGTCTATCGCTCGTTCTTTCGCAAGCTGAGTGAGGAATCACAGGATCATGCGCGCACGCTTGGCGACAAAATCGTGGCGCTCGGCGGTGTTCCGACTGTCGAGCCCTCTATGATTCGCCAGTCAACAGATTTAACCGAGATGCTGCGTCAGGACCTGGCGCTTGAGCGCGAGGGAATGGCCTCGTACATGGCCGCTTGGGAATCCTGCAAGGATGAAGACAGGCCGACGCGCTTCATGCTCGAAGAGCGCATCGCCAGTGAGCAGATGCATATAGAAGAACTTGAGAAACTCACCTCGGAGCGCAAGGCAAGCATTACCAGAGAGAAGATCACACTGCAACAGGTGAGCTGAAAGAGAAGAAGAAAAAAGCAGAAGGCAGCGAGGGAATGTTCAACTCGCTGCCTTCTGCTTTTTGTCTACTGCCTTCTGTTTTTACGCGAGAGTTGGCAGGTGGATGATTCGGGCTGACTCTTTGAATTGGCCGGCCTCAGCGCGTTGGCGATTGAGACGATGTCGTGCGACCGTCAGGGCACGGTGTAGGTCGTCTATTTGATCGCTATCCAGACGAATTGTCTTTTGGCCGCACCAGCCGAGCCCTTCCGTCCAAGTCGAATGACGGAGCACGACGCCCCCTTGATCTTCTATGACAACTTCGATTCTCTCGTCTTCGCAGGGAGAATTAAGAACTTTTAAAGTCGCGCTTTGATTGCTCTGCATCGTTCACTCCGGAGGAAATTGTAGGATACCGGCCTGCATCCTCGCCGCTCTGGCGAAAATGAAAACCAATTTCAATTTGATTATGCTTATTTGAGTCTTTTCTGTCAAGAGGATTTTTGATCTGCGGCGAGCCGCTTTTCCATCTCGGCCAGGCGCGTTTCGAGTAGGCGGATGGTGCGCTGCATGTCGCCGAGCCGTCGAAAGGCTGCCGTCGCGCGCAGCCATTCACGATTGTCAAAAGCCGGAATGCCGGAGATCACTTTGCCGGCTTCGACATTGTGGCTGGTGGCGCTCTTGGCTGTGAGGACGACATCGTCGCCGATGCTCAGGTGGCCTGCGACCCCGGCTTGACCTGCGAGGATAACGCGGCGACCTATGTGCGAGCTTCCGGCGAGCCCGACCTGCGCGCAGAGCAGAGAGTCTTCACCGACCGTGCATGAATGGCCGACCTGCACCAGATTGTCGATCTTCGCCCCGCGATGGATGCGCGTTTCGCCGACAGAGGCGCGGTCTATCGTCGCGCCTGCGCCGATCTCCACATCATCCTCTATGACGACGCGGCCTGTTTGCGGAATCTTCAGCCAGCGACCCTCCTCATCTTTCGCATAGCCGAATCCATCCGATCCGACAACAGCATTATTATGAATACGCACGCGCTCGCCAATGTGCGTGCCTTCGCGTATGCTCACGCCCGCGTGAATGACTGTATCCGCGCCGATACGCACGCCGTCGTAGATGGTCGCGTTGGGGTGTATACGCACGCGCGCGCCCACCAGACAGTCGCGCCCCACGAAGGCGCAGGCCCCGACGAAAACATCTTCGTGGATGCGCGCCGTCGGATCGATCACAGCATTTGGGTGTATGAAGGAATCGAAAGCCGGTTCGGGATGAAAGAGGCGAAGCGCGCGTGTGTAAGCCAGATAGGGATCGCGCGCACGTAAAGGGACGATACCCTCCGGCACTGCGACCTGTTCGCCGACGAAAACGGCGGAAGCGCGCGTGGCTTGAAGTCGCGGCGTATACCGTGGGTTCGCGAGAAAGGTGACCTGGCCGGGAGCAGCTTCGTCCAGACCTGCTGCGCCGCCGATCTCCAGGTCGGCGTCGCTCTCCTCTATGCGTGCGCCCGTCAAGCGGGCGAGTTCTGAAATTTTCATGGCTTATATGGTTTCAAGCTTCAATTGCCAGGTTTCAAGTGCCAGACAAGTTTCTAACTTAAAACCTGAAACTATTTCTCACATCAAATTTACAGGATCGATCTCGACGTTGACGGCGCGCAGGTCTGCGCCGCGCGCTTGCGAGGCGGCGAGCGCCATGTCTATGACTTCGCGCAGGCGCGGGCGGCTGCGTGATTTGAGGAGAGTCTGTATACGGTGCTCGCCGCGCAGGCGTGCAAGCGGGGCGGGGGCGGGGCCGAGGATGCGGCAGGCGCGATCCGTGTTCGCTTCGTCGAGGGCTCTTCTGATCTCGGCGGCCAGGGCTTGCGCGCGCGTGAAATCTTCTCCGTGGACGAGCAGGGAAGCGAGCGCCACAAACGGCGGGTAGCTCATGCTCTGACGGTAGCGAATCTCTTCGTTGTAGAAGCCTGCGTAATCTTGCGCGCAGGCGTGCTTGAGCGCGTAGTGATTGGGATGGTAGGTCTGAATCAAAACGCGTCCGGCACGCGTCCCGCGCCCCGCCCGACCGGCCACCTGTGTGATCAATTGAAAGGTTCTTTCGGCGGAGCGGAAATCCGGCAGCGCCAGCCCGGCATCGACCGAGACGACGCCGACGAGCGTGACGTTCGGAAAATCGTGCCCCTTGGCGAGCATCTGCGTGCCGACGAGCATGTCCAGGTCGCCCGCGCCGAACTCCAGGATGGCGCGCTCGAAAAGCTTGCGGCGCGAAGTGGTATCGCGATCAAGGCGCGCGATGCGAAGCGAGGGGAAGCGCTTTTGCAACATCTCCTCGATCTGTTCCGTGCCTTCGCCAACGTAGTAGATATATTTCCCCTGACACGAAGGGCAGCGCGATGGCGCATGCTGACGATGGTTGCAGTAGTGGCAGACGATGCTCGCTTCCAAGCGATGATAGGTGAGCGTGACATCGCAGTTGGGGCAGTGTATAGACTCGCCGCAGGAGCGGCACAGCACGAAGGCGGAATACCCGCGCCGATTGAGGAGGATGATCGATTGCTCGCCGCGCGCGTGCGTCTCTTCTACAGCTTCGAGCAGTTGGTCGGAGAAGACTTCGGGTCGTCCCTCACGAGCGAAGACGGCGCGCATGTCTATGATCTCGGCGCGCGCCATGGCGCGGTTAGCGATGCGGTTTGGCAGATGCAGGTAGCTATATTTACCGTTGCGCGCGTTATGAAAAGATTCGAGCGAGGGCGTGGCCGAGCCGAGCACGACGACCGCCCCGGCCTGGCGCGCGCGCACAATCGCCGTATCGCGCCCGTTGTAGTAGGGCGACTCCTGCTGGCGGTAAGACGTCTCGTGCTCTTCGTCTATGACGACGAGTCCGAGGTTGGAGACGGGCGCGAAGACCGCAGAGCGCGTGCCGATGACGATGCGCGCTTCGCCTCGCTTCAAGCGACTCCACTCGTCGAAGCGCTCACCCGTCGTCAAAGAGGAATGGAATATCGCAACCTGGTCGCCGAAGTGCGCGCGCAGGCGGCGTGAGAAGACAGGGGTGAGCGCGATCTCCGGCACGAGCATCATGGCCGAACGACGACGGCGCAGGGCATCCGACATGGCGCGAATGTAGACTTCAGTCTTCCCGCTGCCAGTGACGCCGTGCAGGAGAAAGACGCTGTAGCGCCCCTGCTCCATCGGCGCTTCTATCTCGCGCAGAGCAGTGGCCTGCGCCCCTGTCAGCTCAAGCTCTTCCGTATCGGGAAGTTGGGCGTTGGCTAAGGGGTCGCGGCGCACGTCGCGCACGAAGACTTCGAGGATGAGACGTTTCTCAAGCGTCTGGATCGTTGACGCGCTCACGTCCGCCTCTTCCAGCAGCAGTGCGAAGCCCATCTCGCCACCGTGCGCGATCAGCGTCTCGACTATCCTTTGCTGTGCCGCCGAAAGGGTGCGTGCGCTTTTATGGTCGGCGTGCGCTTCGGGGGGCAGGAGGCGCACGGCCTTGCGCCGCTTCGCCTTGGCGAGCACGGAGCGGGCGCGATGCGTCAGCCGAATCCAACCGGCGCGCTCAAGCTCGCGAGCGATTGTCAGGGCGCGCGCTTCGCCTATGAGACGTGCGACGGTGGGCAGGCTCACTTCCTCTTCGTCTGCGACGAGGCGCAGGGCACGCGCCTTCGCCGTCGCCGTGCGATTGATGGGCAGGCGCGCCAGCTCGTCGCGTCCTTCGGGCGTGATGGAGAGCACCTGCTCGATGGTCGCGTTCAGACCGGCGGGCAGCGCGGCCTTCAAGACTTCGCCCCAGGGAGCGGCGTAATATTCCGCGACCCAACGCGTGATCTCCAGAATTTCGGGCGTGAGCAAAGGCTCTGCATCGAGCAGTTCTTCTGCGTCCTTGATGTCCGCCTCGTTTAAATCCGCCGCCGGGTCGAGCGCGTCAAGCAGCGCCACGATGTAACCCGTCAGGCGCTTGCGCCCGAAGGGGACGAGCAGGCGCGAGCCTAAGCGCGCATCCCTTTGCAGCGCGAGCGGCAGGCGATAGGTGAAAGTCTGTTTGATGTGCAGAGGGATAGCGACTTCCGCATACTGCGGCGCTTGATTTGGAGCGGCTTCGGTGCGCCCGTTTCCGGCGGCACGGTTCACCTGAGCGAGAGTCGGACTTTGCACGCAGAGAACGTTAACGTGAAGCGCAGAAAAGGTGAAGCCGCGAGAGGCGAAATAGAGAGAAGAGGAGAGAAAAATATGAACAATCCATTAGGGGCTTCGCGCTCAAAGCCCTGCGATTCTATCGCCGGGAGATGTCATGCTCAGCAAGTTATAGCCGATAGCAGAATAAAAGAAGGCAGGCGACAATCCACGAATTAACACGAAGCAACACGAAACCGTCCCCTTTGTTCGTGTGGTTTCGTGTCGGTTCGTGGATCGTCCCCCATCCTCTCTTGTTTGCTACCTGGTATGAGTCCGGCGCTGTCCAGACGTTACGACCAGCCACCGTTCGGTGCGCTTTGCCAGGTGTGCCAGAGCGCGTTGTCCGTGCCTTTGACGAAGACCTCAAGGCGTCCATCCTGGTTGCGTGCGGCGACCGGCCCGCCGACGAGTTGCCCGCCGAGCGTAGACCAACCGCTCCATCCGTTGCTGGGAGAGGTTTGCCACATGTGCCAGAGCGCATTGTCTGAGCCGCGCACGAAGACTTCCAGACGCCCATCAGCGTTGTTGACGAGCGTCGGCTCGTTGACGATGCCACCGAGCGAAGCCCACCCGCTCCAACCGCTGTTCGGAGCCGTCTGCCAGATGTGCCAGAGCGCGTTGTCCGTGCTACGGGCGACCACCTCCAATCGCCCGTCTGCGTTTCTGCCAACCGCAGGGAGGCTCGTGATTGTGCCGCCGAGTGACTGCCATCCGCTCCAACCGTTATTTGGAGCCGTTTGCCAGATGTGCCAGAGCGCGTTGTCCGTGCCTTTGACGAAGACCTCAAGGCGACCATCGGCATTGCTCACCACAACAGGCTCACTCGTGATGACACCGCCGCGTGAAGCCCAGCCGCTCCATCCGTTGTTCGGCGCGGTCTGCCAGATGTGCCAGAGCGCGTTGTCTGTACCTTTAGCAAAGACTTCGAGGCGTCCATCAGCATTACGCCCGACGGCAGGCGCTGTGGTGATGACACCGCCGCGCGATGCCCAGCCGCTCCACCCGCCAGCCGCATGCTGCCAGATGTGCCAGAGCGCTCCGTCCGTGCCGCGCACGAAAACTTCCAGACGGCCATCCTGATTGCGCCCCGCCGCTACCTTGCTCCCCATCACGCCGCCGCGTGAAGCCCAGCCGCTCCATCCGTTGTTCGGCGCGGTCTGCCAGATGTGCCAGAGCGCGTTGTCTGTACCTTTAGCAAAGACTTCGAGGCGTCCGTCCTGATTGTTAATGGCGACGGGGTCGAAGACCGCGCCGCCGAGCGATGCCCAGCGAAATCTCGCCCCATAAATGGCCTGAATGCCCTGAATATCGTCGTCTGTCAGCTCCCTTCGCGGGCCGCCATAGAAGGCGTACATGACCGCCGAGGGGATATTCGAGTGGTTCAAGCCGAGCGAATGGCCGAACTCGTGCAGAGAGACTGTCGGCAGATCAATCCCTGTCGGCGGCAGGTTCACAGACCACGTTTCCGAATCGTCAAAATGCATGTCGCCTGCGATGTCGCCTCCGTTGGGCGGAGGGAAAAAGGCATGAGCGAGTACGCCGCTGGGGCCGTCAAACGCAGACCCGTCACCATGATCGCCCGTGAACCAGCCGATCCGTATGTCTGCGCTCCCGCCCGTTTCGGTGAAGTTCAAAGGGGACACAGCCGCCCAGCGGTCGAGTGAGCCGCGAATCGCAGCACGCAAGTTGGCCTGGCTGGTGTCATTTGTGAAATTGTCGAAACGATAGGTCAGGTTAGGCGAAGGCCAGCGGTTTCCCTGAAGCACGAAATCCCGAGATGTGACCTCACGGGAAGGGGCGATTCCAGGCCCACCGGAGCCGGGGACGATGTCTGGAAAACCGCACCGCGGCTGCTGCATTAAAGCAAGCGTCTCTTCATTCAGCTTGCCGTCCTCCTTCAAGCCCTGTGCGCGTTGAAACATCCGCACGGCTTGCTCCATGGTCTCGTCATATTTTTTCGTGTCTGGAGGGTCAAAGGGGACTGCCGCTCGCCAGTCCCGAAAAACAGTTAACTTTTCGTTGGGGAAGTAGCCAAATTTTTTCAGGTAGCTGTGGAGCTTCTGTACCTCCGCTCCCTGATCGCCTTTGGCGAGGGGTTGTTGAGGGGCATTATTATTTTGAGGTGCCATCTTCTTTCTCCTACTTTTAGAGGCCCACGTCTAAACGGCCTGCGCCAGCGTCCCCGGTAGGCCATCGGCGGGAACGTTCAATGTCTGTCGTACGGCAACATCTCTGAGCTATGCCGCGTTGAAGAATTGCGCTTGCCGCTTCATGACAATATTTCTGATCGAGCGAGGATAAGTTGAACGGATGCTGGTCGCCTTCGGCTTCGGAGCGCGCAGAGGGATGGTCTAAGCGATGCGACTCTCAGATACCTTTGCGTCGAGCAATGACAATGGCAAAGATACGAATGGAAAACTGCCCCGGCGCGGAGACTATCCTGAGCGGCTCTTGAGGGCTGATGTGTGGTCACCAGCTTGAGATCAGCAGACAAAAGCTATAATGCTTCAACTCGATAGCGCGCCCACGCTATACCCTTTTGTTCACGGAGTCAATAGAGAAAAGGCGTCTCAAATCGGCGTGGCCGTGCCCATCGCGCAGACCTTCGAGGCAGTCTGTTGAATGGTTCCCAGCCAATCAATTCGCGGGTCAGAAAGAGGGGCACGGGCTCTGCCGCCTCTGTGCAGCTCTCTCTGCACCTTTTTCTGTTTCACAGTTCGGTATTACAATCAGAGCGCTCATCAAGTTGAAGCACAACGGTTTTCATTGATCTGTTATCTATTCTGATTTAAGGCGTCTGTAAAAGTGAGGGAAGAATTGAACGCAGAGGGCGCAAAGGAGGAAGACGCTGGAGGCGCGCAAAGCAGTTCAACTCTCTGCGACCTTGGCGAACAGCCTTCGCGTCCTCCAGCGTTTAAATCCTCCCTTTGTAGATACCCTCTTAAATATTTCAAAAGCGTTGTTATGTCGTAAGGCGTGCTTGCCGGTCGATCTTTTGAAAGCGCGCGCACGACACTGAAGGGGAATTTTCCATGTCAGAGATTCAAACCCTGCCGTCTGACGAAGTGCTCAGGCATCTTCAGGAACTGATCCTGAAAGCAGTGCTCACCAATCAACCCTTACCGCACAGCGCCCGGCCTTTAAACTTCCCGGACATCTCTTACATCATGGGACACTCAAGCATCTACCTGTCGAATGAAAATCTGTCCGGGCCAATCTCCATCGAAGGATTACCCAAGCCTTTGCGCATCCTTTCGCCTGAAGAACTGTCACAGGAAGCGCGCGAGCAGGGAGACCTGGCGTACCTGCTCTTTCGTCCGCCGGAAAAGGAGGGCAACTCCGTGAGGTTGACGCTTGAAGGGAGGATGGCCCCGCGCGATCCGCAGCAGCGCATGCTCGGCTTGAGCGGAGTTCAGGTCAGGTTTCGCGAGGATGGAGGAGAGTGGAAGCCTGATGAGCCGGTCATGTTTGCGAGTTGAAAGACGTGTCATCACAGCCTGGCTCAAGGGCGTCGGATGAGCGTTGAGCAGCCTACAATTCGTATTGTAAAGAAACGCTGGCCGCAATCATTGTACGCTTTTACTCGTCGCCGGATGACCCTTCTCTACTTTACTATCAAGCTTTACGCCCGCCGCTCGGCTGGCACATCGGTTGCGGTGGTAAACACGCTTATGCTCAATAATTTTAAGGGAGGGAACGAACGTGCGTAATAAGCTTTTAGGCGGTCTGTGCCTGCTGGCGCTGCTTGTCATGGCAGCCGGATGTTCCGAGAATCAGAGCACAGCTAATACAAGTGATAACACCAACACAGCCACGGTCAATACCACAACGACGACGACTACCGCGACGACGAGCGTGCCCGAGGCGCGCCCCGCGCCTGATAATTCTGAAATTACGACGACCAGCGAGAACGGCGTGACGACAGAGACGCGAACTTTCAAGAACAACACGCGCGTCTCGAAGGTCGTCGTCACGACGCGCGACGGCAAGCGCACAGCCCAAGTCTATTCGACCAGCAATGAAGTGCGCGACCTGCCGGAGAATGATGTCGAGCGGGCGCTTGATAATACAGGCGACGCTCTGGCGAACGCCGCCGGTTTAGTCACAGACAAATCGAAGGAAGCTCTCTCGACAACCAAGGAAGGGGCCGAGAAGGTCGCCGATAAGACCAAAGAGGGCGCTGAGAAGGTTGTAGACAAGACCAAGGAGGGGGCCGGAAAGGTCGTTGACAAGACCGTCGAAGGCACGAAGACCGTCACGCAGAAGACCGCAGAGGGAGCCAAGACTGTTGGCGAAAAGACTGTCGAAGGAGCTAAGAAAGCGGGTAAGACGGTCAAAGATAAGCTCACCCCGTAGCTCTCCGAAGGATAATTACATTTCAAAGGAAAGGCAGCCGTCCGGAGGCTGCCTTTTCTATCATCCTTATAAACTATGATAACTCTCCTCGCGCTCACCCCCGCCTTCTCGAAAATAGATCGTCCCCTGAGCTGATTGCGGTTTGTGACGGTGTGCGCCTCCCTCACGGTCTGGGCTTCTGCCGTGTGCCTTGTATAGGGCAGATGCCTAAGCAGAGATTGAAAATTTCAGGGCGCTTTCACTGCGGCTCTGCCGCCTTGGCTGTGCGGGAAGGCAAAGCCTTTCCGCACAGCCAAGGCGGCAGAGCGGCAAGAGCCAAAACATCCCCGAACTTTCCACACTCTACTTAGACCAGGAGGCCGTAAGCTCACGTCACACTCAACTGCGTATGACTATGATGATATACTCGCGACAGTGACCAAATAAGAGCAGACCGCTTGGGTCTGCCGTCATGATAGGAGTTTTCAGTTATGGGAGATACGACGCGGTTCACGATCATCTGCCCTTGTTGCGAAGCCACGCTGGCCGTTGACGCACAGACCGGGGTCATCATCTCGCACGAAGAGAAAGCCAAGCCGACGGCCTCTTTCGACGAGATGCTCAAGGGGCTCGATAAGCAGAAGCAGCAGCGCGAGCAGATATTCCAGCAGGAGCTCGGCTCGCTCAAAGACCGCGAGCGCTTGCTCGAAGAGAAGTTCCGCGAGGCCATGAAGCGCGCGGAGAAGGATAAGGATAAGCCCTACATCAACCCGCTCGATGTGGATTAAGGCTTTCCCGGGAGCGCGGGCATCCCTGCCCGCAAGCGTGCGCCAGCACGCTCCCTCAAGCTGCATTATGTCGAGCGTTAATGTTCGCGCTTACGCGCTCATGCGGGCAGGGATGCCCGCGCTCCCGGGGTGAAGCCGCTTATGATTCTCAGACCTCAGGGCTGGCACAGCCGGGGTTATCTACCTCATTTTGATGGCGGTCGGATTCCGCAGGCAATCACATTTCGTCTACACGATTCGTTACCGCAGGCGCTGTTGGAAAGGTGGCGACGCGAGTTGGCCTCACAGGAAGGGCAGAGGCTTGATGTCGAGTTACGACGGCGCATAGAGGGCTACCTAGACCGGGGCTACGGCAATGCTCATCTGAGAGACCCGCGTCTTGCCGCCCTAGTGCAGAGCGCTTTGCTGCATTTTGACGGCGAGCGTTACAGGTTATCGGCCTGGGCAATCATGCCTAACCACGTACATCTGCTGGTAACGCCTGATAGTAGCTACACCCTTTCGCGCATCATGCATTCGCTCAAATCTTACACGGCGCAGGAAGCCAACAAACTACTGGAAAGACAGGGAGAGTTTTGGATGGATGACTATTTTGACCGGTTCATCCGCGACGCCGAACACTTTGCGCAGGCCATCGCTTACATTGAGAACAATCCGGTCAAAGCGCATCTCTGCCATGCTGCACACGAATGGCCTTTCAGCAGCGCCTGGTTTCGCGCCAATCCTGGGAGCACACCTGGGAGCGCGGGTATCCCTACCCGCTAGCGTGCGCCAGCATGCTCCCTCAAGTTGTATTATATGGAACATTGATGTTCGCGCTCTGGCGAGCGCTCATGCGGGCTGTAGGGTGACCCGCGCTCCCGGGAAGGTGATAATGACCGTAGCTGAATTTGTAGCCAAGTGGAACAGGGTAGAGTTAACGGAGCGCGCGGCCTCGCAGCAGCATTTCCTTGACTTGTGCGAGGTGTTCGATCATCCCAAACCTGCGGAGGTTGACCCCGCAGGCGAGTGGTTCACCTTCGAGCGCGGGGCTGCGAAGCATGGCGGAGGCAAGGGCTGGGCGGATGTCTGGAAACGCGGCTATTTCGGCTGGGAGTACAAGGGCAAGCATAAAGACCTCAACGCCGCTTACGATCAACTGCTGAAGTACAGGGAGGCGCTCGAAAACCCGCCCCTGCTCGTAGCGTGTGATATGGACAGGATCGTCATTCACACGAACTTCACGGCGACGGCGAATAAGACCTACGAGATCAGCCTCAACGAGCTGGACACTCCGCGCAACATAGAGATCGTGCGCTGGCTCTTTCACGAGCCGGAGCGCTTGCGCCCCAGTGCGACGAGCGAAGCAATCACCACGGAGGTGGCCGAGCGTCTGGGTGAAGTCGCGCAGGGTCTGCGCGCGCGCGATAATGATCCGATGGAAGTGGCTCGTTTTCTGGATCGGATCGTCTTCTGTCTCTTTGCAGAGGATGTCGGCCTGCTGCCGCGCAATCTCTTCAGCCAGATCGTAGAGAAGTCGCGCGACCCGGAGCACTTCGCGCGGCTGATCGGCCAGCTTTTCGACGCGATGGCCGTGGGCGGAGACTTCGGCCTTGAGACGATACGCCACTTCAACGGCAACCTGTTCGCAGAGAGCCCCGTGCTGCTGCTCACAACCGCAGAGATCAGGCATGTACAGGCGGCGGCGCGTCTCGATTGGGTGGCGGTTGACCCGTCCATCTTCGGCACACTCTTCGAGCGCAGCCTTGATCCGGCGAAACGCTCACAACTCGGCGCGCAGTACACTAGCCGCGAAGACATTGAAACACTCATTGAGCCGGTCGTGATGCAGCCGCTCCGCCGTGAGTGGCAGGAGACGAAGCGGGCGGTCGAAAACCTGCTGTTGACCGGCAGGAAGTCGAACGGTAAAGAGAAGGCGCTAACCCCCAAAGCTAGACACAAGGCAATCCAGGAGGCGACGCGCCAGCCTCGCGCGCTGCTGCGTCAGTTTCACGAAAGGCTCGCGGAGGTGCGAGTGCTCGACCCGGCCTGCGGTTCTGGAAACTTCCTCTACGTGACGTTGCAGAAGCTGAAAGACCTTGAGAAAGAGGTGCTCGTGTATGCCGGAGACAACCGCCTCGGAAGTTTCATCCCGTTGGTCGGGCCGTGGCAGTTCTACGGCATAGAGGTCAACCCCTACGCCTTCGATCTGGCGCAGACGACCGTCTGGATAGGCTACCTGCAATGGATACAGGCCAACGGCTTCGGCACGCCGACCGAGCCGATCCTGCGCCGCATGGACAACTTCCGCCTCATGGACGCGATCCTGGATTTGTCAGACCCGGAGCACCCACGAGAGCCAGACTGGCCTGAAGTGGAATTCATCGTCGGCAACCCGCCCTTTCTTGGCGACAAGAAGATGCGTCGCGAATTAGGACATGAATACGTTGAGACTTTGAGAGAACTTTATAAGGGAAGAGTACCAGGTGCGGCTGACCTTGTTACATATTGGTTTGAAAGGGCGAGAAAGCAAATTGAAACGGGTAGATGTAAGCGAGCAGGTTTAATTGGTACTCAGGCGATTCGCAAAGGAATGAGCAATAAGGTTCTTCAGCGAATTAAAAGTTCGGGAGACATTTTCTTTGCTATATCTGATCGTAATTGGATTTTAGAGGGTGCGAACGTACATGTAAGTTTGGTCGGCTTTGATGATGGAAGCGAACAAGCCCGTGTTCTTGATGGGAAACCAGTAAAAACAATCTTAAGCAAACTAACTGGTGGAAATGACGATGTGCCAGATGTTATCAAGGCGAGGACATTGGCTGAAAACGCCGGTTTATGTTTTCACGGTATTATGAAGGCAGGGGCGTTCAACATTACAGAGCAATTAGCTCGGCAGATGTTGCATTCTCCAAATCCTCATGGGAAACCAAATAGTGATGTGCTCCGTCCTCGACGAACATCTCGTGACATCCTTAACCGTACGGAAAGTGGGTGGATTATTGATTTCGGGTGTGACACCAAGGAGGACGAAGGCGCAAAGTATGAACTCCCTTGGGAGTATTTAGTAAAAAATGTCAAACCAGAAAGAATCAAAAACCGGCGTCCACGTATGGCAAAGCTCTGGTGGATACATGGTGAATGTCGTCCCGGCTTGCGCAAAGGTCTGACAAAATGCTCACGCTTCATTGCCACACCAGAAACCTCCAAACATAGAATTTTCGCGTGGCTGGATATTGTTTATCTTGCAGACCATAAAAATAACGCATTCCCCCGCGATGATAATTACTTCTTTGGCATTTTACATTCTCGAATTCACGAAATTTGGGCGCGAGGTACAGGTGGTCAACTCCGTGAAAAGGAAAGCGGATTTACTTACACACCAATTGAATGCTTTGAGAAGTTTCCTTTTCCTGAACCCACGCCGGAACAGGAAGCGGCGATTGCGGGTGCGGCGAAGGAGTTGGACGAGTTGCGGCAGAGGTGGCTGAATCCGCCGGAATGGACGCGTGAGGAGGTGCTGGAATTCCCGGGCTCGGTTGACGGCCCGTGGGCGCGCTACGTCCAAGACGCGGACGCGCGAGGTGTTGGCACTGTGCGCTACCCGCGACTTGTCCCGAAAGACGAGGCCGCCGCCAGTCAGCTTGCAAAACGCACGCTGACTAACCTCTACAACCAGCGCCCGACGTGGCTCGACCTCGCGCACCGCAAACTGGATGAAGCAGTCTTCGCCGCCTACGGCTGGCACGCAGCCATCTCCGACGAGGAGATACTGGCGAGCCTGCTCGCCCTCAATCTTGAGCGAGAACCGGCTAAAAGCCGCGCCAAAGAATGAAAAACTCCCTTTCGCAAGCTGAAGATCACGCCCCGCAGTCTGAAAATCGCCATTCTCCGAGCGAAAATCGCCTTCCGCAAGGTGAAAGTCGGCTTCCCCAGCCTAAAAATCGGTATACTTTTTACGAAAGTTGCTTTAATCATCAAGGAAGTCTGAATTCTCAGGGTGGAAATCGGAATTTAGCGCGTGAAAGTCGGCTTTTTCATAATGAATACAGGTTTTTGCGCTTTGGAAGTTGGCGTCTCTCCATGCCGTGATAACCCGACCAGCTTAAGCAGGCGAGTTCTAACGGCCTCCTTTAACTTAAAACTCGGCGTGGCTCATCTACGTATAAGAACTACTCGTGGTAGACTCCGCGCATGTGCAACAGCCTTCAGCTTTACACGCATCAAAAGGCGCGGCACACCGCGTCGAGGGGAGACCGCAAACAGTAAGTGCCCGTCCATTTTAACCCTTTGGAGCTATTAAGAATGCTTCGTAACTCTATCTTCCTGATCTTTCTCTGCGCCCTGATGGTTGCCTGCACAGCGCTCAGGCTGCCCACGGCTCACGCGCAAACCCGACTGCCGAAGATGAACTATAAAGAACGCACGCTCGCCAACGGGATGAAGGTCTACAGCATTGAAGACCATTCGAGCCCGACCGTCGCCATACAGGTCTGGTATCACGTCGGCTCGAAAGACGACCCTGAGGGGCGCAGCGGTTTCGCGCATCTCTTCGAGCACATCATGTTCAAGAGCACCAAGAACATGAAATCCGAGATGTTGGATCGTCTGACGGAGGATGTCGGCGGCTACAACAATGCCTTCACCGCCGACGACGTGACCGTTTACCATGAGGTCGTGCCCTCAAATTACCTGGAGACGCTTCTGTGGGCTGAAGCCGACCGCCTGGCCTCGCTCAACGTCGATGACGCCAACTTCAAATCCGAGCGCGATGTGGTCAAAGAGGAGTTTCGCCAGAGCTACGTCACGCCGCCCTACGGCAAATTCCGTCTGCTCATCGAGCAAAAATCTTTCACGACGCACCCGTACAGGCGTCCCGGCATCGGCAACATAGAGGAGCTGAACGCGGCGACCATTGAAGACGTGCGCTCCTTCCACGCGACCTACTATCGACCCGACAATGCGACGCTCGTCGTCGCGGGCGACTTCGATCAAAAACAGCTCGATGCCTGGGTTGATAAGTACATGGCGCGTATCCCGAAGCCGGACAAGCCGCTGCCGCGCGTCAATGTCAAAGAGCCTGAGCGCACCAGCGAGCGCCGCTTTGTGGATTACGGCGAGCACGCGCCGCTGCCTGCCGTCGCCATCACCTACCTCGCTCCACCGCAGGCGAGCGATGACATCTTCGCGCTGCGCGTCGCCGAAACGGTTCTCGGGCAGGGCGACTCGTCGCGTCTCTACCGCTCGCTCGTCTACGAGCAGCAGATAGCTCAGGACGTACGCGCCGACGTAGACCCGCGCGAGGACATCAGCCTCTTCAGGATCATGGCTATCCTGGCAAGCGGCAAAAAGCCGGAAGACACAGAGCGCGGGATGCTTACCGAACTCAAGCGCATGCAGGACGCACCCATTACCGCCGCCGAGCTTGAGAAGGCCAAAAATCAGATCATCACGAGCCGCCTGCTCTCGCGCGAGACCAATAATGGCAAGGCGCTCGCGATTGGCGAAGCCGCCGTCCTGCTGGGCGACGCCAATCGCATCAACACAGACATCGAGCGCATTCAAGCCGTCACCGCCGCAGACGTGCAGCGCGTCATGAAGAAATATTTCTCCGACACGAATCGCGTCGTCATACATTTCCTGCCCGAAGCCGAACGACATAAAAAGATGGCGAGTCAGGAGTCTGGAGTCTGGAGTCAAAGACAAACTGCTAAGCTTTCGACTCCAGACTCCAGACTCCAGACTCCTGACTCTGATAAGGGGGGCAGATGAATCTTATGCCGGGAATGTTCAATCGCAGCATCACGCTTTTCGCGCTCGCCGCGCTCTCAATCGCCATGATACCAAACGCTTCACAGGGGCAGCAGGAGCAGCCGCCGCCACCCTCTCAGCCGCGCTCCGTGCAATTCCCGAAGCCTGTCGAGAAGACCTTGAAGAACGGTCTGCGCGTCGTCGTCGTCGAACGACCGGGCTCCTCCCTGGTCTCCGCGCGCCTCTTAATCAAACATGGCAGCGAGGTTGACCCGCCACAACTGGCGGGACTCGCCGACATGACCGCGACGCTTCTGACCAAGGGGACTGAACGCAGAAGCGCGCCGGAGATCGCCGAAGCCATCGAAGCCCTCGGCGGACAACTGGAATCCGGCGCACGTTGGGACGCCTCGCACGCCACACTCACCATCATGGCCTCGCGCATCGAGCCCGCGATGGAAATTCTCTCGGACGTGGTGCGGCGACCCACCTTCAAGGAAGAGGAGATCGAACGCCTGCGGCAGCAGAGCCTGGACGACCTGAGCGTCGCCATGAGCCAGCCGGGCACGGTCGCGCGCTTCGTCGCGTCCCGCGTCATCTTCGGTGATACGCCCTATGGTCACCCTTCGGCGGGCACGCCCGAAGCAATCGCACGCATCAAGCGCGACGATATAGTGCGCCTGCATAGCACCTATTACCGGCCTGACAATGCCATCCTCGTCATCGGCGGCGACATCAAGGCCACAGATGCTTTCCACCATGCCGAGCGCCTGTTCGGCGACTGGGCTAAACCGACTACGCCAGCGCCTCAGCCTTCTACGGAAGTCTCTAAAGAAATGGCGGCTGACGCGAAGCCGCGCGTCGTCGTCATAGACATGGAGCACGCAGGGCAGGCGGCAGTCGTGCTCGCTCGCCCCGGCCTGAAGCGCACAGACCCTGAATACTTTCGCGGTCTCGTCGCCAACTCTGTTCTCGGCGGCGGCTATTCCGCACGGCTCAACCAGGAGATACGTATCAAGCGTGGCTTGAGCTACGGCGCATCCAGCACGCTCGACGTGCGTCGCGGCATCGGCCCTTTTTATGCCGCCACGCAGACCAAGAACGAGTCGGGCGCCGTCGTCGCCTCGCTCCTGATAGACGAGCTTGGTCGGCTGGCGAGCGATACGGTCGCCGACACGGAGCTGACCCCGCGCAAGGCCGCGTTGATGGGCAACTTCGCGCGCGACCTTGAGACCACGGACGGGCTCGTCGCTCAGGTCGGCTCGCTCGCTCTCTACGGTTTGAGCTTCGACGAGATCAACAGTTATCTCAACAGCGTGCAGGCGATCTCGGCAGGCGACGTGCAGAAATTTGCCGGAACACGCCTCGACAACAAAGGCGCGAACATCATCATCGTCGGCAACGCCAAGATGTTCTTAGACGAGCTGCGCAAGCGTTTCCCCGGCGTCGAAGTGATCCCCGAAAAAGAGCTTGATCTCAACAGCGCCACGCTGCGCAAAAAGCAGGGATGAACGAAGGGATGAGGGATGAAAGAAGAGAAAGCAGTAGGCAGCAAAGACTGAGCGACTCTCTGTGCCTATTGATTGCTGCCTTTTGCCTGCTGTTCTTAACGGGCGGAAGCGTCAGGGCGCAGTCTGGTGATGATGAAGGCTATGGCAAGCCTAATAGCACGGCGGCAGCCGATGCGGCGAAACGTCTCTTCAATCGCGATCCGCTCGTGCGCCAGCGTGCTGCTGAGGAGATGGCTGATCTGGCCGCCGCAGACTGGCGTCATCTCGTTGAGGGCTATCGTCTGCAAGAGAAAGACTCGCGAGTCAAGCTGGCACTCGACTGGGCGCTCTATCGCATGGGCAAGACGGAGACGCTCTACGCGGTCGTCCGCGCTCTGGATTCCTCGCGCTACGCGCAGGCGCAGTCTTACCTCTTGAAACTGGATAGCCCGGAGCCGCTCTACATCTTTCTCAAAGGCGCAAACACAAAGACCACCATCAGGCTGCTCGAAGTGTTCGCCCGCACCGGCGACGCCAAAACATTGGAACGCATCGACTCTTACAAGACTGCGCTTGATCCGCAGGTCGCACGCGCCGCGCAAGTTTCCGCACGCGAGATCAACGCACGCCTCGCGCAGACTCCCTCCGATGCCCCGTCGCGCCCGCGACGAGTCGGCGGCGGACAAGAAGAGGATTCGCCTTAAAGCCTCCAAAACAGAATAAAGGTTAGGCCACAGCTCAACGCAGGTAGACACGGATTTACCAACCTTTCCGATCCGTGTCTACCTGCGTTGAGCTGTGGCTCTTCCGTAACCTTCATTCGCAAAGCGCTCTCAGGAATGACGCCTGGCAGGTTATACTCAAGCAATAATAGTCTTGAGTCTGAAGTCAAAAACCAGCGTCTGACTCCGGACTCAGGACTTAAGACTCCAGACTGTTCCCTTATGCACAGAAACCTTCGCTCTTTTCTAGACCTGCTCGCGCGCGAAAATGATCTCGTCGCGATTGAGGCGGAAGTTGATCCGTATCTGGAGCTGGCCGAAGTCCATCGCCGTGTCATCGAGAGCGGCGGGGCAGCCCTGCTCTTCAAGCGCGTCAAGGGCAGCCGCTACCCTGTGGTGACAAACCTTTTCGGCACGCCGCGTCGCATCGAAATGGCTTTCGGTCAAAAGCCGGAAGCTCTGGTGCGCGAAGCCGTACGCGTCGCCCAGGCACTGCTGCCGCCGCGCCCCGGTGAGCTATGGAAGCATCGCGCGTTGGCGCTCGAAGCTTTAAGGCTCGGCACGCGAACGGTGCGACGCGCGCCGGTGCTTGAGGTCACGGATCAACCGGCGCGTCTGGATGAGCTGCCCGTGCTGACTACCTGGCAGGAAGACGGAGGGCCTTTCTTCACGCTGCCGCTCGTCTATACGGAGCATCCCGTCACAGGCAAACATAATCTGGGCATGTATCGCATGCAGCGGTACGACGCGCAGACGACAGGGCTCCACTGGCAGATACACAAAGGAGGCGGCTTTCACTATCAAGAGGCCGAAGCTGTTGGTCAGCCTCTGCCCGTGACGATGTTCCTCGGAGGCCCGCCAGCCCTGATCCTTTCGGCAATCGCGCCGCTGCCGGAAGATGTGCCGGAACTGGTGCTCGCCTCCGTGCTGGCCGGAGAGAAGGTGAGGATGTCGAAGAATCCTCTGGCGGACGGGCACAGGCTTGTCGCAGAGGCTGAGTTCGCGCTCTGCGGGCACGTCCCGCCGCGTGAGAGAAGACCCGAAGGGCCGTTCGGCGACCATTACGGCTACTACTCTTTGCAGCACGACTATCCCGTCTTTCATGTCGAGGCGGTCTTCCATCGACGCGACGCGATCTATCCGGCCACGGTCGTGGGCAAGCCGCGCCAGGAGGATTTCTTCATCGGCGACTATTTGCAGAAACTTCTGTCGCCGCTCTTCCCGCTCGTGATGCCGAGCGTGCGTGATCTCTGGACTTACGGCGAGACAGGCTTCCACTCGCTCTGCGCGGCTGTGGTGCGCGAGCGCTACGGTCGGGAGGCGCTCGTCTCCGGTTTCCGCATCCTCGGTGAAGGCCAGCTCTCGCTCACGAAGTTTCTGATCCTGACGGACACGCCTCAGGATTTGAGCGACTTCAAAACGTTGTTCGAGCATGTGCTCAAGCGCGCACGCTGGGAGCGCGACCTCTTTATCTTCTCTAACGTTTCGATGGATACGCTCGATTACACGAGCGGCAAGGTCAACGAAGGGAGCAAAGCCATCCTGCTCGGCCTCGGCGATGCTGTGCGAGACGTGCCGCGCGAGTTTCGCGGGGTGCTGCCCGCTGGCGTTTCAAGTGCAGAGGTCTTCTGCGGCGGCTGCCTGGTCGTCGAAGGCTTGCCTTACGCGCAGGATGCAGGGCAGGCGGCGCGGCTGGCGCGCGAGGAAGCGTTCAAGGATTGGCCGCTCGTCATTCTGCACGACGATGCGAGCGTGGCGCATAGCACAGAAGATTTCCTGTGGGCTACCTGGACGCGCTTTGAGCCCGCTTCGGATATTCATGCGGCGGAGACGACTGTGCAACGTCACCATCTGGCCTATCGCGCGCCCATCATCATAGACGCGCGCATGAAGCCCGGCTATCCGTCAGAACTCGTCGTGCGACCAGACATAGCGGAACTCGTGACGCGTCGCTGGCGTGAATATTTTCCGGAATGATGTCTCTGCGCCCTTTGCGCGTCCCCCTTTGCGTTCTCTGCGTTTAGAGCACCTCTTTAAACGCAAAGGGCGCAAAGGATATTCGCAGAGGGCGCAGAGAGAGAAAATCGTTTTATGCCAGTTTCCAGGCGTACGAAGAAGATAACACTCATCGTGACGGGCACGCTCGTCGTCTGTTGCCTGTCGCTCCTGCTATGGGCGTTCGTGATAGAGCCGGACAGGCTCGTGGTCAACGAGACGAGGATCGTTCTGGCCGGATGGCCGCACGCTCTTACCAGCCTGAAGCTCGCCGTCATCTCTGATTTACACGCCGGATCGCCCTATGTAGATGAAGAGAAGCTGCGGCAGGTCGTTTCCAAAACCAATGAGCAGAAGCCCGACCTGATCCTGATCGCGGGTGATTTCGTGATTCAGGACGTGATCGGCGGTCACTTTGTTGAACCGGAGATGATCGCAGATAAGTTGAAGGGGCTGCGCGCACGGTACGGCGTCTTCGCTGTGCTCGGAAATCACGACTGGTGGTATGACGGCGAGCGTGTGATGCGTGCCTTTAATGGTGTAGGCATTCGAGTGCTGGAAAATGATGTGGCGCAGATTCAGCAGGAAGGCCGATCTCTCTGGGTGGTGGGGCTGGCAGACCTGTGGACGCGCACGCCAGACATCGCAGGCACGCTCGAAAAAGTCTCTGATGAAGAGCCCGTCATAGCGTTGACTCACAATCCAGACATCTTCCCGAACATTCCATCGCGCGTCATCTTAACCATCGCCGGGCACACGCACGGAGGGCAGGTCAACCTGCCGCTCTTTGGAAGGCGCATCGTCCCTTCACACTACGGTGAGCGTTACGCGATAGGCCACATACAGGAGGCCGGTCATCATCTGTTCATCACGCCCGGCATCGGCACAAGCATGATTCCGGTTCGCTTTCGCGTCCCGCCGGAAATCTCTGTCCTCACGCTGGTCGGGGGAGACTAATAGCAACACCTTTATAGTGGCGGCGTTAGCTCTGGATACATTTATCGTCCCTGGCGGGACAATTCAAAATCTGTCCAGATATCAGAGCGGAAGCCTGATCGTAAAGACCGCGCCGCCTTCCGGCGAGTTCGCGGCAGCGAGCGTGCCGCCGTGATCCGTGACGACGCGGTGCGCGAGCGCAAGGCCGACGCCGTGCCCCTTCGATTTGGTGGTGAAGAAGGGGATGAAGATGCGTTGCAGGTCGCGCACAGGGATGCCTTCGCCCGTGTCCGTGATCTCAATCAAAGCCCACTCTTTTCCGTTCGCATCAGTGCTCCTTGAGCCGCGCAACTGGACGCGGCGCGCACGCTTCTCCTCGTCAATGGCTTCGGCTGCGTTGCGCAGTAGATTGAGCAGCGCCTGACGCAGCATACGCTCGTCGGCGCGGATTTCGGGGAACTCGCCTTCGAGACTGAGAGCTACCGAGCGCTCCTCAAAGAAGGCGCGAAGCTCCACGGCGCATTCCTCGACCATCTCGCTGAGCGACACCTCCACGGGTTCGAGCGGCTGCGGGCGCGCAAAGTTGAGAAAGGCCGTGACCATCTCCGAGAGGCTGCGCACTTCGTGCAGCAGAGACGAGGCAGCCGCACGGCCTCGCTCATCCATGTCGAGGTTCTGAAAAAGCTGCGCGTAGCCGTGCAGCGTGGCGAGCGAGTTCTTGAATTCGTGCGCCAGCCCCGCAGACATCTCGCCCAGACTCTCCAGGTTTCTTTTGAGCGCGACCTGCTCGCGCAGCTCCGTCACTTCCGTGATGTCTGTAATCAGGCAGAGCGCCCCGCGCGCGCCGCGCTCTGTCTCCATCTCAATCGGCGCGACGGTCGCGCCCAGGCGTCGCACACGACCATTTGCGCCTGTGGCGGCGACCTCTTCGCGCCGGTACAATTCGCCCGTTCCCAGGCAACGCTCGACCATGTCGGCCAGAACGGGAGCGTGACGCAGGAGGCTGCGCACGTGCTGACCTTCCGCGTCGCCGTCCGCTCCGATGAGGTTGCGCGCCGGAGCATTGACCACTGTGGCGTGACCCTCTGCGTCGAAAGCGACGAGGCCGGAGGGAACGCTGGCGACGATCCGCTCGCTAAACTTTTCGGCAGAAGCCGCGCGCGCGCTCGCCTGCGCGCTCAAGCGTTCAAGCTCGCGTTGCTGCGCCTGAAGCTGCGCGATGACGGATTGAAAAGTCTCGAGAACGAACTCCGCCTCGTTGCGCGCATTGGCCGGACGCGACGCGACGGGCGCGCGCTCGGCCTCTCCGACAAGCTGGCGATACGGGCGCAAGAGCCAGCGCATCAAGAGCAGTATGCTCAAGAGGCTGATGATGAGCGTCCCCGTGAAGACCGCGAGCAGGATCGACCTGTGCCCGACTGGAGAAGCAGGCGCAAACGCTGCCAACGCCACGACGAATAGCGTGGCGAGCAACGTCACGCCACCCGCCAGGGCCAGCACCAACTGCGCTCGATTTCGGTAAAGCATAAAGATGGAGTAGACAGTAGCCAGTAGTCAGTAGAACAAAAAGCAGACCGTGACCGTTTGCTGTCTACTATGAACTAAAGGCTCAGTATCAAATTCTTCAACCGGATTTTCTTTTCTACTGACTACTGACTACTGTCTACTGTCTACTGAATTATAAACTGTCCCGCGTACCAACTGACGATCCGTGCGCCGAAGAGCAGGGCGATGAGCGAGCCCAAGCCCAGAAAGATGCCGAAGGGCAAGAGCATCTGCATGTTCCGTTCGCGGCGATAGAGCATCAGAAGCAGTCCCGTCAGCGATCCCGTGAGGACTGCGAGAAAGATCGTCAGGACGGTCAAGCGCCAGCCCAGGTAAGCGCCGACCATGAACATCATCTTAACGTCGCCGAGCCCCATCGCTTCGACCCCGCGCAGCCGCTCCCAGGCCCAACCCAACAGCCATAATGATCCGCCGCCCGCCAGAGCGCCGAGCAGCGCACCACAGAGTGACGCAGCCCACAAAGGCCACCCCGCGAGCACGCCGCCCATGAGCTGTTCCAGGTCTTCAAAATAGGGTCTTCCCATCAGATACGGAATCGCCAGGCGAGCCACGAGCGCGAAGATCATCCCCGGATACGTGATCGCGTCCGGGAGGATCATGTGGTCGTAATCTATAAAGATGAGCGCGATTAGTGCCGTCACGAACGCCAGGTCGAAAGGCAGGGCGGCTGTCAATCCGTCGCGCAGAAAGACGAGCGCGTAGAGAAGGGCAGTCAAGATTTCGACTATGGGATACCGTGGAGAGATGCGCGCACGGCAGGCGCGGCAGCGGCCACGCAGAATCAGGTAGCTGAGGACTGGTATGTTGTCCAGAGGGTGAATCGCCGCCGCGCACGCTGGGCAGCGCGAGTTAGGGAAAACAATCGATTCCTCGCGGGGCAGGCGATGAATTACGACGTTGAGAAAGCTGCCGATGATCGCGCCCGTGACGGCTGCGAAGGCGCATGCTAACGGCAGCGGCAGACCGAGCGCCGCATCAAACAGAAATAGAATGTAGCCCAGATTCATAACAAAGCGTGTCCTTCGCTCTCCGGCGGCGCGCTTTGTTGATTGATAGGTCGGACTTGACGCGCGCCGAGACCATTAAGCATGATACGGCTTCATGTGCGGTTTGCAAATCAAATGCGGAATGCGGAATGATGAATTAAAATCCTAAATCACAGGGTGGATGATCTTCTTTCCATTCCGCATTCCGCATTCGCTTTTCTATGATTCGTTTGGAGCGATCAAATTCTCGTAGATCGGTGCTGGTGCTGTTGGTGATCGGCATCATTATTATCGGCACGCTCAGTTTGATTCCGAATGCGCTCTATCAGGAGTCTGTCACGAGGCCACCGGCTGAGCCGTTCATCTCGTCGAACGATGCGGCGAGCGCCGCGTCGAAGCTGAGCGGGGGGAGGCCTGAATTCGACGCCGCCTCCTGGTATGCGGAGCGCGGCGAGGAGCCTGAAGAGCACGGTGTGATGATCGAGTCGCTCAGTCATGATCGTCTCTTCGCCTCGCACAACGCCGATCAGGTCTTCAACCCGGCATCGCTCGTCAAGCTTGCGACCTCGCTCGCCGCGCTCAAAAAACTGGGCGCGGATTATCGCTTTCGCACGCGCGTCTATGCGGAAGGCGAGGTCGATAACGCAGGCACGCTGCGCGGCCAGCTTTATGTCATCGGAAATGATCCGACGTTCGGCGACGTGGCCGCTGGCCTCATCAGCAACGAGCTGCGAGCGCGCGGCATCAAGCGCATAGATGGTCATCTCAACGTCTCGCCGGATTTCTGCTTCAACTACAGTGAGTCTGCCGAAGATTCTGCGTTGCGGCTGCTGAAAGCTCTGCACCTTGGAGACGCGCGCACGGGACTGTCTGGTGAACCCGTGAGCGGCCTGATGTTCGCTCTGAGCACCTATGAGCTGCGCGACGTGCTGCTCTACATGAACGCGCATTCCAGTAACTTCGTCGCCGAAAGGGTCGGCGCACTCGTTGGCGGGGCTGTTGGTGTGCAGCAGTTTCTGGTAGATGAGGTGCGCCTGCCGCCGGATCAAGTGACCATCGCCAGGGTGTCCGGGCGCGAGCACAATCGCATGACGCCGCGCGGGATGCTGATGGTGCTTCGCGCGCTCGTCGAAGAGACGAAGCGACAGGGACTGGAACCGGCAGACATCATGCCCGTGGCGAGCGATGATTCGGGCACACTCCGCCGCCGCCTGATGGGGACGCCGCTCGAAGGCGCTGTCATCGCCAAGACGGGCACGCTCACGGCAGAGGTTGACGGAGGCATGGCGAGCATCGCCGGGATCGTCTACACGGACGATGCGGGCATGGTTCTCTTCGCCATCTTCGATCAGGGCAACCGCATCTGGGATCACCGTCAGATGGAAGATCAACTGCTCGCCGAAGTCATCACGACGCAGGCACGACCGCGCGCCTTCGGGATTCCGCCCCAGCGTCAGCTTCTCCCATCTTCGACCCTGCGCATCGAAAAGGGATGAGCCGTTAAAAAGAGGAGAATTAAACGCCAAGGGCGCGAAGCAGGAAGACGCAAAGGAGTTCATCTTCTCTGCGACCTCTGCGCGCCCCCTTTGCGTTCTCTGCGTTTAATTCTCCTCTCTCTTACTGTTCTGTAATTCCCAGAGCAACAGATGCTTGAGAAAGTCGTGATGCGCGGCGAAGCTGGCGATGGCGAGTCCGGCCAGGCCGTCGCGAAAGCCGCCTTTGAGCAGGTAGCTGCGTGTGAAGGCGGCGGGTGCGGCTGTGGCGACCTTGAGCGGAGTGGTGCGTCGCCCCTGCTCGAACATCTGGCGCGCGCTCAAGGGTGCGTAACGCTCGCCGATCATGCGATGGTGATGGGATGCCCCGCGCACGGTGTAATGCAGAATATCGCCCGCGAGCTTTTCCGTGCGCGCGCCCTCTTCCATCTTGACGGACTCGTGTATGTAGGCGCCCTCCCAGCGCCCCTTTGATCTTCTGTAGAGACGCAGTTGATGATCCGGATACCAGCCGCCACCCTTGATCCAACGTCCCATGTAGAAGGAGCGACGCGCCATGCGATAGCCGTCTGCGAGCTGCGACTCGCTTGTGTAGAGCAGGTCTTCGATTGATTGGCGCAGCTCATCAGAGACGCGCTCGTCCGCGTCTAGACTGAAAATCCAGTCGTGCGTAGCCGAGTCTGCGGCAAACTGTTTCTGCGCGGCGAACCCAGGCCATTCTCTGATGACGACACGCGCGCCGCACTCACGAGCAATCTCAACGGTCGCATCCGTCGAGCCGGAATCCACCACCACGATCTCGTTAGCCCACGACACAGACTCGCATGCCGCGCCGATGTTGTCCGCTTCATTGAGAGTGATGATCGTGGCGGTGATTTTCATAAGGGATGAGGGCGGAGGGATGAGGGATGAATAAAAAGAGAGCGGCTTTTCTTATTCATCCCTCATCCCTCATCCCTCTTCCCTTATATGGTGCGCGCGGCGAGCCGTCAACTTGAATCGGCTCGCCGCGCGCGGGAAGGGGTATGAAAGAGAGTCTGTTTAAGGAACCGTCGGAGTTTCGACGATGATGTTGTTGGCTCTGAGTGTGGTTGACGTGGCGCGCTGCAAATCTGCGAGCGCCTTGTTGTAGTCGGTTTCGGCGCGCAGCTCAAGGTTGCGTGCGTTGGTCAGGGCGTTCTCGCGCTGGAAGAGGAGGAAGGTCGTCGAGCGTCCCACCTGGTAGAGCCGCTGTTCGCCTGCCAGTTGGATTTCGGCGTTCTCACGCGCGGCGCGCGCCGTCAGCACGCGGCGGCGCGCCGTCTCGACCGACTGCGCGGCGTTGCGCACTTCCACCTCTATGGTTTGCTCCTGCGAGCGCGTGGAGGCTTCCAGTTGCGTGCGCTGGATACGCGCTCCGGCCAGATTCGCCTTCGCCGTCCTGTTCTTTAAGGGGAGCTGGATGACGACGCCGACGACGACGTTGCGCGTCTCGAAGCTGAACAGGTTGCGGACAGTCCGTGCGTAGCCGCCGACTAGATTCGTCGGCACGGTGCTCGGCTCCGGGAGCCCCGTAATGGGATCGAAGGTGGTCACGGGCGTGCCCGAGAGCCCCGTCGTGGCGAGCGTCGCCTGTAGATCAACGCGCGGCTTGGTCTGGTTCTTGAAGAAGTTGATGTCTATGTCGTTGATGTCTCTTTGCAGGGTGAGCCGCCGCAGCTCTGGACGATTCGCGCGCGCGTCAGAGAGCGCGTCGTTGAGATTGACGGGGGTCGAGTCGAATGTCGGCTCGTCTGTCGGCGTGATCTGCGCAGACCAGTCGTTCGATTGAGCATCCCGCAGCATCAACTGCTTGAGATTGTTCTCTGCAATCGAAACGCTCTGTGAGGAGATCAGCACGTCAGACTCGCGATTGGCAAGCTCTGTCTGCACCTCTGCACGCTCAAGCGGGGCGGTCGCTCCGGCGGCGATCTGAGCCTCTACGCGACGCAGGTTCTCGCGCGTCAGGTTGAGATTCGAGATTCGGTTCTGCTGGTCTCTGAGGGCAAACACAAGGTCCCAGTAGGCGCGCTGCACCTGCGCGATGACATCTATGGTGCGGCGGCGAAAGTCTGCGTCCGATTGCTCAAGGCGCTTGCGCTGGATGCGTATCTGCCGCCGGTTATTGTCGATCCGGCGATTACGCCAGAGGGGCTGCGTAAAGGTCACGCCGAGGCTTGCAGAGTAGACCGGATTCAACTGGTTGAAGGCGGAGTTGGTGGTGCGACGATTGTTGTTAAAGAAGAACTGGTACTGCCCGCCGCCTTTGCCGAAATACTTGTCTATTGAAGCGTTGTTCTGAATGTCCGTCTGCGCGACCGTGCCGGAGCTGCCCGACGCGCCGCCAAGCGTGCTCTGCTGCGACTGCACCAGATTGCTGATCTGCGGGTTGTAAGTGAAGATCGGATCATAGATGCCCTCAAGCGCGCGCAGCGTCGTCTCCGCAAAGCGCACATCATTACGCGCCACCTCGATCTCGTTATTATTTTCGAGCGCACGACGGATGGCGTCGTTCAGGCTGATGGTGATCGTGTTGTCGCTCGTCACGCCCAATCGAGTCAGGGACGGCATAGGCGGCAGCGGCTTCACCTGCAAGACCGGGAGCGAAGGCTCTGCTGGCTCTTGCCCGGTCGAAGGAGCGGGCTGGTCTGTCTGGCCGGTCGAAGGCGTGGTCTGAACGCGCGTCGGAGTAGCGCCGGGGACAGGTTGCGTGCCCGTAGGCGTCTGCTGCTGCGGCGTGACACTGGTTCCAGGCGGGGCCTGGGGCGAAGGTCGCTCTGTGCCCGGAGGCGCTGTCGGATCAGACGTCGTGGGGCGCGCCTGTTCCGGGACGGGCTGGTTCTGCTCCGTGCCTGGGGGACGCGTCGCGTCCTGCTGAGTAGGGCTGATGGGGGGCGTGCTCGTGGGTGTCTGCGCCAGGGCGATCAGGCTCGCGCCCGTTAAAACGAGCGAAAAGGTGAGTGCCTGCACGATCCGGCGCATAAGATTAGTAGACATCAAACTTAAAGACTCCTTGGATTAAGAGCTGAAAATTGGGGCGCAACACGCGCGTGAGTCCGTTTCAAGGCCACTGGTCAGCACGGTCTCTATCGTACTACGACATGCATCGGTGCACAGTTTCAACAAAACCGCAGGCCGCAGGGCCTCAATGCTCTCCGCCAGAGCCCGTAAACTGCTTTTAGAACAGGCTCTCCTCTCTTATCTCCAGACCGCTGTCCTGTTGGCTTGACAGTGAGGCGAAGCGCGCATTATCTTGCCTATTCTCTTATTGCAGCGCTTTTCCCACAATAATATACACGGGATGTTCCCGGTCTGCACGAGTGCCTGGTCGCGGGTTGGATGAGAGCGCCTAGGTGACGGCCTCGACCGGAGCAGCCCGCTGCCTCAGAAAACGTCAGGCGAGGAGGAAGGAAATGGCAGTTAAAGTCGGCATTAATGGTTTCGGGCGCATCGGGCGTAACGTTTTTCGCGCCAGCCTGGGCGACAAAGACATAGATTTCGTGGCCGTCAACGACCTGACGGACACAAAAACGCTCGCGCATCTTCTGAAGTACGATTCTGTGCTCGGCAACCTGGATCACGAGATCACGGCCACAGAGAACGGAATCCGCGTGGAGCAGGAAGAGTTTCGCGTCTTCTCGGAAAGAGACCCGGCGGCGATTGATTGGGAGTCGGTCGGCGCGGAGATCGTCATCGAATCGACGGGGCATTTCACGAATGCCCAGGACGCGAAGAAGCACCTGCGCGGAACAGTCAAAAAGGTGATCATCTCCGCGCCCGCCAAGAATGAGGACATCACCATCGTGCTCGGCGTCAACGAAGAGAAGTACGATCCGCGCGAGCACAACGTCATCTCCAACGCTTCCTGCACGACCAACTGCCTCGCGCCCGTCGCCAAAGTGATACATGAGAAGTTCGGCATTCGTTCCGCACAGATGACGACCATCCACTCATATACGAACGACCAGCAACTGCTCGACCTGCCGCACAAGGATTTGCGACGGGCGCGAGCCGCAGCGCTCTCTATGATCCCGACTTCAACCGGCGCGGCCAAGGCGGTCGCCCTCGTCCTGCCGGAGTTGAAAGGCAAGTTTGACGGCATCAGCGTAAGAGTCCCGACGCCCAACGTCTCGCTCGTAGACGTGGTGATGGAGCTGGAAAAAGATGCCACCACCGAAGATGTCAACACGGCGCTCAAGGACGCCGCCAACGAAGAGCTGCGCGGCATCCTGGGCTTCTCCGAGGAGCCGCTGGTCTCAAGCGATTACCGCAAGAATCCCAATTCGTCCATCGTCGATGCCGAATACACAAAGGTCATCGGCGGCAATATGGTCAAGGTGCTCTCCTGGTACGACAACGAATGGGGCTACTCGTGCCGCGTCCGCGATCTCGTCAAGTACATCGCAGGAAAAGGACTTTAAAATTAGTAAGCAGTGAGCAGTGAGCAGTCTGCTTTCTTTTACTGCTCACTGCTCACTGCTTACCGCTCACATTTTCCTATGGAAAAACTTTCCATCAAAGACCTTGACCTGAAGGGGAAGCGCGTCTTCGTGCGCGTTGACTTTAACGTGCCGATTAAAGAGGGCAGGGTTGAAGACGACACGCGCATACGTGCGGTGCTGCCGACGATTCAATATGCTACGGAGCATGGCGCGCGGGTGATTCTCGCTTCGCATCTGGGGCGGCCAAAGGGCGAGCGCGTGGAGGAGTACAGCCTGCGACCCGTCGCCGAACACCTCTCGGGTCTCCTCGGTAAAGCGGTCGCTTTCGCAGACGACTGCATCGGCGATGAAGTCAAAGCCAGTGTTGACGCGCTCCGGGAAGGCGACGTTCTGCTGCTTGAAAACCTGCGCTTCCATGCCGAAGAGGAGAAGAACGACGACGCGTTTGCCGGGCAGTTGGCGAGCCTCTGCGACGTTTACGTCAACGACGCTTTCGGCGCGGCGCACCGCGCGCACGCTTCGACCGCCGGTATCACAAAGCATGTCAGGCAGGCTGCCGCCGGGTTGCTGATGGAAAAGGAGCTGGAATACCTGGGGCGCGTGCTTCACAATCCTGACCATCCTTTCGTCGCCATACTCGGCGGAGCCAAAGTGTCGGACAAGATTCCAGTCATCAACGCGCTCATAGACCGCCATGTCGATAAGCTCCTGATCGGCGGCGCGATGGCCTACACCTTCTTCAAGGCCGAAGGATTCACCGTCGGCAAATCTCTCGTCGAAGATAATATGCTGGCGACGGCGCGCGAGATCAGGAAGCGCGCCGAAGAAGCGGGCGTGGAGTTGTTGCTGCCGACGGATCATCAGGTCGTGGACAGCTACGACCCGCTCCATAGCCGGAAGACGATCCCCATAGAGTTTACCAACGCCGGGCTCGTCGGATTAGACATAGGGGCGGAGACGGTCACGCATTTTGCTAACGCACTGAAAGAGGCGAAGACGATCATCTGGAATGGCCCGATGGGCGTTTTTGAAGAGAAGCCTTTCGACGAAGGAACGATTGGAGTGGCACGCGCCGTCGCCGAAGCCGCAGACAATGGCGCAATCGTTATCGTCGGCGGTGGGGATTCCGTGGCGGCCATTACACAGGCTGGCGTCGCAGACCGCATCACGCACATCTCTACGGGCGGCGGCGCGACACTCGAATTCCTTGCGGGCGACGAATTGCCGGGCGTCGCGGCTTTGAATAATAAGAGTTGATTGTCTTTTATGTTCAATGCGGGGGTTTTAACGTTTCGGGAGTTTGTGATGCGTGAACCACTGCCATTGGCGACGATTCAAGAGACGGTGCTTGAATTTTTGCGCGGGCGTGATGATGTCGCTGTGTTCGGCGCGCAGGCAGTCAATGCTTATGTTGACGAGCCGCGCATGACACAAGACATCGACTTGCTTTCGCCTCGCGCTAAAGAGCTCGCTGAAGAGTTACGCGAGCTGTTGAGCGAAAAATTTCATATCGCTGTACGGGTGCGTGAAGTAGGCGAAGGCAAGGGCTTTCGTATTTACCAGGTGCAAAAAAAAGGCAATCGTCATTTGGCTGATGTGAGACCGGTCGCGCATTTGCCCGACACACGAACGGTTGAAGGCATTAAAGTCCTGTCGCCAGCTGAGCTGATTGCTAGCAAAGTTGTCTCTTATCATGCTCGACGCGGAAAGCCCAAGTCCGGCACTGATTGGCGTGATTTGGCCGTTCTGCTTTTGACATTTCCCGAACTGAAAAGTGAAACGAGCGAAGTCCTGGCAATATTTCAAAAATCAGGCGCAAACGAAAGCGTGTTGCAGGTTTGGCGAGAACTTGTGGCGCAAGAGATCAAACTGGATACAGAAGACGAAGATTTAGATTTTTAGTTCAAACAATGAGAAAACCTGTCATTGCCGGAAACTGGAAGATGTATAAGACGGTCTCGGAGTCGGTCGAGACGGCGCTCGCTTTGAAGCCGCTGGTGGCGAACGTGAATCATTGTGAGGTAGTGATCGCGCCGGTGTTCACGGCTTTAAAGTCTGTCGCGGATCGTCTTGAAGGCTCGAATATACACGTTGCCGCGCAGGATTGTTCGACCGAAGTCGAGCACGGCGCGCACACGGGCGAGGTCGCAGCAAGTATGATCCGCGATGTCGGCGCGACGCACGTCATCATCGGCCACTCCGAACGGCGACAATACTATTGCGAGTCAGATTCGTTTGTCAGCCGCAAGACGCAAGCGGCGCTTTCCGCCGGTTTGAACGCCATTATGTGCGTCGGTGAGAGCCTGGAGCAGCGCGAGGCGGGCAACGCCGAACAAGTCGTCAGCGGGCAGTTAACGGGCGGTCTCAGCGGTTTGACAGCCTCAGACCTCTCCCGTATCATTGTCGCTTACGAGCCTGTCTGGGCGATTGGCACAGGACGCACTGCGACGCCGGAGCAAGCGCAAGAGATGCACGCGTTTATCCGGCGCGTTTTCGCGCAGCGGCATTCACAGGAAGCTGCACAGAGCTTGCGCGTCCTCTACGGCGGCTCCGTCAAACCCGACAACATCGCGGGACTCATGGCGCAGCCGGACATAGACGGCGCGCTCGTCGGCGGCGCAAGCCTCAAGGCTGATAGCTTCGCGCAGATTGTTAATTACAACAGGCAGTGAATAGTCTATGGTCAGTAGCAAGTGGGAAGAGAAAAGCGGTTCATCTATCTACTATTCACTGAATTGAGGTCGGAGAGTTGTTAACCTATATCTTATACGGGCTGTTTATTCTGGCGTGCATCGTGCTCGTCGTCGCGGTGCTCTTGCAGCCGGGCAAGGCTGACGCTGGCGCGCTCTTTACGAGCAGCGTTTCCAGCACGGCTTTCGGACCGCGCGGAACGCAGACCCTGCTCGCCAAGATCACCATCGGAGCCGCCGCCCTCTTCATGCTCATCGCCCTGATGCTCTCTCTGCCCGGACTGACGGGCACGCGCTCTGTCTTGCAGTCGGCTCCGGCTGAGCCGTCAGCGCCGCAGCCTTCGCCAGCGGCCACGACAGCCCCTGTGGAAACCGCTTCGCCCGCGCAGGAAGGCGCTGCGCCGCAAAGTAACAGCAACGCGGCAGCGGACACGGGCACGAACAGCAACGCTGCCGCGACTACCGTGACATCTCCGTCAACCGACAAGAGCCCGGAGAGCAAGAGTTCGCCGCCGCAGCCGAAGAAGTAGCCTTTAGGTCTTTGTAAAGTGAGTGGGCGCATGATGTGTGCGCCTGCGCGAAGAAGATTCACGCGCCATAAATCAATTTTTTGGGGATGTGGCGGAACTGGTAGACGCGCACGTTTGAGGGGCGTGTGGCGCAAGCCGTGTCAGTTCGAGTCTGACCATCCCCACCAAAAACGAACGCGCCGATGAGAGGCAACCTGTGTGGGTTGAATCTGTCCGTCGTCGCGAAAAAAATCAGTCGGGTAATTGCTTGCTTAAGCAGTTACCCGATTTTTATTTCCAGTGCGCCGTCCAGATGAACGTCTGACCAATGACAAAAAATTGAAGCGTTACAGATCGCGCCCTGTATCACATCCCATTTGAAGATTGACTGGGGCGCATCCTCAGCAGACTACGAGCCAGCTCGAAGGGCTGCCAAAGGCGACATGTTGGCCTTTGCGCAGATTTACCTGAGCAACTACAGGCGTGTTTGATGCTGGACTGTTCTGTGGGTACGACGAAGTCTCAACTGCACAAGGCGAGAATGAAGCTGCGTAAGCTGTTGACGCGTTAGTCGCCGAACCGTAGAAGTCAGACTCTCGCCGAAGGGATTAAATTAACAAGCAACCAGCGATAGCCGCCCGGGCATCACTTTTATCATAAGGAGTTAAGCTTTATGAGATGGCTATTATCCCTCTTGCTTTTTCTATTCGCACTGACCTCAGCGCCAGCCATGCTATACGCCCAGTCAGGGCGCACACGCGTTGATCAGGGTAGGAATAACAGAAGTTCATCCACTGCCGGCCAGGCTGGAGCAGATGCTTCAGTCGATGATGTGATTGATACCGAAGTGAACGCGCAGGGCGAGACGCTCGAAGGCGATGTCATCAAGGTTGACACCTCGCTCGTGACCGTCCCGGTCAACGTGGCGGATCGCAACGGGAAATATGTTCCCAACCTCAGGCGCGAGGATTTCCGCATCTTCGAGGACGGCGTCGAGCAAAGAATCGCGTACTTCGCGACCGTAGACCAGCCGTTCACCGTCGCACTGGTGTTAGACACCAGCCGTTCGACCAACTTCCGCTTAGAAGATATTCAGGACGCGGCCATCAGCTTCGTTAATCAGTTGAAGCCGGAAGACCGCGTGATGGTCATCGCCTTCGACGATAGCATCAACGTACTGGCGCAGCCGACCAATGATCGCACGGAGCTGACGCGTGCCATCCGGCGCACGCACACGGGAGGTGGGACGCGCCTCTATGATACAGTCGATCTCGTCATCAACAAGCACCTCAAGAATATCTCCGGGCGCAAGGCGGTCGTCCTCTTCACAGACGGGGTGGACACGACGAGCCATCGCGCCTCGTACGACAGCACCCTACGGGATGCTGAAGAACTGGATGCGCTTATTTATCCCGTGGCGTACGACACAGAGGACGCAGGGTTCGGCGGCGGTCAACAGCGCCTGCCTTTGCCTGGCGGGCGAGGCAGTGTCATTCTCGGCCTGCCGTTCCCGCGTCTGCCTGGTGGCGGTGGTAGAGGCAGAGGTGGCGGCGGCTCAAACGCTGGCGATTACCGTCGCGCCAAAGAATATTTACATGGCCTTGCGGATAGGACGGGAGGGCGCTACTACCGTGGCGACACCATCATGGGGCTCTCTCAGGCATTCACCTGGGTCGCAGAAGAGCTGAGACGCCAGTACAGTTTGGGCTACTACCCGAAACTGGCGGGTCAGAACGGTCAAAGGCGGCAGATCAAGGTGCGTGTCAATCAGCCCGGTCTGGTCGTGAAGGCGCGTGACAGCTACGTCTATTCGGAGAAGAAGACTGACGGCAAAGATCAAGGCGGCCAGAAGTTGACAGGCACAGGCTCTCAATCAAACTATCTCGGCAAAAATCGCTAGAGGCCGTTCACCAACGCAAGACACCTGAGAGGTACACGCAAGTCAGGCACAGATTTAAGATTTTAAACCTCATACCAGACAGCAGACTAAAAGAGGGCGAGCGACGATCCACGAAATGACACGAAGCAACACGAAAGGGCACGAACAGAGGGGGGCTCTTTCGTGTCATTTCGTGTTGCTTCGTGGATCGTCCCCCGTCCTCTTTTGTTTGCATCCTGGTATCAGCTTTGATCTCTCCCCTGTCGTCCGTTGGTGAGTTCTCAATTTCCCACCGCGCTCATCTTCGCCCATTGAATCAAGCCAGGAATGTCACAGGGAAGTGGAACGACTGGTAGATGCGCCCCGTCTTGAGGCTGCTGCCGAAGTGCTTGCTCGCCGAATGGAGCAGGCCGCCGGGAAACATCACCGCGCGGTTATAGACGTTTCCGACGCGATCAATCTCCATCCAGCGCCTGCGGTTGTGTGTGTCGCGATTCAGCATCTCTTCCAGCTTTTCAAGTGGAAGCCCCAGACGCAAGGCATCTTTTCCGGTCGGCCTGGTGATGAGGCCGGTCGAACGGTGCTGCCAGATTGATGTTCCCGCGTCGTAGGGCGCGCCAGGCGTCAGGTAGACGATAAACATGACCCAGGTGACGGGCAAGTCGTAATGGACGCCGACCCTCTCGGCATGATTTCCAGCGGAGAAACTGCTGAAGAAGACTCCGTTGCAGGCTTCTATCGCATCGAGGTCTTCTTCCCAGTACTTGATGCGCAGCCTGAATTTCTTCTCGATCCTCTGCTTGATGCCGCGTGGCTGGTACGCCCTGGTTCTCCATCCGACGAATGATTCGGGTTCCCTGTAGGGCAACCTCAAAGCTTTACGGCGAATCGCATCCGCGTCTGCATAGAAGTCATCGACCACCATCATAAAGCGTTTCATGAGGATCATCTCCGCTCGTGAGTAACCATCTGACCGAATCGACACGAAAATTTCGCGCGTCTCAACTATACAATACGATGCAACATCCAAACACTTCATGTAGAATTCCACGACAGCCGTTCAAGATTACCAGTCTCCGGTTCTTCCGCTGACCGGCTTTCGTTCAAGCATCGAGGAGCTTTGATGAACAACCTAACGCTCTCCAAGCTACGTCCACGTCAAACATTCAGCGGGCTCTGGTCGGCGACAACCCTGATGCTGCTGCTGATGCTGGCTGTCCCGGCTCTAGCGCAGTCAACGGATGCAGACGCTCCAACGCCCATCGGCTCAACCGAGATCAGCGGCAGCATCTCGCCCAGAGATGTCGGCGACCCGCGCCTGACCAGATATTTTTACGCTTTCACGGGCACGCAGGGCGATCTGGTCTTGACCGTTGACAGCAAGAACCTCAATGGCGATGTCGATATATTTGTCGCCGGAAGCTTGCGCCCGCTGGCGAAGGTCAGCATGTATGCCGGTGAGCTTTTGACCAGCACGTCGAAGAGCATCTACCTGAGAAAGCGCGAGTCGCTCGTCCTGCGCGTCGAGGCGCGCACGCCCAACGACGACCCCGGCAGCTACCACATCAAATTCGGCGGAGCCTTCGAGCCCCTGCCTGTTTCCGCGAGCAGCGCGCCGGAGACAGAAACTCCAACCCTGACGGCTCGCACGGATCGAAACGCCAGGCGCGTCAGCTCAGTCGGCGGGCGCATCGACGAGCCCGTGACGGAGACGCCCGCTACGGAGACTCCGACGCGAGAGCCTGAGCCGTCCACCGCAACCAACGCGCCTGAGCCGACGACCACGACCGAGCCAGCCGCGCCGACGACCACCGAGACTGAGCCCGCGAAGCCCGCTCCACCGAGAACGACTCGCACGCGTCGGCCACCCACGCGCCGTGGACGCGCGCGTCCCAGGCCATCTCCAACCGAGAGCGCTACATCCACGGCGCAACCGGAATCTTCGACCGCCCAGCCTGAAGCTGGCCCACGACTCATCATCGAGACGAGAGACGGCATGCGTGTCGAGCGCTACATGAGCACGGTGCGCCGCGTCACGGTCGAAAACGGCCAGATCGTCGTCACCACCAAGGATGGAAAAGTAGAGCGCCAGCCGATGACGAACGTCGTGCGAATGGCGATTGAGCAGTAGACAGTAGTCAGTAGACAGTAGCCAGTAGAAAAGAAAAGCAGTTGATGCGTTTGATGGGGAGCCTTTAAATCATAGTAGACAGCAAAGTGCCAAGCTCTTTCTTTCCTACTGGCTACTGTCTACTGACTACTGTCTACTTCTTTTCGGAGGTTCTGGATCGTGGGTAATGGAGGCGAGGCGTTCGGGCAGCCGGGCATAGAGCCGAAATGGACTTCAAGCTCTAAGGAGGGGATTGGCACGGCTCTCTCGGAGGCGTCGCCCGTCTGGTTCACGCTCGCTTACGGAATTCTCAACGAGATCTATTTCCCGCGAGTGGATGCGGCCAACACGCGTGACGCGCAATACCTCGTCACAGACGGGCGCACCTTCTTTCATGAAGAGAAGCGCGACCTAAATCATCACCTTGAATACGCGGATGAGCGTGCGCTCGCCTTTCGCCAGACCAACAGCGACCGTGCCGCGCGCTACCGCATCGTCAAGGAGACGATCACAGACCCGCGCGCGCCCGTCGTCCTCGTCCGCACACGCTTCGAGGCGCTTCAACCCGAAGCCCGGCGCTATAGCGTCTACGCGCTCTGCGCTCCGCACCTGGGCAACCAGGGGATGAATAATTCCGGGCGTGTCATGAACGTGGACGGGCGCGAGTGCCTGGTCGCGCAGCGTTCGGGGACGGCGCTCGCTGTCCTTGCCTCCGTCCCCTTTCTCAAGCGCTCCGTAGGCTTTGTCGGTGCGAGCGACGGTTGGACTGATCTACACCAGAATCTGAAGATGGATTGGGAGTTCGAGACTGCGACGAACGGCAACATCGCGCTCACGGGCGAGCTTGATCTCTCGCATGAGCACGAATGGACGCTCGCCATAGGCTTCGGCGCATCGGTCGAGGAAGCCGCGCGTGCCGCACAGGGCTCGCTCTCGCGCGGCTGGAGCGCGGCGCGCGAGGAATATGTCGGCGCATGGCGCAGCTATTGTGATCTTCTGATAGACCTCAGCTCGGAAAGTGGCGACCGGGGTAGAACCTATTACACGAGCGCGATGGTCTTGCGCGCGCATGAAGATCGCCGTCACGAGGGCGCGCTGTGCGCGTCGCTGTCGATTCCCTGGGGCGAGATTCATGGCGATCAGGACATAGGCGGTTATCATCTGGTGTGGCCGCGCGACCTGTGCCAGGCGGCAACGGCTGCGCTCGCCGCCGGAGACACACAACTCCCGCTTCGCGTGCTGCGTTATCTGGCGAAGATTCAGTTTGCGGACGGAGGCATGCCGCAGAACTGTTGGGTCGATGGCCGCCCGTTCTGGAGCGGGATTCAACTGGATGAGGTCGCTATGCCCTTGATGCTCGCGTGGCGGCTTGAGAGCCTGGGTCTGCTCGACGGCTTTGATCCATATCCGATGGTGCATCGGGGCGCTTCTTACCTCATCAAGCGCGGCCCCGCCTCGCCGCAGGAGCGCTGGGAAGAGGAGGGCGGCATCTCGCCTTCGACGCTCGCGGCGGAGATCGCGGCTCTGGTCTGCACCGCCGAGATGGCACGCGCGCGCAATGATTCGCCGTGCGAGCGTCTCTGCCTGCGCATTGCAGACCTCTGGGCTACCAACGTCGAGCGCTGGACATTCACGACGCGCGGCAACTTGCTCGACGGCCACGGTGAATACTACGTGCGCCTTGAAGCGATTGATCCGGAGACGCTTGAAACGGACTTCGACCCGAACACGGGCTTCGTGCATATCAACAATCTTCCCGCCGAAGCGGCAGGCTTTCCCGTTTACAACATCATCGACGGCGGCTTTCTCGAACTCGTCCGCTACGGGGTGCGCGCTTCACAGGATGAGCACGTGCTGAAAACAGTCTCCGTCTACGACGCCGTGCTAAAGCGAGAGACGCCGTGCGGTCCCTGCTGGCTGCGTTACAACCACGACGGCTACGGGCAGAAGGCGAACGGCGATGCTTTCGACGGGACGGGTGTCGGGCGCGCCTGGCCGCTGCTCACAGGCGAGCGTGCGCATTACGAGGCGGCTTCCGGGCGCGATGTCCGCGACCTGATCAAGGCGATGGAGTGCTTCGCCAACTCCGGCGCGATGATCCCCGAACAGGTCTGGGATACCATAGATATTCCAGAAAAACAGATGTACTGCGGACGCCCGACGGGTTCGGCGATGCCGCTCGTCTGGGCGCACGCCGAGTACATCAAGCTCCTGCGCTCGGTCGAGGGCGGGGCTGTCTTCGACTTGATCGAACCGGTCTACAGGCGCTACGTCGAGCAGGGAGTCGTGAGCGACCTGCAAATATGGCTCTTTAATCATAAGCTTCGCGCGGCTCTCTCCAATCGTCCTCTGCGCATAGAGACAGCCGAGCCTGCGCGTCTGCACTGGACGGCCAACGAGTGGGCCACCGTCAACGATACGGAACTGCTGGACGAAGGGTTGGACGTGTATGCCTGCGAATTTCAGCCGGGAGAATTTAAGACGGGCGAGGTCTTGAAGTTCACCTTCTACTGGACGGAACAGGGCAGGTGGGAAGGGCGCGATTTTAGTATTGCGCTTCGATGAGCAGCAGTCGGTCAAGCTACGCTGCCGGACGAATTTTCTCCCTGAGCATATCGCTCACCAACTTGCTGACAGCAACACCGCGTTTCTGAGCTTGCTCTGTAAGCGCTTGCATCAGGTCTTCATCAATCTCCACTTCATAGCGACGACGCTTGAGCTGTGATTCGACGGTGACGGTTTCAAAACTATCTGGATAATCAGTTGTGTCATGTGTATCCCAAAACTCCGCCGCTTCTTCGGCGCTGCGAAACTCTTCCGGCAATGGGTCAACTTGCTTCTGATTGTCGCTCATAATATCTCCGCTCCGAATCTGTCATGTCGCGAGCCGAAATGGGCAATGCTGCTGTCTGTTCTTTATGGATGAAGAAAATAATCAAATACCGACCGCCTGTCGTCTAACCGTAGGCTGCATATAAATCTTCACCCTTCACTCGCCCTTTTTGTGCCCGACGGACATGTGGCTTACTGAAAAGTATCTCCTCTACTTCGTCTGTGCTCACGCCATGCTTGGATTCGATTTTATCAATGAACCTGTCTTTCCAGATGATCTCGTGCAGTTGCATTACGTTCACCAGAGATCAAATTCCTCTATCTCCGCATATAATAATACAACTACTTTCTAGATTTCTTACTTGTATCAGGTGGGGACGATTTTGAAGACGAGCTGAGCTGCTCAAGGTCGGAGCGCAGCTTTGTCAGGGCGGGACTTTGGGGGTTGACCTCTTCTAGACGGGCGAGCATGGCTTTGGCCTCCCTGGCGTCGCCTTTTCTCGTCAGCGCGACGGTGATGTTCTGTAGGGTCTGCTCGTGGCGCGGGTCTAGCTCCAGAGACTTGCGGAAATCCTTGATGGCGCGGTCAATGTCCGGCGGCTCACGAAAGAGAAAGGTGAGGCCGAGGTCTGTGCGAACGTTGATGTCATCCGGCTTCTTAATCAGCGCCGCCATGTACCACTGCTCGGCCTCTTTATACTTCTCCGCGTCGAAGTAGGTGTTGCCGAGCGCGACCACAGCTTCGTAGCTGTCAGGTCGAAGCTGGTTGGCGTGCAGGAGGAGTTCTATCGCCTCGTCATAGCGACGAATCTTGTAGTAAAGCTCGGCGGCCTCCATCTGCGCCTCGAAGTTGTTCGGCTCGTTGCGCGCCTTTTGTATAGCCTCCGTCACAGCCGCTGGCGCCATCTGCGACGGCTGATCGGCAACTCCGTTTGAAGGAACGGCGGGATGATCCGGCGGAAGCTCCGACGCCTGTGTCGTTGCTTTCGTTGTCTGTGAACGCGTCGCGCCGCCGCCGCTCTGGTTAATAGAGTTGGTGACAAGAAAACCTATAATCAGGCCAAGCAGCAAGCCGATGATGGAGAAGAGAACGTTATCTTTGGACATAATGATCAAGTAGACAGTAGACAGTAGACAGTAGCCAGTAGAAAAGAAAGCAGTACCTCGGCTTTTCTTTCTACTGACTACTGTCTACTGTCTACTGTCTACTACGCATAAGAATGTAGCCCGGGCAGCAGGTAGCTGACTCCGAGGTAGGTGAAAATTACGAGTAGGAAGCCTAAGAGGGCGAAGTATGCCGAGCGACGGCCACTCCAGCCGCGCGCGATGCGCGTGTGGAGGAAGGCCGCGTAGGTGAGCCAGGCGACGAGCGCTCCGGTCTCTTTCGAGTCCCATCCCCAGTATCTGCCCCAGGATTCGTTAGCCCAGACAGCGCCCGTGATGAGCAGCATCGCCAGCATCGCAAAGGCCACGCTCGCCGTCTTGTACATCAGGCTGTCCAGTTTCTCTAGCGGCGGCAGAGTCGCGCGCAGCCGTTCGGTGCGGAAGCTGAAGAGAATGACGAAGAGCGTGGCGGCGAAGGCCGTAATCAGGGCGGCCAGCTCGACCGGATTGGCGTTGAGGCTCAAAAATAGCTGAGAGCCCCTTTGCTGCACGAACTGCTCGGAAGAGCGTATCAACTGATCCGCGCCGAGTTGTGCGATCTGGGCTTTGTCCATGCCCTGCTGCTCGGCCATCCACGCGCCGAAGCGCTCGTACTGTCGCGGGTCTATGCGCGAGACGAGGTCTGTCATCGTCTTGACCTGGGAGACCAGAAGCGCGATGGCCGAAGCCTGCGTCACCAGCGAGAGCTTCAAGAGACGGTGTCCCCACAGACGCGCCTTCTCGTCCTGCTTTGCCAGATAGATGCCGAAGGCGATGATGACGCCGACGAGCAGCAGCCCTGCCACGATCAGGGTCGGGCCGACCAACGGGATGTCCACGCGCAAGGGGAGCGGCCTGCGTCCGCTCGTCACGGGAAGAAATGTCGAGGCGCTGTAGACGCCGCTTGTGAAAACGGAGAAGCGGCTGACGGTGGCGAACACGGAGAGCGCGAAGATGCTCGACCAGATCGCCATCGCTTCTGTCTTCACGCCGTCCTTCAGGAGATAGACCACGGCGATGGCGAAGCAAACCAGCGCGACGCCGTACGAGAGCGAGGCGATGCCGACGTGAATCGGTCGCCAGTAGGAATCCAGTATCGGCGGCAGGTTGATGAACTCGTTGCCGATGAAGCGCGCCAGCAGCAGGATCAGGGATGCCAGCGGCAAGGTGAGAGCGCCTAGAAAACGGAAGCTCTTGCGATGCGCAATCAGAAGCGTCGTGATGCCCGCGCCGAAGGCGAAGGCGAGGCTCAGATCATAAAGGTTGGCGAATGGAATGTAGCGGAAGAACCAGGGCATCTCGCCGCCGTTATTGAGAATGATCGCCAGCTCATGATCGCGCGCGTTGATCCATCGCACGCCCCAGCTAGACAGGTTGAAGAAGACTCCGGCGGTTGCCAGCCACAGTCCAACCTTCTGCGCCATCTCGGACGGCGCGTAAAGATTGGTCAGGTGAAAGACGGCAGCCGTCAGATAGCAGGCCAGCGCCAGCATCATCAGCGCGCCGTCCGAGATGAACGACGCGCCGCCCACACGCATACGCAACCCGACCATCAGGCAGGAGCCGACGACGGCCAGAATCGCCGGAAGATAGGAACGCAGGATGCCCGTCGATGGAAGATCATCGCTCTCCTGTGCGAGACGTGGTTGTTGTAAGACTTCGCTCATGATTACTGTACCTCTTGAGGTTTATCCAACGATTGCCTTCACGAGTTTCTTGAATCGATCCTCGAAACCGAGCTTGTTACGGTTCGTGTTGCCGCCGAGCGCCACTGCTACGGCGCTCCCTGTCGCCTCCGCATCCTCTTCGATAACCGCCCAGACCCTCTGGTGCGAGAAGAAAAAGACTGCGCCGAGCATCAGGATCAACATCAAGCCGCCCACGTAGAAGGGAATCTTACCGGGGTCTTTCTGAATCGCGAGGACGTGCTGCAAGGGGACTTTCTCGAAATCCACCAGCTTGAACTTGTAGCCCGCGACGGGCGCTCCGACGGGCGCTCCATCCGGCAACTCCATCTGAAAAGCATAGGCGCGCTTCTGTTCGCCCGAGGGCGTCGTGACCTGTAGGATGGCCGCAGGCTTATTATATTCCCCGCTCCGTGAATCGGGTTTGCCTCCCTGCCCGAGAATGAAATCGGGCTGGAAATCTTCAAAAGCGATCTTCGTTCCGTCGGCGAGCGTCGCAGAGCCGTCGCGCTTGATGGTCACCTGCTGCGGCGCTCCGCCTCCGGTGGTCGGCGTCAGTTGCAGTGTGATATGACGCGCCATGCCGAACGAGATGAAGCTCGCCTGAAAGAAACGATAGCCGCGATAATCATAGGGCTCGTTGAGATGGACGAGCCCTTCCCGCTCGCCATACTCGTCCGTGATCTTGATGCGCGTCAGCCAGTCGATAGTATTGTTGGCCTGAATCGAGCCGTCCTTTTCGATCAGCTTCTGCTGTATATCCAGGCACGTCACGGTGAAGGGGAGCGGCGCAGGCACGCGCCTCACCTGATCCAGCTCGAAAGCCAGGTTCGTCATCGTCGATGAAGACGCTCCGGGCTGAAGCGGCATCTGCCCGTCGCGTCCGAACTGAGCCGTCAGGAAGCCGCCCGTGAAGATCGTCAGGAGCGCGACGTGGACGGCGTATGCGCCCAGGCGATTCCATGCGCCGCGCTCTGCGAAGATGTATGTGCGCCCTTCCCTTTCCGTTACCACAGGTTTGAGTCCCACGCTCCGGCACGCGCTCGCGATGCGAGCGGCGGCGGCGCTCCGGCTCTCGCCTTCGAGCATCATCGTCGCATGCTGCGGCTGGTTCATGATGTAAGGACGCGAGGCTTCCAGCTTGCGGCGCGAAATGTACCTCCACGCTCCGGGGAAGCGATCTATCGAAGCCAGCACGATGTTGAGCGAGAGGACGAGCAGCAGCGCGTTGAAATACCAGACGTGATAGATGTCGAAGAAGCCGAGGCTGCCGTAGAGAAGTTTCTGCGACGGCGTCAGCGCCGCGTAATATTTATCAAACCCATCGACATTCTGCTGCATGATGAGCATGCCGATCATGCTTAAGATGACGAGCAGTACGAGCAGGCTGACGCCGAGGCGCACGGAGCTGAGCTGCCTCATCAACTTCGTCAGGAGCGTAGATGCATTTGAGCCCGTTCGCACGCGCGGCGCGGGGCGTAAACTGGCGTCCGGTTTGGTCTCTTCTATAGCAGACATCAGTGTAAATATGTATGCACGGGAAAGTGTTTCACGCTCGTCGAGCGGCACAGGGCCTTCATGCGGCTTTGGCCCGTGGGCGTATGACCAACGCCCAGGATGCCAGCACGATGAAATCAGAGACCTCATGATAACCGAGCCGTTTGCTTTTGTCATCCACGTTAAGAAATGATGAACGAGGAATGCGGAATGATGAATTAAAACAGAACTGTCTTTCTTTTCATTCTGCATTCATCATTCCTTTGGCTTGCTGTCTCCGGACTTTTCAGCTAAAAAGATGCTGCCGTGATGAGGCGCGCACACGCGACCCTTTGGGCTAGCCCATGAAAGCAAGCAATCTGCGCGCCGCGACCCTGTTACTCATAACCTGTAGGCCGGGCACGCGAGCCAGCCACGCGCAAACCCTAATTAATGGAACAAAGAGCGTCAACGGTGTCACATTTTGTGATGAATAATGAGCAGCATCCGCTCAGAATTGCCACCATTCTGCCGGCGTCGAGGTGCGGAAGATGAGTCGCCGCGCAGCCAGGACGCAATCGAACGCGCCGCGCCTATCGCTGCCGCCGCATGCCTCGCCGCCCACGGTCTATCCTTTCACAGCGATTGTCGGCCAGGAGGATATGAAGCTGGCATTGCTGCTGAACGTGATCGAGCCGTCAATCGGCGGCGTGCTCATCATGGGGCATCGCGGCACGGGCAAATCGACAGCCGTGCGTGCGCTCGCAGACCTCCTGCCGTCGATCTGGAAAGCGCGTGATTGCCCGTATGGCTGCGATCCGCTGGATCACGCAAATCTCTGCGCAGACTGCCTGGCGCGTCTGACTACCGCTGGTAGACTGGCACGTGTGCGCGCTCGCGTCCCCGTCGTAGACCTTCCGCTGGGCGCGACCGAAGATCGCGTGTGCGGCACGATCAACATCGAGCGAGCTTTGACAGAGGGCGTCAAGTCATTTGATCCGGGTCTGCTGGCACGCGCCAATCGCGGCTTCCTTTATATAGATGAGGTGAACCTGCTCGAAGATCACCTGGTCGATCTGTTGCTCGACGTGTCGGTCACGGGGCGCAATTCTGTGGAACGTGAAGGTATCTCCGTAGAGCATCCGGCGCGCTTCGTGCTCGTCGGCTCAGGCAATCCTGAGGAGGGAGAGCTGCGCCCGCAGCTTCAAGACCGCTTCGGCCTTCATGTCGAAGTCTTGACCGCCAACAGCGCCGAAGAGCGCGTTGAGATCATCATCGCCTGCGAGGCTTTCGAGCGTGATGCGGCCACGTTTAGCGCCCGCTTCGAAGCCGCCGAAGAGAGCTTGCGGCGAAGGCTCACGCGCGCACGCAAGCGTGTTCACCAGGTGCAGACGTCGCGCCGCCTTCTGCATCGCATCGCAGAGCTTTGCGTACAGCTACGGGTTGACGGACATCGCGGGGAGCTGACGATCACGCGCGCCGCACGCGCGCTCGCCGCCTTCGAGGGACGTGTGGAAGCGACCGCACAGGATGTGCGCCGCGTGGCGATGATGTCTTTGCGTCATCGCCTGCGCCGCGACCCCCTCGAACAGACAGATGGCGGCGCGCAGATCGAACAGGCGCTCGAAAATCTTTTCCCTCCGAACGAAGCTTCTGGAAAACAGGGAGGCTCGAAACGTGAGAGAGAGCGAGAGGGTTTCCCACCAACGGACTTTGCAGGAGACAGCGGCGGCGCTGACGTTGGCAACGTAGGTGCTGATAATGGCAGCGATATAACGGGCGAGGAGCGCAGCAGAAGCGACAGTCGCCGCGAGCATAGCGCCGCCCCGGCACTCGACGCCCGACTGCCGGAGAATGCGCTGGATGCAATAAACCCTGAGGCGCACGGACGATCTCAGGCGCAACCACGACCCGCGCGTCACGAACGGGACGCCTCCCGCCGCCGCAGCACATACAACATACAACGCGGTCGCTATGCTCGCGCCGTCATCGCCCCGTCCGTGCAGGGTAGAATCGCGCTCGACGCAACGCTGCGCGCGGCGGCTGGAAAAACAGGGGGCGGGGGGCGTGGGTCGGGTGATGGAAAAGAAAGGCCAACCAGTAAAGCGCAACCCGCAACACCAATCGTTGCAGACGATCTGCGCTTCAAACGCTTCAGGCGCAAGCAGGGCACGCTCTTTATATTCACCGTTGACGCTTCGGGCAGCATGGCCTTAAATCGCATCAATCAGGCCAAGGGGGCGCTGGTTAATCTTCTTCAGCGTTCATATGTCAGGCGCGATCAGGTCGCCATCGTCAGCTTTCGCGCGGAGGCAGCCAGCGTACTCCTGCCGCCGTCCCGCAGCGTCGCGCGCGCGCGGCGCGTGCTGGATGCGCTCTCCGTCGGCGGTTCGACGCCGCTTGCCTCCGGTCTCTTCAGCTCGCTTGAAATTGCCAGGCGTGCGGCGCGTCAGGGCGCGCACGAGATAGTTCTTCTGCTCTTCACAGACGGGCGCGCAAACGTCTCACTGTTGCGCGCCGTCGAGACGCGGGACAAGACCATGCGCGCTCACTTGATCAAGGAGGAGATCGAACGGCTCGGCGCGGCATTGCGGCGGGCGGGCGTGGCTTCTGTGGTCATCGACACGCAAAATCGATTCACTTCGAGAGGCGAAGGGCAGATGCTTGCGGGCGCTCTGGGCGGGCGTTACGTATACTTTGGCCCCGGCCTGAGTGTCGCGAGCGAACAACTCTCCGCGCTCAGTCAAGAGGCACAGGGTAAGCGCTGATACTCAGTTTGATTGAGAGTGTCAGTTTTCCAGGATCGTGATGACACGAAGCATAGCAACTGAAGAAGAGTCCGCAGCAAGCGCGCGCGACCGGCGCGTGCTCGCTCTCTACGAGCAGGTGTTGGAGATCGAGCAGCGTTTGATCCCGACGGGGCTGCATGTTTTCGGGCGCGTGACGGACGAGAGCGGGCGCGCGGACATGCTGCGCGTGGTCGCATCTTTCGACAGGCCGGAAGCAAGTGTCCGCGCCCTGCCTGATCTCATCAGCGAAGGGTTAGGCTTTCCTAGCTATGCCACTTTAGTTAAAGACGGCGAGCATGCGGAGAGGCGCATGCGCCAGCGCGAGCAGGTTGATCAAACAATGTGCGCCGCGATAGAGCTTTTCATGAGGAGCGGTGCGCGAGAGGCTATTGAGTGGCTGGCGGAAGCGGCGCATGTCCGGCCAGAGGATGCGCGCGCCACCTTCGCCTTGCTCGAAAGGATTTCCGAACAACTCAAGACCAACAACGAGCTGGAGGCTTTGCGGCGTGCGCTGCGCGGCGAATATATAGAGCCGGGGCCGGGCGCGGACATTGTGCAGAACCCTAACATCCTGCCGACGGGGCGCAACACGCACGCCGTCAATCCCTACACTGTGCCCTCCGAGATCGCCTTCACGCGCGCCGAAAGCGCCGTCAACCGCCTGCTTGAGCGTCACAGGGCAGAGCATGGACGCTTCCCGCACGCGATGGCACTGGTCTTGTGGGGGTTGGACAACATCAAGACGCAGGGTGAAGGAGTGGCGCAGGCGCTGTGGCTGCTCGGCGTCCGCCCCCTTCGCGATGCGATGAACCGTGCGACCAGCGTTGAGGTGATCCCGCTTGAAAGGTTGAATCGCCCGCGCATCGATGTGGTGATGACGGTTTCGGGCATCTTCCGCGACCTGTTCGGCGCGACGATGGCGCTGCTGGATAAGGCCGTGCGCGTGGTCGCTCAACTGGACGAGCCGCCGGAGATGAACTACGTCCGGCGGCACGTCTCTGAGCAGATGAAAGAGGATAGCTGCGCGTTTGACGAAGCGGCGCTGCGCGTCTTCTCAAACGCGCCGGGCAATTACGGCACAAACGTCAACTTCATGGTCATGGACTCGCAGTGGGACAGGGACGAGACGCTCGGCGACCTGTTCGTGACGCGCAAGTGCTTCGCCTACGGGCGTGACCGAGAGGGGCGCACTTTTGAGGGACGCGAGGCGCGCGCGGCGATGGATCGTGCGCTCACGCGCGTCGAGGCCGCCTACCAGAACATAGACACCTTCGAGATCGGCATCACGGACGTAGATCATTACTTTGAATATCTGGGCGGCGTCTCGAAGGCGGTTGAGAAACGCGCGCGCGTGCGCCCCGCCATCTATCTCGCGGACGCTCTCTCGGCCAACGCGAAGGTGCGTTCTCTGGAAGAGACCGTGCGGCTTGAGACGCGCGCCAAGACGCTCAACCCGAAGTGGTACGAGGGCATGTTGGAGCATGGCTTTCGCGGCGTCGCGGAGATCGAAAGCCACATCAGCAACACCTTCGGCTGGTCTGCGACCACCGATGCCGTGGATGATTGGGTCTATACGGAGGTGGCTAAGACATATGTTCTTGATGAAGAGATGCTCGCACGCCTGCGCCATCTGAACCCGCATTCGGCGCGTTCGCTCGTCGGTCGTCTGCTCGAAGCAGAGGGGCGCGGCTTCTGGGCTGCGGAAGCGGAGATGATCGAGCGTCTGCGCGAGATTTTCGCTCGCCTCGAAGATCAGCTTGAAGGCGTGACGTGATGATCCGTCAAAGCGCAGAAACAATTGTTTCGTGCTATTTCGTGTGGTTTCGTGGACAATAGCTTGTGATGATGCTAAAGCCTACACCTCCTTAACTATTGAAGCAACTCATGAAGGAAAGTGACTGTGACCGAGTTGATCCTCAAGGACGAGGTCTTCGTAATCGTCGGGGCAGCGATGGAAGTCTACTGGCAACTCGGTATAGGTTTTCTTGAGCCCGTATATCAGGAGGCGTTAGAAATTGAATTACAGAACCGCCATGTTCCCTATGAGGCGCAAAACATCTCATGGTCTTTTACAAGGGGCGTCCACTGAAGAGAGAGTACATTGCGGATTTAGTCTGCTACGAGCAGATCATTGTGGAATTGAAAGCTCTTGATCGTCTCTCTGGAAGAGATATTGCCCAGTTGCTGAATTACTTGAAGGTGACAGCATTACGCGTCGGGCTGTTATTCAATTTTGGCAGCCAGGGAAAGCTTGAGTGGAAAGGCTGGTTATATAATCCACGAAATCACACGAAATAACACGAACTGTTTTTCGTGCTGTTTCGTGTGATTTCGTGGACAGTCTAAATCTCCATGCGGAAAATGAACGTTACAGTCCTTTATGTTGGCTCAAGTCTTCTCGCGCCGCTCAGGCAGGCGGAACGTGAGATCAATCGTCAGTACGGGCTTGGGCTGCGCATCGCGGCGTACAACTTCGGCGCGCCGCTGGCGGATGATGAGTGGCGGGAGGTTGAGAGCGACCTGAGCGCGGCGGATGTCGTCTTCGTTATTCATGTCATGGACGGGGAGAACGCGACGCGCCTGCTCGACCTTCTGGAGAGATATAAGGCGCAGCACCATGCTGTGGTCGTCATCAACTGCATGCCAGACCTGATGCGCCGGACGCGCATGGGGCGGCTCGACTTCGGGCGGATGTTCAAGTCCGTCAGGGGCGAAGCGCAAACGTTAGGTGAAGAGAGTGCGGAAAGAAGTGAGGGAGCAGGACGAGCAAGGCGACTGGTGAGCAGAGTCGGCTCTTGGATGGGAGATCAGGCGCGAGCACACGGCGCAAAGGGGTCGCGCCGTAGCCACACGCAGTATCTCAAGCTGGTCGATCACCTGCCCGCCCTGTTGCGTTTCGTGCCGGGGACGGGGCGCTTGCGCGACATCAAGCATTACCTCTATCTCTTCTGCTACTTCCTGCAACCGACGCCGACGAACATCTCCTCGATGGTGTTGTACGCGCTCAAGCATTACGTGCCGGACGGGCGTCTGGCAAAGGCTGATGTCCGAATCCTACAGCCTGAGACGATGCCCGTGGCGGCCATCTATCATCCGGACGCGCCCGCCCTATTCGAATCTTTCGCGGCGTATCGCAAGTGGTACGAGCGGCGCGTTGGAAAGCGCTCCCTGCCCAAACTTGTGCCGGAGGAGACGATTGGACTGCTTTTGATGCGACCGCAGATCGTGAGCAATACGCGTCAGCATTACGACGGGTTGATTCGCGCTATTGAAGCGGAAGGGCTCGCGGTTCTGCCCGCCATCTCAACGCTCATGGACAACCGCGAAGCGTGCGAGAAGTTTTTTATCAAGACTCGTCCGTCGTCCGTCGTCCGTCGTCCGTTGCGTGTGGCCGGGAACCGGCGCGCTCAAGAGATAAAGGATCAGTCGGATAACACAGAAACAACTGACCACGGACAACTGACCACGGACAATGCTCGTGTGAGCCAGATCGTGTCTTTGACAGGGTTCAGCTTCGTGGGCGGCCCGGCGATGAATGACAGCGAGGCGGCCACAGAGTTCCTGCGCGAGCTGAATCGCCCGTTTCGCTCCGTCGTCAGTCTGGATATGCAGACGATTGAGTCCTGGCGCGAGTCCGGGGTGGGGTTGAACGCTGTGCAGGCGGGGATGCAGGTGGCGATTCCTGAGATAGACGGGGCGACCGAAAGCTTCGTCTACGGCGGGATGCCTGCGGGCGGCTGCGAGCCTGTGCCTCTGGAAGATCGCTGCCGTCGGTTGGCGCGACGCCTGAAGCGCTGGAATCATCTGCGCACGGCGGCACGCGAAGAGATCAACCTCGCGATGCTCGTCTTCTGTTTTCCCCCGAACAAGGGAAACATAGGCACGGCGGCTGACCTCGATGTGTTCGAGAGCGTGTGGGAAATGTTACGCGAGTTGAAGCGGGACGGATACGCGGTCGAAGTGCCACGGGACGCAGACCATTTGCGCGAGATGCTGATGGGTGGAAATTCAGAGAGCTACGGTGCGACGGCCAACGTCGCATATCACATGACGGTGGACGAGTACCGCCGCTTGTGTCCCTACGTTGAAGAGATAGAAAAGGAGTGGGGACGCGCCCCCGGCCAGATCAACTCTTTCGGCGGTGAGCTGCTGATTCAGGGCATTAAGCTCGGGCGTCTGTTTCTAGGCGTGCAGCCCAGCTTCGGTTACGAAGGTGATCCGTTGCGCCTCCTGATGGCTAGGAGCGGCGCGCCGCATCACGGCTTCATGGCTCTCTACACCTATCTCGAAAAGGTCTTTCGCGCCGACGCAGTGCTCCATGTGGGGACACACGGGGCGATGGAGTTTATGCCGGGCAAACAGGTCGGACTTTCCGCCGAGTGCTGGCCTGATCGTTTAATCAGCGAGCTGCCGAACATCTACATCTACAGCGTCAACAACCCTTCGGAAGGCTCAATCGCCAAGCGTCGCTCCTACGCAGAGCTGATCTCCTACCTGACGCCGCCCATCGAGAATGCAGGTCTGTACAAAGACCTCGCCTCGCTCAAGGAGTTATTAACGGCCTACCGCCAGACAGCCGACGAGCGTGAGCGCGAGCAACTGTTCGCCGCCATTGAAGAGACCGCACAGGCGCTTAATTTCAAGTAGACAGTAGTCAGTAGACAGTAGACAAGAAAATCAGGGTTGTTGCTTTTGTTTCTACTGTCTACTGACTACTGTCTACTTCTTTTCACCGCTTTCTTGAATTCATCGGCGGTGAGCCGATATTTAAATCTCTTGTGGCCGTTGATGGTGATGACGGGTATCTCGTAGCGATAGCGTTCGAGGAGCATGGGGTCGCTATCAATGTTGATCTCTTCCAGCAGGTATTGATCCGCGCAATCGGCGGCCAGTATCTCCTGCTTCGCCTCCTCACAGAGATGACAGCCCGGTCGTGTGTAGAGGCGGACGTGCGCTTTTGTAGGCAGGACTGATTCGGCTTCCATCTTCTGAAGACCCTCTTGAAACGGCACGCCTTCGACTTTTTGATCTCGATAATTGTTATTTCGTAGTAAAAATTAAACTTGTCACATAAGTGCGAAAATAGTATATATATCTGCACCGAGCCACATTATAAATTATTTCTGGCACGGCGCTCTTCATGATAACGCGATAACATGTAGGGAGACGGTCGCAGAGAGTGATCCCTGTGGTGTGGGGAGTTCTATAATCTGCGCAAAGGCTCTCTCCCTACGGGTCTATCGGTCGCTCTGCCCGACCATTTTGGCCGTATTGACCGGATATTTAAGGGAGGTCTGCTGGAGTGGATAGTCAACAGAACCCTGATCCACCTGTCGAGAGCACCAAGGATACTCCGCCAGCGGAGGACGAGAAGGCCGCTCAGCCACAGACAACCGGCGCAGCCACAACCACTGAGGGCGCTTCGCCAAAGAGCGACGCTCCACCGAAGGCTGCTTCTCCTCCTGCTCCACCGGCGGGCGTTGCTGCTACTACTACTACTGCGCCCCCGAAGCCAACTCCAAGACCTGCGGCTCCCGCGAAGGAGACTCCGGCGGGCACGCCCCCTGCGGCGCGCGTCGCACCGGGCGCGGCCAAGGCTTCGAGCACGCCGACGGCGACCGTAGCCCGTGGCATTCCGAAGCCCGCCGCCCGTCCTGCGGGAGCGGTGGTCGAGAGCACGACCGAGCCGCCCGTCAACAAGCTGAGACGCAGAATCGTGTGGGCGAGTATCGCCGGATTTCTGGCGACCAGCTTTCTGATGTTCCTGCGCTTCTTTCTGCCGCGCGCCATCTTCGAGCCGTCGAGCGTCTTTCGCATCGGCTACCCCAGCGACTACGCCATCGGTGTGGACACCAAGTACCAGCAGCAATATCGCATCTGGGTGGATAAGACTTCGGATCGCCTCTTCGTGATCTACGCGCGCTGCACGCATCTCGGATGCACGCCCGACTGGAAGTCCAGCGAGAACAAGTTCAAGTGCCCGTGTCACGGCTCAGGCTACGACAGCGAGGGCATCAACTTCGAGGGGCCTGCGCCGCGCCCCATGGATCGCGCGCACGTCGAGCTTGATGCTGAAGGGCAGATCGTCGTTGACATCAACAGGCTTTATGATTGGCCGAAGGGCGGCACAAACAGGTTTGACGAGCCAGGGGCGTATATACCACTTTGAGGAATTGCGGATTGCGGAATGCGGAATGCGGATTGGCGCTTCTGGAATCTCGAACCTCAAAATCTGGGCTTATGATCTCGAATCTTTCAATCCGCAATCCGAAATCCGCATTCCGCAATGGGGAGTGTCATGGAACCTGAACGTCCTGACCAGAAAGAGACGAAGCAGATAGAGGGCGGCAGTAGCACTACTTCTGCGACGAGCTTGATCGCGCGCGTCAAGGAAGAGGGGACGGCTCTCAAGGAGCGAGCCGTCGAAGAGGCCAAGACCTACAAAGACCCGCAACAGACGCAGCTCTGGAAGTCTATCTTTCGCGTCTCGCACGACCGCTCAGACCCGCGCAATCGCAGCCTGGCGATCCTCTCGAACGTCTTTCTGCATCTGCATCCGGCGAAGATCAACCGCGACGCCGTGCGCTACAACTTCACCTGGGGGATGGGCGGCATCACCTTCTATCTCTTCATCGTCCTGACTTTTACGGGCGTGCTCCTGATGTTCTACTACCACCCGACCAAGGTACAGGCGTTTCGCGACATACTTTATCTTGAGCACGACGTTCCCTTCGGCAAGCTCCTTCGGAACATGCATCGCTGGGCGGCGCACCTGATGGTCATCACCACCTGGCTGCACATGTTTCGCGTCGTGCTGACGGGCTCCTACAAGCGACCGCGCGAGTTCAACTGGTGCGTCGGCGTCGTGCTGCTCGTGCTGACCCTGCTGCTCTCCTTTACAGGCTACCTGCTGCCCGACGATCAACTGGGCTTCTGGGCGGTGACGGTCGGCACGAACATGGCGCGCGCCACGCCTATGTTCGGCAGCGAAGGGCCTTTTGGCCCGCAGTTGGGGATGACGCCCTTCAACGATGTGCGCTTCGGCCTTCTGGGCGGATCAATTGTCGATGCTAACGCCCTGTTGCGTTCCTACATCTGGCACTGCATAGGCATCCCGCTCGTCGCCTCCATCTTTATGGCGGTGCATTTCTGGCGCATACGCAAGGACGGGGGCATCTCCGGGCCTGCGCCCGTGATGCTCGAATCCGAGATGAAGCCGATCAAGAAGAAGTAAGAGCGTCTCTAAAATGAGGGGCGGAGAAGTTCAATGAAGAGGGATTTAAACGCAGAGGGCGCAAAGTACGTTCGCAAAGGTCGCAGAGAGTTCCTTCTTTGCGCTCTTAGCGTCCTTTGCGTTTAAATCCCTCTTCATTCAGGCGGAGATAGTCAGATATGGCAGAGCTTAATTCAAGGCGTAAGCAGATCAAGCTGGGGTTGCTCGTGCTGGCGGTATTGGTTCTGGGGCTGTTCATCTGGTCTGTCCAGGACTGGCACCAGCTCTGGAAGATCACTTCGGCCCCGGACAACGTGCCCATCGTGGCGATGCTCTTTCTCGTGCCCTTCTTTACGTGGCTCGGAGTTCGTCAGGCGAATCAGAACGACCGCCTCATCGACCGGCTTGAGCAAGACCCGCAACTGGCAAAGACGCATCATCGCAAGGTGGAGCCGTGGCGACCGGGCTGGGCGCGTGAGCTTCACGTCTGGCCCTATCTGGTGCGTATAGAGTTTCTCGCCGCCGTGATCGTGACGGTCATTCTCTTCGTCTGGTCGATCACCTTGAACGCGCCGCTCGAAGAGCCCGCCAATCCGAACCTGACGATGAACCCCTCGAAAGCGCCCTGGTACTTTCTCGGGCTTCAGGAGATGCTCGTCTATTTCGATCCGTGGATCGCCGGCGTCGTCATGCCCTCGATCATCATGATCGGGTTGATGGCCTTTCCTTACGTGGATTCAAACCCGCTCGGCAACGGCTACTACACGATCAAGCAGCGGCGTTTCGCGCTCGCCATGTACGGCTGGGGCTGGCTGATGTGGATCCTGCTGATCTTCATAGGGACGTTCATACGTGGGCCGGGTTGGATCTGGTTCTGGCCTGGACAGACCTGGGATCACAACGCCGTGGTCTTCGATAAGAACCGCGACCTGCATGAGCTGTTCGGCATCACGAGCGTGCCCGCCAAGATCATCTTCGGCGCGATAGTGGTCGGCCTGTTCTACCTGCTGGCCGGGCTCTTCCTGCACTGGTTGATGACCAGAAACGAGTTCGAGCGCAAACTCCTGGCGCGCACGAGTTTGTTGCAGTATCTGACGTTTCAATTCTTCGCCATCTCTATCTTGATCGCGCTGCCGGTTAAAATCTTTTTGCGCCTGGCGCTGACGATCAAGTATGTGTGGGTAACGCCCTGGTTCAATATCTAAAGTTTGGCCTTCGGAGGAAAGAGACCTGTGGCTGACTCTCCTGACGCTGAATCGATTGTCAAGAAGGAACAGGAAGCTCCTGTACGAGACCCGATCACGAGCCGCTCGACGAGCGGCATCCTGCTCATCTGCGCGCTGCTTTTGACGGGCGTGCTCGCCTGGGCGCTCTACGATGAAGCTTACGGGCAGCGCGGCTGGAAGGGTGTGCAGCAGGAGTTCGTCAAGCGCGAAAATCGTTTGCTGAGGAGGCTCAAACGGAGCAGCAGTCAGACGGAACAGGACGTGCGCGAATCGGAAGAGTACAAGCGCCTCAGTGAGGAGGCCGAGGCGGCCAAGCAGCGCACCGATCCTCGTCGCCAGGAGATAGATAAAGAGGTCGCCCTCGTCCAGCGCAAGCTCGACGCTGTCACCGACCCCTATCAGAACCAGCGCGGGCAGATCACAGTCATCAACTATCGTATCGAAACGGCTGACAAATCCGGCAAGGACTCCCTGCGCAAGAAGGCGGACGAGAAACGACAGGAAAAAGTCACCGTCTACATGCCGCGCGACGACGGCTCAGGGAAGACCGATAAGCAGGAGATGGATTACAGGCAGATCGAGGATAAGTACAACGAGCTGAAGGATCAAAAGACCCGGCTGCTCACGGAAAAAGCGGAGCTTCTCAAAGAGCCGACCGAGCTGGCGAAGAAGCGCGACGATTACTTGAAAGAGAACGTCACGGGGTTGACCAGGCAAGCCATCGACAGCCTGCTCAAGAGGAACGAGAATTTCGACTATTCGATGCGGCAGATCAACGTCACGGAGGCCAACATCGTCGACCGCTGCGAGACCTGCCATCTGGGCGTGCGCGAGCCCGCCGGTCTACAGTTGACACCGGCCTTCATGAAAGCGTCTGCGAGGAGCAAAAACCCGGATGCGCTCGCACGCGCCTTCGTGAGCCACCCTTCGAGAGAGCTTTTGGAGATTCACAGCCCTGATCGTTTCGGATGTTCGAGCTGTCATGGCGGCAACGGGCGCGCCACGACGGACGTGGTCAAGGCGCACGGCCAGAATCCATTCTGGCTGCACCCGCTCCACGAGAGGCAGAACATGGAGGCGGGCTGCCAGCAGTGCCACTCCAACGACCGCGTGCTCCAGGGCGCGGACACCTTGAACCTCGGCAAAGACCTCTTCCAGAATCGCGGCTGCGTTGGCTGCCATCGCTACGAAGGCTTCGACCGTGAAGCGGACGCGCTCTCCAGCACGCGACAAATGATGACGCAGCTCGAAGAGCAGATCGCCGCCAACGAGCGCGAGTCGAGGCAGGCCAGCGCCTCCATCGGCGACGTTTCCGACGAGGAGGCGCAGAAGCTTCTGGCGCGCGCCGAATACCTGCGCGTCACCAACAGCCAGCTCGCCGCGCGCATCGACCAGTTGAGCATACAGGGCAAGTACCTGATGCAGGATCAGAAGAAGGTCGGCCCGAACCTGAAGGACGTGCGCCTGAAACTGCGCAAGGAATGGATTCCCGAATGGCTCAAAGACCCGCAGGCGTTTCGACCTGGCACGAAGATGCCTACCTTCTGGCGCATCAATTCGCAGATGGTTGGCGACCCGCACGCGGACGAGGAGCGCAAGGCCATCGCCGCCTATCTCTGGCAGGAGAGCTTCGACGGGAAAGTGCCGGAGCAGCAGCAGGGCAACGGCGCTGCGGGCAAGGAGTTGTTCGAGACGAAGGGTTGTATGGCCTGCCACTCGATTGGTGAGGGCGACCAGCGCGTCGGCGGCGACTTTGCCGCCAATCTACAGCGCATCGGCGAAAAGGCCAGCTACGATTACGTCGTGCGCTGGATTCACAACCCGCGCGAGCGCTGGGCTCCCTATTGCCCGAAGGAGAAGCGCGACCTGACGCGCGAGGATTACGAGAAGAAGAACCTGCCCTTCGTCTTCGATACCGAATTGAACTCCAAGTGTCCGAACGATGGCGCTGAGCTTCAGGTGCAGAACATGACCGTGATGCCCAATTTCCGTCTGACGGAACAGGAGTCGCGCGACATCGCCACCTATCTCTTCTCCCTGGGCGGGCAGGGCAACTACCCCGAAGCCTCCTACATGGATGATCCCAAGATGAAGGAGGCCGGGTACTCCCTGATCAAACAGTACGGCTGCGCCGGATGCCACGAGATCAAGGGCTTTGAGGACGAGCAGCGCATCGGCAAGGAGTTGACCGCAGAGGGCTCTACGCCCATCGAGCGCCTTGACTTCGCACTGCTCACGAAGGATGCGGAAGATGGCAAAGACCCGCTCAACCTACATCCTGATCGGAAGCACGAAGACTGGTACAACCACAAGGGCTTCTTCGAGCACAAGATCGAAGACCCTGCAATCTATGATCGCGGCAAAGAGAAAGAGGCGAAAGACCGCCTCCGCATGCCGAAGCCTTACGTGACTCCCGAATGGAGAAACGCGCTGACCACCTTCCTCCTGGGCAGCGTCGGCCTTGAAGGCGCAAACGTTCCCGCTTCGCTCTTCTACAAGCCCGACGACCGCCGCAAAGCCATACAGGACGGCTGGTGGGTCGTCAAGAAATACAACTGCATGGGCTGTCACAACATACAGGTCGGGCAGAAGTCAGTGCTTTCGCAGTTGCCTCTCTATCAGAGCGCCGAGTGGAAGGATCAACTGCCGCCGCAACTGACGAGTGAAGGCGCGCGCGTCGATCCGAACTGGCTCCTGCGCTTCCTGCGTGACCCATCCCTGAGCGACGAGCAGGGAGCGCCCGCACCCGGACGCAGCGATAAGACTGTGGGAAGCCCGCCGTCCGCAGGGAAGTCGAATGCCGCCCCGTACGCGGAAGGGCAGAAGCCTCCGCCAGGGACAAACGCGAACGGAAAACAGGGGGGCGAGAGCCAGAGCGCGGGACAGAAGCCGAACGATCAAGGAAAGCTCAAGCCGCAGCCCGGCCTGGATCGCAACGGCGTGCGCCCCTATTTGAAGGCGCGTATGCCGACCTTCAGTTTTTCGCCCAACGAGCTGCGAACCCTTGTGCGCTTCTTCATGGCCGTGTCGTCACAGCAGGAGCCCTACATCAAGGAGGAGCTAGCGCCGCTCACGGAGCAGGAGCGCACGCTCGCGCGCCAGCTCTTTACGTCGCAGGGCGCGCCGTGCCTGAAGTGTCACATCACGGGCGAAGCCGAGCACGACAAGACGGCGCTGGCTCCGAACTTCCTGCTGGCGGGCGAGCGCCTGAAGCCCGCCTGGACCTTCCGCTGGCTGCTCGACCCGCAGCAGATCAGTCCGGGCACGGCGATGCCTTCCGGCCTGTTCAAGAAGGATGGGGAGCGCTGGGTCTTCAGCGGCCCGACGCCCGAAAGCTTCAATGAGTATCATCGCGACCACGCAGACCTGCTCGTGCGCTACATGTTCCTGATGACGCCGGATGAGCAGCGCCGCCTGGCTTCGACCGCGCCCGCGCCGACCAGCGGCCAACCCCCTGCGCCGAAAGAGCAGACGCCTGCTACAAACGGCAGCAGCACGACGAACGTGAGCCGCAACAGGCAGCGCCAAACAAACGGGCGCGCCCGTCAGCAAGCGTGGAAAAAGCCTGACCGTGCCGAGCACTTATCTATGCGTGATCGCAGGGACAGGCTCATCGTCTCGCATGGTGGGCTTTAACCGCAGCCCAACGGCGTGCGACCCGGCGCGGCGTGCTTCAAAAGCTTTGAGGCTTTATACTTATCGCGGAGGCTTAAAAATTATGTTTCTTAAACGCACACGCTTTTGGGTGGTGCTTATCCTTATCGTGTCGCTTCTCGCGCTCGGCTCTTCGTGCCGCAGTGACGAGGATGAAGATGAGTTGACCAATGATAATACGACCGATGCGCCGCAGGGCAAGCCGTATGTCTCTAAAGGTAATGAGGGGACGATCAAAGGGCTGGCCTCTTTAACCGGAGATGCGCCCGCGCCGAAACCCATCGACATGAACGCAGACCCGGCCTGCGCTTCTAAGAACCCGAACGCCGTGGCAGAGGATGTGGTCGTCAAAGACGGGAAGATCGAATACGTCTTCGTCTACGTCAAGGAAGGGCAACTGGCGGACGGGCAGAAGGTCGGCGGCCTCTCGTTCCCATCGCCCGCGACGCCGGTAGTGCTGGATCAGGATGGTTGCCACTACAAGCCGCACGTGCTGGGCATTCAGACCAATCAGAAGTTTCAGGTCAAGAACAGCGACCCGACGGCGCATAACGTGAACGTTCAGCCCAAGGGCAACACGGCCTGGAATCAATCGCAGCCGCCCAACGCGCCCGTCATCGAAAAGTCTTTCACGCGCGCCGAAACGCTCATCCCCATCAAGTGTAACCAGCATCCCTGGATGAAGGCCTGGGTCGGCGTGCTCAAGCACCCGTTCTTCGCCGTCACCAAGGAGGACGGATCGTTTGAGATTACTGGTGTGCCGCCCGGCAAATACACTGTCGTCGCATGGCACGAGAAGTACGGGGAGAAAACTGCGGAGGTCACGGTCGGCGATAAGGCCACCGCGACGGCAGATTTCGCGTTCGCTTCGACCGCCACGGCTTCCGCCGGAGGCGGCTCGCTCGAAATTTTACCCGCGCTCGACATCCCCATGTTGGCGCACCACTGAGAAGATCAGTTTACAGTTTTCAGAAAGAGCTTTGATCTGAAAACTGTAAACTGAAAACTCAAAACTTATGAGTTTGTGGCTTCATCGTTTTACCTTGCTGGTGACGGGTGCGACGTTCGTGCTGATCATGGCGGGCGCACTGGTGACGAGCAATGGCGCGGGGCTGGCTGCGCCTGACTGGCCGCTCTCTTACGGGCAGGTCTTCCCGCGCATGGTCGGAAATCTCTTTTACGAGCACGGCCACCGGATGATCGCGACCTCCGTCGGGATGCTCACCATCATTTTGAACATCTGGTTGTGGAAGAGTGAGCCACGCCTGTGGGTGCGCCGCCTGGGGCTCGCCGCTCTGGGGACGGTCATCGCGCAGGGTCTTTTGGGCGGGCTCACGGTACTTCTACAGTTGCCGCTCGCGGTCTCGACCGCGCACGCCTGCCTGGCACAGTTGTTCTTCTGCCTGATGGTCAGCCTCTCCGTCTTGACTTCGCCGGGATGGAGCGCGCCTCGCCCGCTTCTTGAAGATGAGGGGCATCCGCCACTGCGCTACCTTTGCGGAGCGGCCAGCGTGGCCGTCTTTTTACAACTCGTGATCGGCGCGACCTTGCGCCACTCTGCGGCCTGGGATGAGCACCTCCCGACGAGCCTGCTCCTCGCTCACCTGGGCGGCGCTTTTCTGGTCACGCTGGTTCTGTGTGGCACAGTGGGCACGATCTTGAGTCGCCATCGCGGGCAGCCTTACCTGATGCGCCCCGCGATGCTCGTCGGAGGGCTTCTGCTCGTGCAGCTTGGGCTAGGGTTGGCGGCATATCTCGTGCGCCTGGACTCGCCAGGCTATCCGCAGCCGCTCAATCCTATGGTCAGCGTCACGGTCGCTCACGTCGCCTGCGGCGCGCTCGTGCTGGCGACGACCATTCTTATAACCTTACGCGCACTGAGAATCTTGAAAGGCCGCCGGCAGTTTGAAGTCTCAAATTTCAAATCCGAAATACAAGACAAACTGATCGCTGAAGGCTGAAGAATATTTTATTCATGAACGATGTCGTTATAGAACTGAACCCGGGGGCTATCGCAGAGGCGCGAGGCGAGCGTTTGACTGCACGCGAGCGGGCGGCCAGCTACATTGAGCTGACCAAGCCGCGCATCACTTTTCTGATCGTCCTGACAGCCGCCGCCGGATTCTGCCTCGGGGCGACGGGCGGGCTTGATTACGCTCGGCTCATGCACGCCATGATCGGCATCGCGCTCTTGTCCTCAGGCATCGCGACGCTCAATCAATACATGGAACGCGACCTTGACGGCCTGATGCGGCGCACGGCGTCACGTCCCTTGCCTGCGGGAAAGCTTATGCCGGTAGAGGCTTTCATCTTCGGAGTCGGATTGACCCTTGTCGCAGAGGTTTACCTGGCGCGCTTCGTCAATCCTCTGACGGCGCTTTTGGGGTTGACCATCATCGCGGGCTACCTGTTCCTCTACACGCCGCTCAAGACGCGCACCTCGCTCTCGACCGTGGTCGGCGCGTTCCCTGGAGCGATGCCGCCCTTGATGGGCTGGACGGCGGCGCGCGGCCACGTCACGCTCGAGGCATGGATACTCTTTGCGATCCTTTTCCTCTGGCAGTTCCCACACTTTCTCGCCATCGCCTGGATGTACAGAGAAGATTATGCGCGCGCCGGAATCAGGATGTTGCCGGTGGTCGAGCCCGAAGGCCGCGTGACGGGTCAGCAGATAGTCATGTACACGCTCATGCTCGTGCCCGTCAGCCTGTTGCCGACGATGATCGGCCTCGCCGGTACGGTCTATTTTTTCGGCGCACTCGCGCTCGGCCTGCTCTTCCTTTACAGCAGTCTCTGCGCGGCGCTTTCGCATTCGCGGCAACAGGCGCGCCGTCTCCTGCTCGCTTCGGTGCTCTATCTGCCGCTGCTGTTTTTATTGATGGTCATAAACCAGTGAGAAAAATAGGTCTGGAGTCTGGAGTCTGGAGTCGTGAGTCAAAAGAAGATCACTTTTGGCCTTTGACCCCAGACTCCAGATTCCAGACTCCAGACTTAGGAGATTACTGATGGGTCGTGCACTGGCGGTACTGATCTGGCTTATCACGCTCTTGTCCGTGTGGTTGTTCGTGAGCGGGCGGTGGTGGTTTCCGCCTCCCATCTCCGAGCATGGCCCGGCCTATGATCGCCAGTTCATGATTACCATCCTGGTGGTCGGCGTCTCGTTCGCCGTCGCGCAGATTGCTCTGGGTTACATGGTCTGGCGCTACCGCGATACGGGGTCTGCTTCGGATCGCGCGCTCTATTCGCACGGCAACAATCGTCTGGAGATGATCTGGACGGTCATCACGGCGCTCATCTTTATAGGGCTCGCGGTGGCGGGGCAGCGCGTCTGGGCGCAGCTACACTTCCAGAATGCGCCAGCAGGCTCGGCTGTCGTCGAGGTCGTCGCCCAGCAGTTCCAATGGAATTTCCACTATCCCGGCAAGGACAACGCGTTCGGGCGCACAGACCCGACGCTGATACGTGATTCAGAACTAAACTTCGTCGGCCTTGATGACAAGGACCCGAACGCCAAAGACGATGCTGTGGTCTCGTCCCTGATCGTCCCCTTAAACCGCCCCGTCGAGTTGATCCTGCGCTCCAAGGACGTGACGCATAGCTTCTGGGTTCCGCCCCTGCGCTTCAAGCAGGACCTCGTGCCGGGCATGGCGATCCGCGTCCATTTCACGGCCAACAAGCCGGGGCTCTATGAGCTGGCCTGCGCGGAGCTGTGCGGGCAGCTTCACTACAAGATGAAGAGTAATATGCTGGTGCTCCCGGAGAGCGAGTACGCAGAGATAATGTCTATGGCGCAAGGGCCGTTTCAGACGCGCATGACCGAGTTGCTCAAGAAGTACCAGCAGTAGGCCGATTGCGGATTGCGGAATTCGGATTGCGGATTGGCGCTTCTGCAATCTTGAATCTGAAATCTTTCAATCCGCAATCCGCATTCTGCAATCCGCAATGTGATGGGGGGAGTCGAAGCGATGGCAGAGGTGGAAACTGTTCATGGGGCGCACGCCGGAGGCGAAGTGCATCGCCACCCTGCGCCCACCAGTTTTATACGCAAATACATCTTCAGCATCGATCACAAGGTGATCGGCATACAGTATCTCCTGCTCGCCATGACTGCGGTGCTCGTCGGCATGACGATGTCTGTGCTGATGCGACTGAAACTGACGTGGCCGGATCACGCTTGGCCGATCCTGGAGACGCTCTTTCCGTCGGGCGCGCCCGGAGGCGTCATGTCGCCGGAGTTCTATCTCTCGCTGGTCACGATGCACGGCACGATCATGGTCTTCTTCGTCCTGACGACCGCGCCGCAGGGCGGATTCGGCAACTACTTTCTCCCGCTCCAGATCGGCGCGGATGACATGGCCTTTCCGACGCTCAACATGCTCTCCTTCTGGGTGACGTTCGTCGGCTTCGTCGTCATTCTCGCCGCGATATTTTTCGAGGGCAATCAGGCGCTCGGAGCTTCCGCTTTAGGCGTGTGGCTGGGTGGCGGCGGAAGCGGAACGCTGGGGCCGATAGGCGGGTGGACTGGATACCCGCCCCTGAGCGCTCTGGGCAAGATCGCGGGACCCGGACAGGGCGCCGGGATGACCCTCTGGATCATCAGCATCGCCATCTTCTGCCTGGGGTCGCTCTTGGGCGCGCTCAATTTCATCACGACGCTTTTGAACATGCGCACGCGCGGAATGTCTCTGATGCGCATGCCGCTCACATGCTGGTCATGGTTTACGACCGCCGTGCTCGCTCTCCTGGCGTTTCCGGTGTTGCTCGCGGCAGGCATCCTGCTGCTGCTGGACAGGCAGGCTGGCACGAGCTTCTTCCTGCCGGGCGGGCTCGTCGTCAGCGATCAACTGCTGACCTCTCATAAGGGAGGCTCGCCCATTCTGTGGCAGCACCTATTCTGGTTCTTCGGCCACCCGGAGGTCTACATTGCGATCCTGCCCGGCATGGGCGCGACCTCGCACATCCTTTCGACTTTCGCCCGAAAACCCGTCTTCGGCTATCGCGCGATGGTCTTTGCGATGTTCGGCATCGGGCTACTGGGGTTCTTCGTCTGGGGACACCACATGTTCATTTCGGGGATGAGCCCCTATTCGGGAATGGCCTTCTCGATCCTGACGCTTTCCATCGGCGTGCCTTCTGCGATCAAGACCTTCAACTGGCTCGGAACTCTGTGGGGCGGGCGCATACGCTTTACCACGCCGATGCTCTTTGCCATCGGCTTCGTCTCGCTCTTCGTGGCGGGCGGGATCACGGGTCTGGTATTGGGTCAGACGACGCTCGATCTGTCGATGCACGACACCTATTTCGTGCTGGCGCACTTTCATCTGGTGATGGGCGTGGCGGCGATCTTCGGCATGTTCGCCGGAATCTACTTCTGGTTTCCGAAGATGTTTGGCCGCCTGATGGACGAACGACTCGGAAAATTCCATTTCTGGATCACCTTCGTAGGCGTCTACATGATCTTCATGCCGATGCACATCATGGGCATCGTCGGGATGCCCAGACGCTACTCGCAGTTCACAGAGTACAAGTTTCTAGAGCCCTTGCACCCGCTGGTCGTGCTCGTGACGATTGGAGCGATCATCACGGCGCTCGTCCAGTTCGTCTTCTGGTTCAACTTTTTCTGGAGCATCTGGAAGGGCAAGCGATCAGGCCACAACCCGTGGGAGGCGACGACGCTCGAATGGTCTACGCCGGAGACGCCGCCGCCGCATGACAACTTCGCAGGCATCCCGCCGACCGTTTACCGAGGCGCATACGAATATTCTGTGCCGGGCGCGCCCAACGATTTTGTCATGCAGGTGGAGCCTGATCCGGGTTTTGAATCGTCGCCTCTCGGTCACGAAAGAGCAAGTGGTAATGGTCAGGACGGTCACAAGCATTGAGCGTGAGCGGGTCACGCGCAAGGAGATCGGGCTCGGTAGCATTCCGCCTCCCCCGAACGGCTCGGGCGGGAACGGTGGCGGAGGCAATGGTGGTGGCGGTGGGAGAGATGATCGTGCGCGCTTCCGGTCGCCTGTCAAGGCACGGCTGGCGATGTGGGTCGCGCTCGGCTCGATCCTGATGCTGTTTGCGGCGCTCGCGAGCGCCTACATCGTCATCGCCTCGACGGATGGCCGCCGCTCGCTCGCGCTGCCGCACCTGCTCTGGTTGAGTACGGCTTTGATCGTCACGAGCAGCCTGACATTGAGGGCGGCGTGCCGTTCTTTGAAGCAGGGGGATGACGGCAGATACTCGGCCTGGCTCTGGCTCACGCTATTGCTCGGCCTGGGATTCTTAGGCTCGCAGCTTCTGGCCTGGCGGCAACTGGTCGCACAAGGGGTTTACCTGGCGGGCAATCCGCATAGCTCCTTCTTCTATCTTTTGACGGGCGTTCACGGCGTCCACCTGCTGGGCGGGATTCTGGCTCTGGTTTACCTGCTGACGTGGACGCGCCGCAGGTCATACAACAGAGAAGGGCGGGCGAGACGGCAGACGGCTGCCGACGTGGTCGCGCTCTACTGGCATTTCATGGACGGAATATGGGTCTTCCTGTTCCTGCTCTTATTGCTCTGGAGATGAGGCGTCGTAAGTAAATGATGAGAACTGTCGCGGGCGATGACCGTATGATCGGACTTCCAGCGCCGCCAGGCATACGCACGGGCGTAGTAGGTATGTGGGTCGCGCTCGGCTCTGTCCTGATGCTGTTCACGGCCTTGACGAGCGCCTACATCGTTCGCGCGGGGATGTCGGACGACTGGCGTCCGCTCTGGATGCCAGGGCTGCTCTGGCTGAGCACCGCTTTGATCCTTGCGAGCAGCGTAAGTTTCGAGGTGGCGCGCCGCTCTTTGAAGAAGGGAAGCGAACAGGGCTACAGCCGCGCGCTGCTTCTGACGGTGCTCTTAGGAATCGGCTTTCTCGCGACGCAGCTTCTGGCCTGGCGGCAACTGGTCGCACAGGGCATCTATCTAGACAGCAACCCGCACAGCTCCTTCTTCTATGTTCTGACGGGCGTTCACGGCGTACACCTGTTGGGCGGGATTCTGGCCTTGGATTACCTGCTGCTTCGCACCTGGCAGCGAGCCGGTGTTAAGAGCGTGGCGCAAGAGAAGCGACAGGCCGTGGCGGACGTGGTCGGAATCTACTGGCATTTCATGGACGGGCTCTGGGTCTATCTCTTCTTACTCCTATTCTTCTGGAGGTGAGCATGGACGCTCATGTGGATCAGTTAACGGCAACTGAGTGGAGCGGCGGGACGCTCCCCTATCACGTCGGGCATAAAAAGCTCGGCATGTGGTTGTTCATCGTCTCGGACGCGCTAACGTTCTCGGCGCTCCTCATCGGTTACAGCTACGTGCGCGCCTCTTCAGACCAGTGGCCTACGCCTTTCAAGTTCTCGCCGAGCATCATCTTCTCGACCGTGATGACGCTCTGCCTGCTCTCTTCCAGTTTCACGATGGTCATGGGCGTTGCCGCTTCGGCGCGGCGCGACTTCAAAAAAGTCAGAGTCTGGCTGGGGCTGACGATGCTCGGCGGTTTAGCATTTCTCGTGCTCCACCTCTACGAGTGGAGACACCTGATTAAGGATGAAGGGCTCTATCCATGGACGCTGCCACACGAATGGCTTGAGCGTTGGCCGCAGGCGTCGCCGCTCTTTGGCGCAACCTTCTTCGGCATCACCGGACTTCACATGTTCCACGTCCTGACGGGCGTCCTCTACCTTGGTGCGATTGCGCTGCGCGCCAGACGCAACACGCATGAGGATGTCGAGATCGCCGGGCTTTACTGGCACTTCGTCGATCTGGTCTGGATGTTCGTCTTCCCCTTAATCTACCTGCTCTCGGTCGACTTTGGCGCTAAATGAGATGCGAGGGCGAGGATGCTGGAAGGGGTGATCAAGAGTGCTGATTCCGCAATCCGAAATCCGCATTCCGCAATTGAGAGAGGAGGAGGCCGCTCACAATGAGTAGTCGCTTAGTTGACAGGGTGAAAGATTTGTCGAAGAAAGAGGATGTCATTCTGAACCTCATCAGCTTCGCTCTGGCCGTCGGGTTTATCATTTTCGCTATCGCCAACATCAGTATGGCGGGGACTTTTCTCTCCATCGATAGTCTCTTCATCATGGCGGTTAGTCTGATGATGGCGCTCATCTTTCTCGTCAGCCCTCTGATGTGGCTCCACGCCAACGGGATGCTGAAGATGCCGGGTGCGGGCGGCGAAGGTGTCGCTCCGAAAGCTGATCTAGTGCCGGTACACTTTGAAGGCACGACGCGGCTTTTCCTCTCCATCCTGGGCTGGCTGCTCGGGCTCACGCTGGTGGAAGTCTTTCTCGCATACATACATGTGCCGCTGCACATCATGCTGACGATCCTGATCGGGCTCTCGCTGATTAAGGCTGCGCTCATCGTCGCCTACTTCATGCACCTCAGATTCGAGCGGCTGAGCCTTGTGCTCACGCTCATCCCGATGCTGGTCGTCTGCGTCTGCTTGCTCCTGGTCTTCTTCCCTGATAGCTTCAGGTCGTCAGCTCTGCGCTACAGGTTCAACGGAGGCGGCAGCGCAACGGCAGTCGAAGGGGGGCATTGATCGGAGCATGAAGCGCGTCTGGAGACAGGTTTCAGTTGCGGCGTGTGCGGCTCTTTCGGTCGCGCTCCTCTCGTCTCCTGCTTTCGCCCAGTGTGCCATGTGCCGCGCGGCGGCGGTGGCTTCGGGGGACGCGGGCAATAGTCTGAATCTGGCGATCCTTGTCCTGCTCATCCCACCCGTGATTATGTTCTGCGCGATCTTCATCGTCGCCTACCGCCTGCGTGCGGCTCAGGGAGAGACTCCCAAAGAGGAGCGAATGACGCGCGCATGGCGGGAAAAGCCGCATGCAGGCTAGAGCCAGAAAGTCGCACGCCTTAGCCCCTCCGGGGCTACTAACTATGTGCGCTCTCTGAGACTGAATTGACACCCTTACCTGCCTCTTCAGGCACAGCCCTTTCTCAAAAGAAGTGGTAAACTTTGACTGACACCATCATGGCAGACCAAGAAGAAAACATTGTTCTCAAGCTCGATAAGCAGAGCATTCGCGGGCGCGCGTGTCCCGTCTGCGGCGGTAAGATCATCCCTTCGGACCGCGCCGTCTATCAGAGCGCGGGCGACCCACAGGCTGTGATCTCGCTATGGCAGTGCGAGAGATGCGGTTACGAAGAGGTCGCCGAAAAGCCGAAGGCCGCGCCGAAAGCTGAGAAGGGAAAGCACTGATCTCTGGGAAGTGGCCGGGGTTGAAAATAATATGGGTGACGTGGTCGTCCGGGTTGAAAACCTCACGCACCGCTACAATGAGCGCACGGCCCTTGAGCGCGTGAGCTTTGAGGTGCAGGCGGGGGAAGTCTTCGGTCTGCTGGGGCCTAACGGCGGCGGCAAGACGACCCTTTTTCGCATCCTCTCGACGCAGCTTGCACCGCAGCAGGGCGCGGCGCGCGTCTTCGGTTTCGATGTGGCGCGTGAGTCGCGCGAGGTGCGTCGCCGCATCGGAGTGGTCTTTCAAGCGCAGAGCGTTGACGGCAAGCTTACGGTCGCGGAAAACCTGCGTCATCAGGGGCATCTCTACGGGTTGGGCGGTGTCTCTTTGCGTGCGCGCGTGGAAGAGATGCTCGCGCTATTCGGTCTCGCGGAACGTGCGCGCGAGCGCGCGGAGAAGCTTTCGGGAGGCTTGCGGCGCAGAGTTGAGATCGCCAAGGCAATGCTTCATCGCCCGGCGCTCCTGCTCCTGGACGAGCCGACGACCGGGCTCGACATCGGCGCGCGCCACGACCTCTGGAAGTATCTTGAGAGCTTGCGCGCATCGGAAGGCGTCACCGTCATGCTGACGACGCATACGATGGAAGAGGCTGAAAGCTGCGGGCGCATCCTGCTCCTGGACGAAGGAAAAACAGTCGCCCTCGACACCCCGGCAGCGCTGAAAGCGGAGATCGGCGGCGATGTCGTCACAGCCGAGACCCATGATCCCGCAGGCTTGCAGGCGAAGATTCGCGCGCTCTTCGGCGGCTCGCCCTCAATCGTCGGCGATACTGTGCGCATAGAGCGCGAGCGCGGGCACGAGTTCATCACAGAGTTGATTGAAGCCTTCCCGGGCGAGATCAACGCTGTGACGCTCTCAAAGCCGACGCTCGAAGATGTGTTCATCGGGCGCACAGGCCATCAGTTCATAGAGCAGCCTCGTCAGTGAGGCTGATGAAGTTTGAAAAGGATTTTGAAGAAGGCTATCTGCTGCGGCTGTGGCCGCCCGCGCTGTGCGGAAAGGCTCTGCCTTTCCGTTTCGCTCCTATTTTTTATCGGCAAGGCTGCGCCTTGCCATGCGCGAGGCGTAGCCTCGCCGAGGGTTAGGATGGCGTGCGCCGGAAAGCCGGAGGCTTTCCGCAGAGCGCGGGCGGCCACAGCCGCAAAAAAGGTGTACATTAAAAAAGTCGTACATTAGATTTGAAAGGGTTGTAGTTTTGTCGTCGCATCATTCGCCAGCAGAATTAACGTCCGTTCCGGTTGCGCATGCCGGACGAAGGGGGCAGAGCGCCAGGGATCGAGACATCATACCGGCGCGCGCGGGTTTTCTGTTGCCTGCGGTTTCCCTTTGGTGGCGCGAGCTGGTGCGTTTCTATCGCCAGCCGAGCCGCTGGGTCGGCGTGCTGCTCTCGCCTCTCGTTTTCTGGCTGGTGATAGGGTCTGGGCTGGGGAGGAGTTTTCGCGCGGGCGGCGCGGGCGATGGTGGTGGTGGTGGTGGAGGCTACCTCGAATATTTCTTTCCCGGCACGCTCATCTTGATCCTGCTCTTCACCTCTATCTTCTGCATGATGTCGGTCATCGAAGACAGGCGTGAGGGATTTCTGCTCTCTGTGCTGGTCTCGCCTGCGCCGCGCGCAAGCCTCGTGATGGGCAAGGTCATGGGCGGCACGACGCTCGCGCTGTTGCAGGGCGTGCTCTTCCTGCTGCTTGCTCCGACGGTCGGGATCAAGCCGGGTCTGGTGCGAGGATTTGAACTCTTCGGGATCATGTTCCTGATCGCCTTCGGCCTGACCGCGCTCGGCTTTTGTATCGCGTGGCGATTGGATTCGACGCACGGCTTTCATGCGCTGGTCAACCTGCTGCTCATACCGATGTGGCTGCTGTCGGGAGCGCTGTTTCCATTCTCGGGCGCTTCACCCTGGGTCGGGTGGCTGATGAGGTTGAACCCGCTCACCTACGGCGTCGCGGCGCTGCGCCAGGCGCTCTACGCGTCAGAACCACGCGCGGTGGTAGAGGTGGCGAGCTTCGCTACGTCGATTACCATCACAGCTCTGTTCGCCGCCGTCGTTTTTTTCATCGCGCTCTTGATGGCAAGCCACAAAGAGCGCGCCGACCACACGGGATGAAGCGATGGATACACTGAGCTTGAGAGTGCTCGGGATGTTCGAGCACTGGAACAAAGAGACGCTCGACCTGCATGAGCTGTTCGAGGCTGGCGGCAACGACCCTGACGAGCGAAAGGCCGTCCTCTATACGGTTGAGCGCCTCGTCGAAGAAGGTCTGCTGGAAGAGCGCGGCAACGATTTCTATGCATTGACTGCGGAAGGGAAGAGGGTGGCGCGCGAGAATGCCGAGGGCAGAAAGGTTTAGCCTCTGACTGCTTACTGCTGACCGCTTACTGCTGACTGCCTTATGGAGTACGTCTACGCCCTGCCGCACCTGAACGCTATCTTGAATGGCACGAGCGGTCTGCTGCTCTTGACGGGCTACCTGTTCATCCGGCGGCGCAAGGTAATCGCGCATCGCAACTGCCTGATCGCGGCGCTCATCACCTCGACGCTCTTTCTCGTCTCCTATCTGACCTATCACTACTATCAAGGCTCGACGCGCTTCACAGGGCAGGGACTGGTGCGACCCGTCTACTTCGCCATACTGATCTCGCACACCATTCTGGCGGCGGCCATCGTTCCTTTCGTCGGGATCACTCTGTACAGGGCTGCGCGCGGGCAGTTCGCGAAGCACATGCGCATCGCCCGCTGGACTTTCCCCTTGTGGCTCTACGTCTCTGTGACGGGCGTCATCGTCTATCTAATGTTGTACCAAATCTATCCTTCGCGTTGATGGGAGCTGTAGAGACAAGCGTTGCATAATCCGGCCTCAGAGAACGGCAACCACTCGCAGCAGTCTGCTGCCCCCACTGCTGCTGCTGCCCATATATCAAACGTGCGGCGTCGCTCGCCCTGGCCGCTCATGATCCTCGCCGCGCTTTTCATCATCGTGCCGTTTCTCGCCTGGTACGGAACATGGTTCGGGCGCACGCTCTCGGATGAAGATATTGGAGAGTATCTGGTCGACGAAGCAAAGCCGCGCCATGTGCAGCACGCGCTGTCGCAGATCGTTGACCGCATCGAAAAGAGAGACGCGAGCGTCAAGCGCTGGTATCCGCAGATCGTCGCGCTCGCCGCGAGCAACACGATGGAGATACGCCAGGCGGTCGCCTGGGCGATGGGGCATGATAATCAAGCTGAAGAATTTCATGCTGCGCTCTTACGCCTGCTGGCAGACCGCGAGCCTATCGTCCGCCGTAATGCCGCGACCGCCTTAGTGAGATTCAAAGATTCGAGCGGCAGACAGGAGTTGCGTTCGATGTTGCAGCCCTACACCGTGACAGCCCCTTACGAGGGCACGATCAACAGCGTTCTGCCGGAAGGCTCGCCCGTGAAGATGGGATCATTGCTGGCTCGGATCAGGCAAGGGGATGGTCAAATACATGAAGTGCGTGCCCCGCTCTCAGGCAAGATAAGCGGCATCGCGGCGCGCGAGGGTGCGCAGTTGGCTGTGGGCGGCAATCTGCTTTCAATCGAGCCCGATGCCGATACGGTAGAGAACGCGCTGGCGGCGCTCTACGTCGTCGGCGAAAGAGACGACGTACCCGGCATAGAGCGTTACGCAAGGGGCGTGGAAGGGATGCCAGAGCGGGTGAAAGAAGAAGCGGCTCTGACGGCTAAGGCCATCGAGAGCCGCGTGGGTGATAAACCTTGAGTCGAAACGTAAGAGGGGACTCGCCTACGCCACCGGCGCGTCCGAAAGCTCTATGCCATGAGCCGCTTCCCATTCGTCTGTCGGAACCATTTCAATGGCGTCCCACGGGCAGCCGTCGAGAAACGCTCCCTCAGGCCCTTTGCTGATGCATTTCTGGCAGCCGATGCAGAGATTGGGATCGACTTCGATCCGACCGAACGGCGGATGATCTTCATCGGGAATCCAGAACATGCAGGCTTCAATCGGGCAGTATTCAATGCAGGCGGGCGAACCCGCACAGCCCGTGCAGCAATCCGTCGTGATGGCGAGCAGCCGTGGCTTCTTCTTGCGCGTGGCTTTACCATCGCCAACCGACATGGGCCAATGTTTCTCTATGATCTCGATCATCTTTCGCTCCGCTGGTCTGAACCTTCGATATTGAGGAGAGCCAGAATTACTTTAACATGCTCGAGCGGTTTGCTCAATTGGTTGTTTGAAGGTAGGAAAGCCCCTGAAAGGGGCTCGTTGTCGCATGTTTTAGACAATAAGTAAACCTGTCTTCGACGCGGGCGCTTGAAAGAACAGACCGACAAAAGTATAAGACTAGAGTTACAGAACATTCATAAGGAGACTGCACATGAGAACCGTCGCCGGAATTTTCAACTCGTACGAGGACGCTGGCCGCGCCGTGAACAACCTGCGCTCAATCGGCATCCCCGAAGATCATATCAACCTGCTCGCGCCGGGGACGTCAGAGGAAGAACTGGACGCCACCGTGCCCACGACGGAAACGGAGCAGCCCGGCATGGGTAAAGCGCTGGGCGGCGCGGTCGGCGGAGCGCTGGGCGTCGCCGGAGGCATGCACATGGGCGCAGCCGTAGCCAGCCTCTTCGTGCCGGGCGTCGGGCCTGTGCTGGCTGCGGGAATTCTAGGCGCGGCTCTGCTGGGCGTAGGCGGCGCGGCGGCGGGCGCGGTCGCCGGTGACGCGGTCGAAGACAATCTCGCGGCTGGTCTGCCGCATGACGAGTTGTACGTTTACGAAGATGCGCTGAGGCGCGGTCGCGCGGTCGTCATCGCCGTGGCGGATGATGATACGCAGGGAGAGGCGGCGCGCGGGGTGCTGGGACAAGCCGGAGCAGAGAGCCTCGACGCGGCGCGGGAAAGCTGGTGGGTCGGACTGCGTGACGCGGAGGAAGAGGAGTACACGGGGCAGGGCGGCGATTTCAAAACGGACGAGGCGCTCTACCGGCGCGGCTTCGAGGCGGCATTGCACCCGAAGGCGCGCTCTCGATCTTACGAAACGGCGGCCACCTTCCTGCGCGAGCGTTACAGCGATTCATACGCGGAGGATGCTTTCCGTCGCGGGTACGAGCGCGGCCAGACTTATCAACAAAGCCTGACGGATAGATATAAGAGTTGATCGAAACTTTACTGAGCGTCGCCGTTCTGGTCGTCATCCTGCTCTTGAGCGCGCTCATCACAAACTGGTTCGCGCGCACGATGTATAATCGCTGCGCCGCTTGCGGCACGCTCAATGCGAAGCGCCGCGCGCAGTGCCGCGCCTGCCAACATGACCTGCGCTGAAGCCTGTCGTGTCAAAAGCGCAGCTTAACTGTAAGGATTAGCCACAGCATCTCCGATATATAGACGAGCTAGAGCGCGGGCCGCTGCCGTGCGCACATCGTGGGATGAATCGCAGGCGCTCGCCTCGCGTAATGCGGCGACCACCGTCTGATCTGTCAAAGCCGTACCTGTCTGGACGAATGTTGCAAAATCCTGGTGGGGTGGTGTATCCCTTCTGCGCGCCTGTTCCTCGATCATACGATCCAGGGCTTCAGCGGCCTCTATACGACCAACGGCATCGCTGCTGTTAATGAGTTGATATGAGAGCATGGCAGCCGATTGCGGAAAATCCAGCTTCTTCAACGTGCGCGCCCCCTTATCAAAGCGGATCATGAGCGGTCTTCCATCCAGCTTGAAGGTGAAACGCTGCTCGCGCTGGTTGATCTCGATGCGCTCTGTGCGTGCGCGTGTTGCCGCTGTCGCCAGTTCTATCTCGACGGGGAGGCGAAAGACGGCGGGCGTTGTCTGATCAGGCGTCTGCGTCTGCCTGACATCGAGCGTCAGGAGGCGCGAAGCAGGGTTGTAGATGGAGCGCACGCGCAACTCCGGGAAACCGGCCTTGTAGACCCATTGATCGAAGAACCAGTCAAGTTTTTGACCGCTCGTCCGCTCGAAGACTCTCTGTAGGTCTGCGGTCACGACCGTTTGATACTTGTACTCGTTCAAGTAGATGTTGAGCGCCTTCCAGAATATCTCATCGCCGACCGTTTCGCGCAGCATGTGAACGATGAAGCCCCCCTTTTTATAGAGCGTGCTGTCGAAGAGATCGACGGGCACTCGGTAACGGTCGTAGACGATGGGGCGGCGATACTTCGACGGGTCTTCCTGAAAATACAGGATGGCATCGTCGCGCAACTCTGCCAGATAAGCGTCGCGCCCGTGCTCATGCTCTTTGAAGCTGGCCTCCATGAAGGTGGCGAAACCTTCGTTGAGCCACAGATTGGCCCAGTCTCTGGTGGTGACTAGATTCCCGAACCAGGAATGTGCCAGCTCATGTGAGACCAGGTTCTCTGTGGCCTGACCGAGGTCTTCTTCTCCATAGCGTAGGATTTCCGTGTCGGCGTGCGTCGTGGCGGTGATGTTCTCCATGCCGCCGAAGATGAAGTTGGCGACGATTGTCTGCGAATACCTGTCATAAGGATATTCGTAATTGAGCACGCGGCTGAACCACCCCATCATCTCAGGCGTCTTTGAGAAAGCGGGGCGCGCAACCGATTCAGTTCCGGGATATGTGTAATATTCCAGGGAAACGTTCTTGTACGTGTCCGTCAACTTCGCATAGTCGCCGACGACCAGCGAGATGAGATAGGTGGAATGCGGCTGATCCATGAGCCAGTGAAACGTGTGCGTCCCGTCCGCGTTGTCCCTCTTTTCAACGAGCGTGCCGTTAGAGATAGCGACCTCGTTCGCGGCGGTCGTGATGTACTGCTCGCTGGTCGCCTTATCATCAGGGAAGTCGTAGCAGGGAAACCAGTGGTGATTATCTTCGGGCTCGCCCTGCGTCCAGATTTGCGCGGGTCTCGGTGAGCGACCGCTGCTGCCGCGTCTCACCGGAATGAAATAGAGGCCGCGATCAGGTACGGCGCGATACCTGATACGGACGTTGATCGTGTCAACTGGCGCGTACGCTCGATCCAGGTTGATGGATAGCTTTTCGGGCGGCTGCGTCCACTTCAGGCTCTGGCCCGTGTCGGCGAGGGTGACGGCTTCAATTTCCATGTCGGACGCATCGAGCGCGAAGGATTTGAAACCGGCGGCCAGAGGCTTGAGCGTCACCGTCTCGTCGCCAAAGACGGTCTTGCCCGAAGGGTTAAAGCGCGTCCGAATCGTGTAATTCAAAACATCGTAGGTGCGCGGTGGACGCGGGTGCGACGTGCCCTCAAGCTGCCTGTATTGCGGTGTCCTGTGGGTTGTGGCGGGCGCGTTGCGGCGCGCGCGGCGCTGCGTAAGAGAGACAGGGATAGAACCTGATAGAATGAAGGACGCAACGAGCGTCCAGGCGATCAGGCGCCGATATATATTTTCAGAAGACATTAAACCCATTCGTCCAATTTGTAGCCGTCTTTAACGATAGTTAGAACGCAGATGAATCTCAATTTTGCCTGACAGTTCCTCCGGGTGCAAAGCCTGACGGCGGGGGTAAGATGACGCCATCGACGAATATGTTGATTTTGCGAAAGCCATCGTCGAACGCTGTCGGCATGAATGACTGTCTCTTGTTTTGAGTATGCGGCGAGGGCAGCGTATATTACTCACCGACGCCACTACAGCCCGCGCGCCCGTTTCGCTTCTCTGGCGCGCCCGCTTGTCCCTGGTCGATGGAGAAGATTCGGATGCGCCTTTTAGCCGCTCTGCCGATTATCCTGTTAATTACAATCTCTGTTTTCCGCTTCACTGCTATGGCACAAAGCACAACACCGACCGCGCCGCCTGAATGGCAAACACACGCCGAGAAGACCGATTATCGCGAGACGCCTCGCTACGCTGAGACAGTTGCTTACAGTCAAAAGCTGGACGCCGCCTCGCCTCTCATTCGCTACAGCAGTTTCGGAAAGAGCGGAGAAGGGCGCGACATGCCGCTCCTCATTGCCTCAGAAGGAGAAACCTTCACGCCTGAAGCCGCGAGAAGCGCCGGCAAAGCAATCGTGCTCATACAGGCTTGCATACATCCGGGCGAGCCTGACGGTAAAGATGCTGGGCTCGCGCTGCTTCGTGATATTGCGATCACAAAGACGCGTCCGCACCTGCTCGAAAAGGTCGTCATACTCTTCATTCCCATCTACAGCACAGACGGGCACGAGCGTTTCGGAGCCTACACTCGCATCAATCAGAACGGCCCGGCGGAGTCTGGCTGGCGCGGGACGGCGACCAATCTCAATCTGAATCGCGATTACATGAAAGCGGACGCGCCCGAGACGCGCGCCTGGCTCAGACTGTGGAACGCATGGCAGCCTGATCTCTTCATAGACTGCCACGTCACGGACGGCGCGGATTATCGCTACAACGTGACTTACCAGTACGAGCACCATGAGAATGCCCCCGCCCCTGTGCGCGACTGGATGAAGGCGGCGCTGGCGCGCGTCGTCCCATTGACGGAATCGGAAGGCAACCTGCTCGCTCCCTATCTTGAGTTTCGCGACAACCGCGACCTCACGAAGGGGATCGACAGTTTCATCAGCACGCCGCGCTTCGCCACCGGCTATACACCTTTACGCAATCGACCGGGACTCCTGATCGAGACGCACATGCTCAAGGATTATCGCTCGCGCGTGCGCGGAACCTACGATCTCTTGCGCTTCATGCTCGAAGAGGTGAACCGCGATCCTCAGAGCCTGCTGCGCGCCGTACGCACAGCCGATGAAGAGACAGTCTCGCGCGGGCGCACCTTTGATGCGTCCAGGCACTTCCCTCTCCGTTTTGAGTTGACCGACAAGGCAGTGCCTTTTCAACTGAAAGGCGTCGAGTCGCGACGCGAATTGAGCGAAGTGTCCGGGGCGGTGCGAGTCATCTTCGGGACAAAGCCTGTGGATTTGGTCGTGCCGCTCTACGACGATGCGCGCGTCACAGCCACTGTTGCACCTCCCTTGTATTACGTCATCCCGAAGCAATGGACGAGCGTTATAGATGTGCTCGCTGCGCAGGGGTTGCGACTTCAGAGGCTCGCAGAGTCCACCACCCTTGAGGTCGAGAGCTATCGCTTCAGCGAAGTCAAATGGGCTCCTGCGCCGTTTGAAGGCCGCGTCATGGTGAGCTACAAAACAACTCCTGTGCGCGAGCGCAGAACCTTCTCGGCAGACTCTGTGATCGTCCCTCTGGCTCAGCCTGCGGCGCAGGTTGCTCTGCACCTGCTCGAACCCGAAGCGCCCGATTCATTCGTCGCCTGGGGATTCTTTAATCCGATCTTCGAACAGAAAGAGTATGGTGAATGGTACGTGCTGGAGAAACTGGCGCGTGAAATGATGGCGAAGGATGAAAGCTTAAAGCGCGAGTTTGAGCAGCGCCTCGTCAATGATCCGAAGTTCGCCGCCAGCGCCAACGCCCGTCTACAGTTCTTTTACGAGCGCTCGCCCTACTGGGATGCGCAAATGAATCTCTACCCTGTCGGGCGTATCACCTCTGCTCTGAATGTGCGCCTGGTGGATTTACAGTGAAAAGATGGCACGCCACGTTGCAGAAGGGGATACCGCTCTCTGCTTAGGCCGCCAAAACGAGCGAAGGGACGTCGAAGCTTATCGCAAGCCTCGCGTCCCTTTTCTCTTCGGATTGGTAGTTAATTGCGTTCCAGTTGGATTCTATCAACTTAGACCGTGCGACGGCCTGTGAGAAGATTGATCACCAGAACGATGAGCGCTACGACGAGCAGCAAGTGAATCAAGCTGCCACCAATACCGCCAATAGCACCGATCAACCACAAGACCAAAAGCACCACAAGAATTGTCCACAACATTTTCGTCTTCTCCTTCTTTGAGCGTCGCTAATCAAATCATTTCGGTTCCCTTTGAACCCGCCTGCACCACTCTCTTGAGCAACGTCTGTGCCAACGGGGGCTCCGTGACGCGACACCTTGGGTAAAGCTCTATAGCCCAAGGGTTTAATGCAAAGATTGGATCATTTGGTGTGGGCCAGAGAGGTTCCTGAATCACTGTTTTGTATGGAAACATGCCACCGCAGTTGCTGTCGGCGTGTCCCGATTTAGAGCAAGATATAAATGCCTCCTCTCTTTGACGGGATGTTTGCAACCGGAAGGCCGGGTTGTTCATCGGAACGAAGGCAAGGCGAAGCGTGCAACTGGCCTGGAGCGCAAACCGGCGACCACATGTGGTACGTAAATCAAGTAGGATTAATTTTAGGCTGGACTTCTGTGGCCGGTGACTGGTAAAGTTTTAATTGCCGTTCGCGGCCCGGCGTCCTACCAGGCGAACGCGCTCAGGTCGAAGGAACCTCGGAGATACAAATCCTCCAGTGGGCACTTCCCTCGTAGTTGTAATGGTTCTCTAACCCCGATTCTTTGTAATATTGTAAAGTAAGCGGCGCGCGGCTTCCCCTATATTCTTAGGCCGCATCGCTCAGGAGACCTGTTTATGCCATCCCCTTTACCCCGTTCGATCCTCCAATCTCAGAAATTAAGTTTCGTCGCAGCCCTCGGAATGCTTCTGCTCCTGGCAGGCGCAAGCGTCCACACCGTCTACCAGCGCCGTCAGCCAGTCGTGAAGAAGATCAATTACACTGAGTTGCGCGCCATTGGCGAAGCTTCGACGGCGACTGCGATGCGCATTGATGGCGAGCTGGTGAGCGTCACCATGCGCGATGGCTCTATCTCGCAGGCTGTGGTGCCAAACATCACGGCGCAGCAGGAGATTGCAGATGTCTTCGCCAAAAACAATGTGCCCGTCGATTATCTTTCGCTCAGACCCAGTCCCTTGACGACCGCTATGGGCTGGCTCGTCCCGCTCCTGACGCTCGCCGCATTCGCTTTCGTCGGCTGGCGCATCTATGCCAGCATGGGCGGGCGCAACGGCAACTTCAATCTGGTCGATCAGAGCGGCGGCCAGAAGATCAACTTCCAGGACGTGGCGGGCGTTGACGAGGCGAAGGCGGAGCTTGCGGAGACGATTGACTTCCTGCGCGACCCTGCGCGCTTCGGTCGGCTCGGCGGGCGCGCGCCGCGCGGCATCCTCCTCTCAGGCCCTCCGGGAACAGGCAAGACGATGCTCGCGCGAGCAGCAGCCAATGAAGCCGGCGCTCCTTTCCTTTCCGTCTCGGGCTCAAGCTTTCAGGAGAAGTTTGCGGGCTTAGGAGCGGCGCGTGTGCGGCGGCTCTTCGCTGAAGCCCGCAAGCTTTCGCCCTGCGTTATCTTCATAGACGAGGTTGATGCCTTGGGTCGCCAGCGCGGGCGCAGCAACGATTCCGCCTCCGCCGATCAAGATCAAACGCTCAACCAGTTGCTCGTCGAAATGGACGGCTTCGATCAACTGAGCGGCGTCATCATCATCGCCTCCACCAATCGCCCGGACATTCTAGATAGCGCGCTCACGCGTCCTGGCCGTTTCGACCGGGAGATTGCCGTCAACCTTGCGGACGCGCGCGGGCGTGAGGAAATCCTCAAGGTGCATGCACGCGGTCTGCAACTTGAAACGGGTCTCGACCTACAGTGGATCGCGCGCGGCACGCCCGGATTCTCCGGCGCTGATCTCGCTAACTTGCTCAACGAGGCGGCGATTGCGGCGACGCGAGATGGCGCTGACGCCATCGGTCGCAAGCATGTCGAACATGCACGCGATAAAATTCTGATGGGCGCTGAGCGGCATGGCTTCATGATGGACGAGGATGAGCGCTACGCAACCGCCGTTCACGAAGCGGGTCACGTCGCTGTCGGCCTCGCCGTTAAAAACGGCGACCCCATCCACAAAGTCTCGATCCTTCCGCGCGGTCGTGCACTCGGCGTGACGCAGTCTCTGCCGGAGCGTGATCGCTTGATGAAGAAACGCGAGTATCTGGAAGATCAGATCGCCATGCTGCTGGGTGGCCGCGCCGCCGAACAGCTTCTTCTCGATACGATGACGGCGGGCGCATCCAACGACATCGAACGGGCGGTCGAAATCGCGCGCAAGATGGTTGCGGAGTTCGGCATGAGTCCCCTTGGGCCGATCCACCTGGGCAAACCCGAAGACCCGCGCAGCCAGGCGCTGCTCGACCGCGTCGAACATGCGACCAGCGAGATCATCAACGCGCAGATGTGTCGTGCCTGCGAGATGGTGGACGCGAGCCGCACTTCGATTGCGCAACTTGTCGAAGGTCTGATGGAGCGCGACACACTCGACGCCGATGAGATCAACGCTTGCTTCGCGCCCGAAAGCAGCGCGCAAGCAGCGTAGCAGAGAAGGCAGTAGACCGCATGGCAGAAGGCAGCGAGGAGCATTCAACTCGCTGCCTTCTGCTTTTCTTTCTGCCTATTGCTATGGCGATTGAATTTGGTGCGATTATGATTGCGCGCGCGCTCTCTCTGACGGTCTGCCTTGCGGCCATGAGGTGTCGCTCGACGGCCATAAGCCAGACCACAGGGGAGGGCGCAGTTGCAGATATTGAGACAATACCTGCAAGCCGTCACTCAAGGATTGTGTCGCCGGTCTATTGAATGACGCCACTTCGGAGTCTCATGGGCAGTACCCTCTAGCAAGGTTTCCGTCATCCGGTAGCTACCACAGGCTTGCCGAGCTACGCCGTTCTCCTGTAAGTTAAAGCGCGAAGGCGAAAGGGCTATCGTGCTTAAAAGGGCTGCCATTCGCTGCCTTCTGCTGACCGCCTACGGCCTTCTGTTTTCGTAATCCTGATAGCCTCCGGGTAACTTCAGGCGATGGCATATCCTGGCGTCGCGCGGATCGAACTGCCAATCCTTCAGGAGCTCGTCGCGACGGGCGGCGTTGAAGACGTGCGCTTTCTTTATAATCGCCTTGTCGGCTATTTCCCGCAGCTTGATGAAGGGGAAGTCCGCGCCGTCAAGGATGGACATCGCAGCCAGTGGCGGAGGCTTGTGCAGCGCGCCGGGCGCGAGCTCTCCGATAAGCGCCAGATAGAGAGACGGCGCGGGCATTGGAGCATCACGACCGCCGGGCGCAAGCGTGCGGAGGAAGAGGGGCAGGCGTTCTCGCTGTCGGACAATTCGGAGCACGCTCTCCCGCGAACAGAAGCGCTCTCGCATACGGACGTGCAGCAGATGCTTCTGGACATCGGGCGTGTGCTCGGCTATCACGCCGAGAGTGAGTTTGAATACTACGATGTGGTCTGGCGTACAAATGAGATGAGCCCGCGCCTCAGCCACGTTTTCGAAGTCCAGCACAAGGGCAACATCGACGCCGCGCTGGCAAAGCTGAAGCGCGCTTACGAAGCGCAACGCTCAAAGCCTTTCCTCATCATCACGAGCGAGCGCGACACGAATCGCGCGCAAAAGAGCATGAGCCTCGCGCGCCGAGGTGCTTTTCACGAGATCGGAAGTGTAACGACCATCCTGAGCTTCGAGCAGTTGCACAGACTTCACCGCGCGCTGACCTCTGTCGATGACCTGCTCGCGATGATCTTCGAGTGATGACACAGGCAACGCCCCTTCGCAAACAGTACCTGGAGATCAAACGTCGCCACCGCGACCACCTCCTTCTCTATCGGATAGGCGATTTCTATGAAGCTTTCGACGACGATGCGCGCATTCTGGCGCGCGAGCTGGACATCGTGCTCACCTCGAAGCCGATGGGCAAGAACATCAGAGTCCCGCTCGCGGGCGTGCCCCACCACAGTCTTGAGCGACACCTGGCGACGCTCATCGCGCGCGGCCATCGCGTCGCCATCTGCGAGCAGCTCTCAGCGACTCCGGTCAAGGGCGAAGGCGGAGGCAATCTGATCGAGCGCGACGTGGTGCGCATCGTGACACCCGGCACGGTGCTCGAACCCGGCCTGCTCCAGAGCAAAGCGAATAACTACCTGGCGGCTTACGTGACGGACGGAAAGCGCGCCGGGATCGCTTATGCGGATGTCACGACCGGAAGCTTCGCGGCGACAGAGGTTGAAGCTTCACAGGCGATTTCGGAGTTGCAACGCATCGCGCCTTCGGAGGTGCTCGTGCCTGTGACGAGCAACGCAGCCGCCGATGCGGCTCTGCCCGGATTCATCACGCGCTTTCGTGATACGGCTTTCGCGTATGAAAACGCGCGGCGTCAGCTTCTCGAACAGTTCCGTGCGCGCACGCTCGCGCCCTTCGGGCTGGCGCGCTGGCCTTTGGCCGCGACAGCCGCCGGAGCGATCATCGCTTATCTGCGCGATACGCAAGCGGCGGCGGCTACAGACCAATTGACGCGTCTGGCGAGCTATCGCACGGAAAGCTTTATGATGCTCGACGCGCAGACCGTGCGCAGCCTTGAGATATTCGAAACGGGGACGGGCGCGCAGGAGACCCTTCTCTCGACGCTTGACCGGACGCGCACAGCGATGGGTGGCCGCGCGCTTAGACGCTGGCTGCGCCATCCACTTTTAGACCTGGCGGAGATCACACGGCGTCAGGAACACGTCGCATGGTTTCAGACCAACGCCAAGGCGCGCGCCGAAGCTTGCGCCGCACTGGAATCGATTCGCGATCTTGAACGCCTCTCGGCGCGCACCGGGGCGCGGATGGCTTCTGCGCAGGAGGTGCTCGCGCTGGGGCAGAGCCTCGAAGCTGTCCCGCGCGTACGTGCCGTGCTGCAAAGGGATGTGAAGCGGTTCGCACAGCTTCTCGACGCCTTACCTTTGTGCGAGAGGGCGCTTGGGCTGATCCGCAATGCTATCTCGGATGAGCTGCCGAGGCGCGTCACAGAGCACGTCGGCGTGATTCGGGCCGGGTTCTCTGAAGAGCTGGATCGCCTGCGCACACTGTTGCGCGACGGGAGGACGTACCTGGCGGAGATGGAGCAGCGCGAGCGCGCACGCACAGGTATCAAGAGCCTGCGCGTTGGCTACAACAAGGTGTTCGGCCACTTCATAGAAGTGACGCGCCCGAACCTGCATCTGGTTCCGGCTGAGTACACGCGCAAGCAGACGCTCGCGCAATCGGAACGCTTCGTCACGCTTGAGCTGAAAGAGCACGAATCGCTCGTCATGAATGCGCAGGAGCGCATCTCAGAGTTGGAGGCGGGCATCTTTCGTCAGGTTTGCATAGAGCTTGGAAAGAGCCGCGAAGAGATTCTCGCCACGGCCAACAGTGTCAGCTATCTGGACGCCGTCGCTTCCTTTGCAGAGATCGCTGAAGAGTGCGGCTATGTGCGCCCGACGGTCGTCGATACGGTGCAGCTTTCCATCAAAGATGGTCGCCATCCAGTGCTCGAAAGACTGATGGAGGTCGAAAGCTTCGTTCCCAACGATGTCGAGCTGGGCGGCGAAGATGCGCCGCAGATCGCGCTGATAACGGGGCCGAACATGTCCGGTAAGTCCACTTTTCTGAGACAGACGGCTTTGATCGTGTTAATGGCGCAGGCGGGTTCTTTCGTCCCTGCGCGGCGAGCGACGATAGGGCTGACAGATCGCATCTTCACGCGCATAGGTCTCTACGACCGCATCGGCAGCGGCGAATCTACCTTTATGACGGAGATGGTCGAGACCGCGCAGATACTGCATCACGCGACGGCGCGCTCTTTGATTCTACTGGATGAGCTGGGGCGTGGAACTTCCACCTACGATGGCCTGGCGGTCGCCCGTGCGGTGCTCGAATACATACACAACCACCCGCAGATCAGATCGAAGACGCTTTTTGCGACGCACTATCACGAGTTGACGGAGCTGGCGGATGTTCTGCCGCGTCTCAGGAATCTACACGTCGAGATAGCAGAGGAGGGAAGCGACCTGGTCTTTCTCTATAAGATCAGCTCCGGCATCGCACTGAAGAGTTACGGCGTCTACGCGGCCAAACTCGCCGGTCTGCCGCGCCCGGTCGTCAGGCGAGCCGAGCAGCTCCTCAACGAATACGAAGAACAGTCTGACACGAGAGGTGGAAGAACTAATAGCTCGACTCAGGATCGCGGCGTGACGCTCGCCTCGCGGCACGAAGCAGAGCTTGCGCACGCCCTGCTCGAAATCGACCCGGACACGCTCTCGCCCGTCGAAGCATTGACGAAACTTTACGAACTGCGCAGGCTCGCCGGAGCAGAGAAGGTTAAGAAGGTTCGAGCTATCAAGACAGCGTAACAGCCAAGGGATGAGGGCTGAGGGATGAGGGATGAAAGGGTTGGGCGGTAGATACAATTGACGCATTCACTCAATCATTCATCCCTCATCCCTCAGCCCTCATCCCTTCGTTATCCTGGGTCTGTATGAATCTGCACGCGCGAGCGTGGAATCTCGGCTTCGATAGCGCGCAGCACGCGCACCGTCAGGTCGTGTGCCACTTCCAGACTCTTGTCGCGCTCGACTTCGAGGTGCAGGTCTATGAACTTCATAGAGCCGGAGCGGCGCGTGCGCAGGTCGTGAAAGCCGAGCACACCCTGATCCCTGAAGCGCTGAACGATGTTTGCGATCTGCTCGTCAACGTCTAGAGGCAGGCGTCTATCCATCAGCACGTCGAAGGATTCGCGTCCGACGCCACCCGCAGACCAGAAGATATAGAGGGCGATCATGATGGAGATGATGGGATCGACGATAGTCCATCCGGTCAGCGCGACGATGAGCAGGGCGAGGAGCGCGCCCGAGTTTGTATAGACGTCCGTTGCGTAATGCAGGGCATCCGATCGCAGCGCCTGTGATTCGGTCTCGCGCGCCACGCGCTTCAGTCGCGCGACCAGCGCAAGGCTCACACCGATGGCTATCAGCATCGTCCCGATCCCGACCCATTCCGATCTCGTCGGATGCGGCCTGATGAGCCTGCGTCCGGCTTCCCAGATCAGAAAAAGGCCGGATGCTGCGATGACAAAGGTCTGAAACAATCCGGCCAGTGACTCCGCCTTGCCGTGGCCGTAGGCATGATCCTCATCGGCTGGACGCGCGGCGGCACGCACGGCGACGAAGTTAATCAGAGAAGCGAACACGTCCATCGCCGAATCGAGCAGTGAAGCCCAGACGCTGATTGAGCCCGTGAGCAGACCCGTCGCCGTCTTAATCACGATCAGAAAAGCGGCAGCCAGCACGGAAAGGCGCGCGGTGGAAGTCTTCAGGCGCTCTTCCGCATCAAGGGATGCAGCTTTATCTCTCGCCGCAGAGGTGGACATATATTAACTTAACCACAAAGGCTCAAAGACACAAAGGTAGAGCGAAAAATAGTGGAGTGACATATAGACTTCACGTTCATGTCGAGACAGCTAATGTCTGGCCTTTTTGAATTGTCCCGAAGGGACAAATGATAATAGCCCAGCGATTCATCGCTGGGTGAACAGGCACAGACCGGATGAGTCCCGTAGGGACGACTGAAACCAGGACGCTTCAGCCATCCCTACGGGACTCAAATGTTGGTTCGACTGTTCCCAGCGATAAATCGCTCTCGCTAAATTCAGACGCCCCTGCGGGACAATTCAAAAAGTTTAATGGCTGAGCGCGTCCGGGTGTTCTGCGACCTCTTCAATGGCATGGCTGCGCTCGCGCCAGGTCACAGCGGCGACGCCCGCGAAGATGAGTGCGGAAGCAAGCCAGGTGCGCGAATTCCATCGCTCGCCCAGGATCAGCGGGGCGAAAGCGAAGGCGATGAGCGGCTGTAGGTAGATGTAGGCGGCGACCGTGCTCGGCGCGACGCGCTGTAGCGCCCAGGCGTTCAGGTAATACGCGCCGACCGTCGGGAAGATGATGATGTAAATGACTGCGAGCCAGACGCCCACTCCGGCAGTTGCGAGCGCCGTTTCGCTGAGCGTCAAAATTCCGACCGGAAGCGTCGCCACAGTACCGAAAATGAAGATCCAGGTGATGACCGTGAGCGCCCCGTAACGCTTCAATATATCTTTTGAGATGGCGATATAAGCGCCGTATGAGATCGAGTTAGCGACGATCAAAAGATTTCCGAGCGTGGTGGAGCCGGAAAAATCTGCGCGCAGAGGGTCGACGAGGTAGACGACGCCGGAGGCGGCGAGAAGAATTCCCAGGGCTTTGCGCCAGGACACGCGATCAAAGCCAAGCAGGATGCTCACGAGTAGCGTGAAGACGGGAATAGTTGTGCCGAGCAGCGTCGCGTTGATGACAGTAGTCAGCGATAACCCCTTGACGAAGAGAAGTTGATTGAGGACGACGCCGAGCAGGCTGTAGAGCGCGAGGCGCGCGTAATCCTCTTTACGTATCTTCTGCATGCCCGTAGTGATACGCTGCAAAATGAGGAAGGCGATGGCCGCCCCGCAGACGCGAAGAGCGACGAGCGTCGTGCTCGGCAGAGCGCGCAGGGCGATCTTGCCGACTATCGGCCACGTCCCGAACAGAATCTGCACCCCGACCAGGGCAAGGTGCGGGGCAACCGCCTCGCGCCCTATCGACGCTGCCCCTGAATTTATCGTGCGCACTCTCATCAGATACTCTATGTCAGTCGACAGACCTCCAACTGTAATGTGCTGTCCGGGCAGCCTGCATAAAGAGCGCGGAGGATTTCGCGCCGCCCGTTCTTAATCTCTTGAGGTCGAAAGTTTAGGAAAGCAGTAGCATACAGTTCAAGAACAGGTCAACGCGCAGTCGCTTTCCCTGCGCGTCCGCGTTAAAATCCACGGGTTCGTCTCACGCGCGGAATGGCGTACGGGAGGAGTCTCTCGCTTCAGTTTGTCAATAGCGTGTGAGATTAGAGCACTCTGGGGGCTACTAAAAGTGGGCGGGAAATCTTTTTTGATCGCTTTAATTAGTATATCTTCCAACCGTTTTACATCTTTCCAGTACATTATCTGCTGATGGAGCTGAGATGGGTTCAAAACAGAAACCAGGCAAAAGTATTCTTCCTTTTGTAATCATCGGAGGCGTGCTGATAATCGCTATCGGAGGAGGCGCTCTGCTGTTTCGCTCTGCGAAGCAGCCTGCTTCGCCAACGCCGAAGCCCGCTTCTTCTAATTCTAAAACTGCTAATACTTCTTCTACCGCTCTGGTCGGTGCGAAGCCTCCGCACGCGAAAGGCTCTGAGAGCGCGCCCGTCGTGCTCGAAGAGTTCGGCGACTTCGAGTGCCCGCCGTGCGGCTTATTCTATCCGCAACTGAAGAAGCTCGAAGCAGATTATGGCCCGGACAAGCTGCGTGTGGTTTTTCGCCAGTTCCCGCTACCGACGATACATAAGCACGCCATCATCTCCGCTTACGCCGCCGAAGCCGCCGGATTTCAAGGCCGCTTCTGGGAGATGTACGACAAGCTTTACACTGATCAGGCGACGTGGAGCAAAGCGCCCGACCCGCGCACCTTCTTCCTGGACTACGCGCGCGACATAGGGCTCGACGTTCCGCGCTTCGTGCAGGACATGGGCAGCCCTGAAGCAGATTCGCGCGTGCTGTTCGACCGCCAGCGAGGGATGTCGCTCGGCGTCACCGGCACGCCTACCATCTTCGTCAATGGCCGCATGTTAGCTCCCGAGACGACCGATAAACAGCTCCGCGATATGATCGACGCGGGAATCAAGAGCGGGGGTAAGTGAGCGTGCAGCGAGAGGGAATTGTCGCGCCGAAAGCAGGCGCAGAAACAACGAGCGATGCAGATAGGCGCGGCACGTTGCTGTATACCATCGCCGCCATCCTCTCTCTGGTGGGACTGGCTGACGCAATCTATTTGACGATTGAACATCTGGCAGGGAGAAGCGTCCAGTGCACCATCGTCAGCGGTTGCTCAGAAGTGCTCAGCAGTTCCTACGCCACCATCTTTGGCTTGCCCTTAGCCAGCATCGGGGCGCTCGCTTACTTCACAGTCTTCAGTTGCGCCATACTCGCCATCTTCGGATACAGCAGCGCTCGAATCCTGCTTACAATCGTGGTGGCATTGATGTTTCTGGCGACGTTGTGGCTGCTCTTCGTACAGGCTTTCATCCTACAAGCCTTCTGCGCTTACTGCCTGCTCTCGGCGGGCATCACGCTCACGCTGACGGGAATCATCGTCGCCGCCGCCGCACGGCATAAACGCGCAGTCCGCTGATCTGCCAGTCGTCTTCTTTGTCTCGCAGGAGCAATAGAGCAAATTTCAATCGGGTGTAGAATTGTAGGGGCAGGGCTTGTCCCTGCCCGTCTTCGCTGTCTATTGAGCGGGCAGAGGACTTGTCCCTGCCCCTACAAATTTATCCTTGTCTGACATTCATTTAAAAACCGCTCTAAACATCAGCTCACACGATCAACAGAAGCGGGTTTTCCAGTAGTTTCTTGAAAGTTTGCAGGAAGCGCGCGCCCGTCGCGCCGTCTATCACGCGATGGTCGCAGGACATCGTGACGCGCATCATCTGGCGCACGACCAGCTCGTTATTACGCACGACCGGCTTGGGCGCCATCGCGCCGACGGCGAGAATGGCGGCTTCGGGCGGATTGATGACAGCCGTAAACTCATCTATCCCGAACATACCAAGGTTGCTGATGGAAAAGGTCGCGCCCGTGTACTCTTCCGGGCGAAGCTTGCGCGAGCGTGCTCTCTCTGCCAGCTCGCGTACCTCGCGCGCGATCTCGCTCACTGACTTGCGATCAGCGGAGCGCACGACCGGCGTAATCAAGCCGTCTTCGATGGCAACGGCGACGCCGATGTCTGCGCGCTCGTAATATCGTATGGCCTTCTCCTGAAATGAAGCGTTGACATGCGGGTGCTGAATAAGGGCTGCTGCCGCGACCTTGACGACGAGATCGTTGATGCTGACCTTCATCTCAGGGTCAAGCTCGTTGATCTGACGGCGTATCTCTGCCGCCCGATCCATCTCCACCTCCGTGGTGAGAAAGAAATGGGGCACAGGGCCGATGGATGTGACGAGACGGCGCGCGATGGTGCGACGCATCTCCGACATAGGCTCATCGGAATAAGGAGAAGCGCTCGCGACAGAAGATTGTTGAGCGACCATTGGCGCTGCGGATTCGACGGCGCGCAGATGGCGCTGAGGAGCCGCTTCCTGTGTGGCGGCGGGCTGCTGTTCGGCTCCCTGTTGGCTGCTGGCGCTCATCGCCGCTTCGATGTCACGCTTGACGATACGCCCGCCAGGGCCGCTGCCATTTAAAGAGCGCAGATCAATGCCTGCCTCCGCCGCCATGCGCGCGGCGAGCGGGGAGACGATCAGCCTGTCGCCCGCTCGGCGCTCGCCATTATCGCCCGCACGCGCGCCGTTGCCTGTCGAGGTCTGGCCCTTCCCGGAGGCTTCGGACGAGGATTCCTGCGCTTTGCTCGTGGAAGGTGTGCCGCCGGTATCGCCTCTGGGAGGCACACCCTGCATGTTGGTCTGTGTACGTGAGCCTTCGGGCGCGACCTGCGCTTGTTCCTGTTGTGCGCCGTTGCCACCGGCTTCGACTGATTCATCTGTCCTCTCCTGGTTGTCGGCTGCCGCTTTGCTTGAACCGGCTGACGCGACCAGGGCGGAAATGTCTTCGTCCGGCGCTCCGATGACGGCGATGAGCTGGCCGAGCGGCACGCTCTCGCCCTCTTTGATGAGAATCTTGCGCAGGACGCCTGTGCCGAGCGCCTGCATCTCCATCGTCGCCTTATCGGTGTCGATCTCCGCAAGCGGCTCGCCCATAGACACCTGGTCGCCCTCTTGCTTGAGCCACCTGGATATTTGCCCCTCCTCCATCGTCGGAGAGAGCTTCGGCATTACGACCTGTGTTGCCATTCTCGTTTGTCCTTTGTCCGTTGTCCGTGGTCAGTTGTCAACGATTGAATCTTAGAAAGCCGCTTGCCCTACACCTTCAACGGACAACTGACTACTGACAACGGACGTTTTTAAAGATATGAGACTTCCCGCACCGCCGCGACGATGCGTGCGACATCCGGGATCGCCAGCTTCTCCAGGTTCTTCGCGTAGGGCATCGGCACGTCCTCGCCGGAGACGCGACGCACGGGGGCGTCCAGATAATCAAAGGCTTGCTCCATGATCTGGGCGCTCAGCTCCGCTCCGACGCCGCTGAACGGGTGCGATTCCTCTGCGATGACGACGCGATTCGTCTTCTTCACTGACGCGATGATGGTCTCCATATCGAGCGGACGGATTGTGCGTGGGTCAATGACCTCGCAGGAGACGCCCTGCTTCTCCAACTCTTCGGCGGCCTTCAGCGCGACGGGAACCATGAGTGATCGTGCCACGATGGTGGCATCCGCGCCTTCGCGCTTGATGTCTGCCACGCCGAGCGGAATCGTGAACTCTGCATCTTCGGGGACTTCACCCTTGTTGCCGTACATGCGCTCCTGCTCTATGAAGATGACCGGATTGTTGTCGCGTATGGAGCTTTTCAGCAGTCCCTTGGCGTCCGCGGGGGTCGAAGGCATCACGACCTTGAGGCCTGGGAAATATGCGTACCATGATTCGATGGCCTGCGAGTGCTGCGAAGAGACCTGGTAGGCAGAGCCGCCGGGGCCGCGAAAGACGATGGGAATATTAAACTGCCCGCCCGACATGTAGAGCATCTTGGCGGCGGAATTGACGATCTGATCCGTCGCCAGGATGGAGAAGTTGAAGGTCATAAACTCGACGATGGGACGAAGGCCGACCATCGCCGCACCGACACCGAGTCCGGCGAACCCAAGCTCCGTGATCGGCGTATCAATGACGCGCTTGTCGCCAAACTCTTCCAGGAGCCCCTTCGTGACCTTGTATGCCCCCTGATAAGCGGCAACCTCTTCGCCCATTAAAAATACGCTCTCATCGCGATGCATCTCCTCGCGTAAAGCTAGGTTGAGCGCCTCGCGCATGGTCATGACTGCCATCTCTTAACCTCTAGTAAGCAGTGAGCAGTGAGCAGTGAGCAGTGAGCAGTTTTCTTTCTTTTACTGCTCACTGCTCACTGCTCACTGCTTACTTCTTACTAATCCGCATAGACATCCGTATAAAGCTCTTGAGGCGCTGGCTCGGGGCTTTCGTCTGCGAACTTGACGGAGCGCTCGACCTCTTCGCGCACCTTTGCCTCGATCTCGGATAAGTCCTCGTCCGTGATGGTCTTCGACTCTTTAAGACTCTCTGTGAAAAGCTTGACGGGGTCGCGCTCCTGGTGCTTTTCGATCTCGGCGCGTGTGCGGTAGTTGCCTGGATCAGACATGGAGTGTCCCATGAAACGATAAGTGCGAACTTCCAGCAGCGTCGGCAGAGACTTCTGGCGCGCACGCTCTATGCCGCGCAGCACCGCTTCGCGCACGGCCAATATGTCCATGCCGTCAACGAATTCGGAGGCGACCTCGTAGGCGCAAGCCTTCTGCGAGACATCTTGCAAAGACATCGCGCGATCAAGCGAAGTGCCCATCCCGTACTGGTTATTCTCACAGATATAGATGCAGGGAAGCTTCCACAGTTGCGCGAGGTTGAGCGATTCATGAAAAGCGCCCTGGTTGACCGCCGCTTCGCCGAAGAAGCAGAGCGTCACCTGATCCGTCCCCTTGTACTTGCTCGCAAAGGCGACGCCCGTCGCCAGTGGAATCTGTCCGCCGACGATGGCGTGGCCGCCGAGGAAATTCACGTCCGCATCAAAGAGGTGCATCGAGCCGCCTTTGCCCGCAGAGCAGCCGCTGGCCTTCCCATACAGCTCCGCCATGATCTCTTCAGATGAGATGCCTTTGGCAATCGCCTGGCCGTGGTCACGGTAACTGGTGATGACGTAATCGTCAGGGCGCAGCGCACCGATAGCGCCGACCGCGACAGCCTCCTGACCTATGTAGAGGTGGCAGAAGCCGCCGATCTTGCCGAGGCTGTAGGATTCGGCGCACTTCTCTTCAAAGCGGCGGATGAGGATCATCTGGTGAAGCAGGCGAACAAGCTCTTTACGCTCGATCCCCTCGATACGATTATGCTGCTCCGCTTTACGCTGTTCGTGCTCTTGACGTAGCTCTGCCGACGGAGCTGCGTCATCGGCTTGCTTTTCGACGACCCCGGTCCCGCCCGCTTCGTCTGCGAGGGCGCGCGAATTTGTCGGTGTAACCTGTTTACTCATCGTATTAATCTCTCGCTTTACCCTGCTCCAAGCGCGTGCGCATGTAGGCGACGAAACAGCCCGGGCACGGAAGGGACTCCTATCCGCCGGGCAATTCTTGTAATAAAGCTTGGTAACAGGTCTTACGGATTATACGCGAGATGCGCGCCTGCGCGCAAAAGCAAGAGTTACGAGCCGGTACAGTTTGCCTTCGCTGTGGGGTGTCTGAGCATGACAAAGACCCGCTCAGCTTAAGACGGGCGGTACTGAGAGGGGATGTTGACAGCCCTGTTCGCCTTCAAACGCTTATCGCTCCTAGAAAGAAAATGGCGCACATCGCTTGATCGCAATGTGCGCCATGAATTGAGATAGAGGAGACTTATCTCAAGACATCTATTGAGGCGATGGTCGGGTTGGCGGCCAGCGCAGGTGCCAGCTTGCGTGTGTGCTTGTCCTGGTGCATGTTGCGGTCGGCCTTGGTCAAAATCTGCTCCGAGGTCTCGCCATCTTCAGGGAAGCAGGCGATGCCGATGCTGATGCCGACTTCGACCGTGCGCCCCGTGCGGACGGTAAATTTATGCGTTTCAACGGCTGTTCGGATGCGTTCGGCGATCATCTTCGCCATCTGCCCCGAAGCCATCGGCATGATCGCCACAAACTCGTCGCCAGCGTAACGCGCCAGTATATCCATCTGCCTCAACTGGTTCTTGATGACAGCCGCGACGCTTGCCAGCAGGCGATCACCAATGGCATGCCCGTACATATCGTTGACGGCTTTAAAGTCGTCAACGTCCATGCTGAGGACGGTCATCGGCTCGCGACTCAGACGCTGGCACTCGGCGATGCGCTGTTCGAGAATCATGTAGAAGGCGCGCGAGTTAGGCAGGTCTGTCAGCGGGTCTGTGAGCGCGCTCTCCTTGGTACGCTCGAAGGTCATCGCGTTGTTGAGCGCCGAAGAGGCGTGCTGCGCGACGGATTCGAGCAGGCGGACGTGCTCTGTCGTGTAGGAGACGCGATCCTTGGAATAGAGCGTGATCGCTCCGAACGAGCCGTTTTCGCGGATGAGCGGCGAGACCAGCACACCCTTGATCGTCTCCGCGATATTCTCCGGTATGCCGACCAGATCAAGCTCAGGCGACGTGTTGCACATAGAGCGTGCGTTGGCAATAGACCAGCCGGTGATACCGTCGCCGATACTTACGCGGCGGCGCGAAAACGTGTCTGTATACTCGCCCGCAACATGCGCCGCGTGCGCCTTGCCCGTCTTATCATCGACCAGGTAGATGATACATGTGTCAAAGGGGACGATGGCGCGCAGCTTACTGGCGACGAGCGTGACAGTGTCTGTGAGATTGAGTGATGATCCGATTGTCTGTGCGATTTCATGCAGGGCGAAGACCTCGCGCTGTGCCTCCGTGATGGAACGGAAGCCCGAAGTGTCGTCAGGCGTGCCGAGGATGTCTGAGGCGAGCCCGGCATCAGGGCGCGCGTTGGTTTTATCAGCAGCGTCTTCGGACGCGACCTGCTCTTGAATATCCTGCTCGGCGATCAGGTCGTCGAACCCTACGACATGTTTGACGAAGACCTCAACGACCTTCGGGTCAAACGATGTGCTTGCCATTTTTTTGAGCAGCGCGAGCGAGTCTTCGCGCTTCATGCCTTTACGGTACGGGCGGTCGCAACGCGTCGCGTCATAGAAATCAACGACCGAGATGATGCGCGCGACGAGCGGTATCTGCTCGCCCTTCAAGCCCTTCGGATAGCCCGTGCCATCCCATTTTTCATGGTGAAAGCGGACGATGTCTTCGACCGGGTAAGGGAAGTTAACGCGCTTGAGAATATCGCCCCCGACCGTCGTGTGAATCTTCATCTTGGCGAACTCAGACTCTGTGAGTTTGCCCGGCTTGTTCAAGATGTACTCCGGCACGGCCAACTTGCCTATGTCGTGCAGGAGCGCGCCGGCCAGCAAAGCCTGTGTCTCCTCTTCGCTCACCTTGAGAAGCTTGCCCATCTCCGTCGCATAAATCTGCGTGCGCCGCACATGGCCGTGGGTCGTCTGATCCTTGGCGTCAATCGCAATGGCGAGCGATTCGATGGTATTCATGTGCAGGACTGCCATCTCCTCTATGTGACGCCGCTTCTCCTCTTCAGCCCGCCGTATCTCATCGAAGCGCTGCTCGTTGAAGCGATAGAGCAGATAGACGAGAGCAATAATCAAAATGCCAACGAAGACGAACGGGATGCCGCTGCCGTGCAGAGAGGAATAGAAGAGCGCGGCGGATGCAGCGGCGGCGATCTGCGTAAGCGATGTCCAGATTAGGCTCTCACGCGAAAGTTGGAGCCGCATCTTCCCGGAATCGAAAACGACGAAGGCTGCCGTCGCCAGCATGCTCGTGAAATACTGGACGAGAGCCAGCACGCAGAGCGGAACCAGCAGCATGCCGAGCGGGAGCAGAGGCTCGCCGCCAGCAGAGGCTTCCGCCCCGCCGACGAGCAGGCGCACAAGCAATCCGTAGAGAGAGGCAGCGACGTATGTGGAGATGATGGTCGCGCCGATGGTGAAGACGATGATACGGCGATCACTCAAGCGGCAGGAAGAGATGAAGCCGACGAGGGCAGCGAGCACTATCGCGGGCGCGACCGTGTTGGCAGGCGCGACGGCGTACATCATTACGGCCAGGAAGACGAAAGCGTCGGCGACCGATTTCTGGCTCTGTGTAAGGCCATCGGCATTGGTCACGGAGACTGTGAAGCGGCCTGAGGCAATGGTCAAGAGAAACAGCACCGCCAGCGGCGCGAGCCCAGTCCAGCTTAATAAAGATAGGTCACTGAGCGAAACAAGCGCGTCGACGAGCAGCAGGGCGGCCAAAACGGTGATGCTGCCTAAAAGCGTCAGGCTTTTCCAGTTTCCTTGTGGCATAGCGAAGGTTCCCTTTGTCAATGTTAGCAACGAGTTACGAAGAAGAAGTGATGTTGCCCGAGCGGTATCGAGGCTAATTCAGGATGTCAGAATGCGGCTACCGCAAGGTGATGGGAGATGGCCGTTTAAAAATCAGTAGCCATGTGCCAAACATGTTTGGCACATGTGCAACAATACCTGTTTTGCTGTGAATCGTCAAGTTTTTTTGAAGAAAAATAAGGCTTTAGCCTATGGCAGCGGTTTCAGTTTGTGTTATTCTCTTGGCTCTTGTTCGGATCAATATCAGCACCATAGCCGTTCTCTGATGTGTTCAGGAGCTTCCGTCAAAGGCACAGCGGCGAGGTCTGCGCCTGGCAATAATTGCTCAGAGCAGGCGGTTCGTAAGCCTATAGGGAACGCGTGGCGCTAGCCGGGTCGAAGCAGACATTGCAGCTTTAAGCGATGGAAGGAGCTGCTGAAATCTCGTAACAAGCAGCGATAGTTAAGGGGAAAGCTTCTGAGCCTACGCTTCTGTGTGCGAGAGGGTCTTGGAAGGCAGGTGCCGTGGATGCGTATCACCACACGGGTACGTCATTCGGTAATTTGCGGCGTTCAAAAAAATTCGTGTATTTTTGATCTTTCTAGTGCTAAACTGCGCGCGCCGCAAGATTAAAGGCCGTTCCTTTAAGGAACACACGACTCCGGGCCTGGTTGGATTCTCGGGCAGGCGCAACTGTTGGGCTGAGAGGCGACCTCATGTTCGACAGCCGCCTCGGAAAGCGTGCGTCGGAAAGATCGTCAAGCGCGGGGAGCTTGCCACGAAAAGTTTAGGCTCGTACGGGAGATAGGCAATCAAACGCCGAGCATCATTGATTGTGAACATTCAACATGCCCACGCTCGCTCTTTGGCAGCCAGGTTCGCGGCAGCCGCAGAGCGTTGACCCGTGTGGCTCGAACTTTGACTGAGTTGATGCGGAAGCCCTTGATGAGAGGTAAGGAGAAGGCCCGCACAGCTCCTAACACATTGACCCACTGGGTTACAGGAGAAAATTCGATGCGAAGAACCTTAGCTCTTTTTGCCCTGCTTGCCGTCGCCGTTTTCTGGGCTGGATGCACGACAACGGACAATACGAACACAGGGACAGGTAACATGAACAGCACGACCACGAACAGCACGACCACGACGACGACCACCACTGGAACCACCGGAACCAGCACCACCGGAACCACCATGAGCAATGCCAACATGACGGGCAGCAACGCTAACATGACGGGTGGTAACGCCAACGCCAACAGGCCGGGCAACGCGAACAATGGCAACATGACGGGCGGCAACACCAACGCCAACAGGCCTGCCAACACCAACACCACTAACACAAGCGGCGGCAATACGAACAGAAGGCCGTAGTTTATTGCGTCAGGAATGATTGCCGGAGGCGCGTTGAGCATTTCAGCGCGCCTTTGTCTTTAGCGCTTCAAGACCCTGGCCGAGCCCGAGCCAATCTTTGCTCAACAGGCGCGATCGTGGAAAGCGTCCCATTGGTAGATAAGCCGGAATACCGCTTCATCACTGTCACGGATGAAGCGCGTGCGGCGCTCGATGCTCTTCAAGGGGAAACTCTGATCGGCCTCGATACGGAGACATACTGGGATGCGGCTGTGAATCACTCGCGCGTCTCGCTGGTGCAGATCGCGCCACCGGCGGGCGAGGTTTTGGTTATTGATGCGCTGGCGGTCGATATAGAGATTCTGCGGCCTATTATTGAATCACCCCTCATACGGATGGCGGCGCACAATGCAGGTTTTGATGAGCGCATGCTTATTGGCGCAGGTTTCCGCCCGGCGTCGTTTGTCGATACGCTGCGTCTCGCGCGCTCTGCCCTGCGGCTTCCTTCATACAGCCTTGCGGGTGTCACCGCGCACCTCTTCGGCATCGAGCTTGATAAGAGTTTCCAGAAGTCCAACTGGCGACGTCGTCCGCTCACACGCGGGCAGCTTGACTATGCTGCGATGGATGCGTACATCACGCTTTGCGTTTATCAGGAGTTGCAGCGTGAACTGGTCGCGAAGGGACGATTTAAAGAGGCTCTGCGTGCCGCGACGCTCCGGCCCTCCTCCGGTGAGGAGCGCACACCGCGTAAACGCAGACCACCACTCCCGCCCCTGCGGCCTCTGACCAGAGAGGAACGGCAGACCCTCGCGCGACTGAAAAATTGGAGACTCGAGAGAGCGAATCTCGAACACGTTCCGGCCTACATGGTCTGCCCCGATAGAACCCTTGAGCATCTGGTGATCGAAAGACCCGTCACGCTCGACGCCCTCAATTCCATACACGGCCTGGGCGCTTCCCGTATCGCTCGCTACGGAGAGGAATTGCTCGAAGCTCTACGTCAGGCTTTAAGCTGAGACGAGGCTGAGGATGTTATCAAGCCCCAAACCAGATTGTGAAGGTCTGCGCAGAGACCTTCACACGCAGGCGCGGATAGACTCGGATTCGAAAACGGAAGCGCTCCACTCTGAATGGGAAAGTTTGATTGTTTTTAAGAGAGTTTCCGAGCCCGGCTCGTGTGTTTGGGAGAATGCCCCCGGCACGACTCGAACGTGCGACCCTCTGCTTAGAAGGCAGATGCTCTATCCGCTGAGCTACGGGGGCCGAATCCGAAATGATGCGAACTTTATAACACGACTTCGATCAGAGTCAAAAAGATGGAATTTTTCTTGAGTGGATGAGAATGAAGGCCGCCAAGGTGAGGAATTCCCCATTGGCTCATTTACTCGAATCAATGAGTAAATGAGCCAATGATCCAATCTGCGATGGTAGTTTACTTAGATAGCTAATCTTTTTTGACGACGGTCTCTCGTTCATGAACTGCCGTCACAGTGTCGCGCGCACGTCCACGTCTGGACAAAAGCGCGATTGCCAGAATAGCGAGCAGCGCAATTGCACCGACGGCGATCCAGATCGGGTCAACCCAGGTGGTTGTCGTCGTTCGCTGGGTCTCCGTCGGAGTGGTGCTTTTAGTTGTGGTGGTGGTGCTGGTCTGCGAACTGCTCCCCGAACCGCTGCTCTGGCTTGGTGCGCTTGTCTGCGGCGAAGTAGAGCCGCTCTGAGCGAATACCTGCACGGCGCAAGGAACGATGAGCAGGCTGATGACGAGCAAAAGGCTCCCCGCCAAGCGCCGACCGTTTTGTCTATACATAATCTGTATTCTCCTTCATCCAATGCGATCTCAGTCAGGGGGTTAGACTTGTGTAGTCATCTGGTACAGTTTGGGGCATCATCGAGGGGATAAGCGATTGCCGTGCCATTTGTGACAATCGTGACATGCATAGCCGCGCTTAACGGATTGATTCACATAAATCTCTCCCTGTAAGAAGTTTGTGCCGCGTGAGAGGGGGCACCTTAGACAGAAGCGAATGATGAATGCGAGAGTTGTGATAAATGATGAACTGAAACAGCGACGCTTTTTCATCCCGGGTACGAATCATTCAGCATTCACCATCTGCTTTCGTATGATAGAGTGTGCGCATTTGAGCAAGGAATAAAGATGAGAGAAGGGAAAATTCAGGCGCGATGGATTGCGTTGCTTGCGGCCTCTGCCATTGCGCTCTATCTGTGCTGGCTGATGCTACAGCCTTTCCTCGGCGTGCTGATATGGGCTGCCGTGCTGGTCATTGTCTTTCATCCGGTTCACAAACGTCTCGTCGCGCGCACTCAGAGGCCCGCAACGAGCGCGCTGATTTCGAGCCTCCTGGTGATCGTGACGATTTTAGGCCCCATTACACTCATCACGATTGCGGTCGCCAACCAGTTGAAAGGTCTCGTCGACAACATACAGGCGAGTCTCCCGGCCCTGCTTGATCCCAACTCACCGACGACAGGCCCGATGATCCGCTGGCTCGGGCAGTATGTGAACGTCGAGCAGATGCTCTCGCCGGAGTTCATCGTCGAACGTCTCAAAGCCATGAGCGGAACGATTGCCGGAAGCACGCTCGGCTTCATAGGCGGCATCGTCGGCGCGGTCGTTCAAATCTTCTTCATCATTTTTACCATGTACTACCTCTTTCGCGACGGCGACCGGATTGTCGGCGCCTTGCCGGATGTGCTGCCGCTGGAGAGAAAGCAGAGTGAAGAGATTTTTGCTCGCACGCGCGATGTGATTGCGGCGAGCGTCTATGGCGTGCTCGTCATCGCAGTTGTACAGGGCACGCTGGGCGGGCTGATGTTCTGGATACTGGGTCTGCCGTCTACCATTGTGTGGGCTGTGGTGATGACATTCCTCTCCATGATTCCCATGTTGGGTTCGTTCCTGGTCTGGGTTCCGGCGGCCATCTATCTGGCGGCCACTGGGCACTGGACGAAGGCGGTCATACTTGTTGCCTGGGGCATACTTGTCATCGGCACGGTTGACAATTTGTTGCGCCCGAAACTGGTCGGCGAAAAGACACGGCTGCATGAACTCCTGATCTTCTTCTCAGTGCTTGGCGGGTTACACGTCTTCGGTGTCATGGGCATCGTGCTGGGCCCGGTCGTGCTTGCCATTACGCTCGCGCTTCTGGATGTCTTCCGTCGGCTTGATCGACCCGTTGAAGAGACGCGGCAAGAACCCACATTCGCCGAAGAAGTGGCCCCGCCTGATCCCCACACACAGACCGAGAGCGCTACAAGATGAAGCTCGCGTATCTATAAACCGTATGAGGCGCGGCTATGAAAGATTAAATTAAAGTTTTGAGTTTCGGTCTCTTTCACTCATCTCGAAACCCGAAACTCGTCTTTTATGATCCGAAAGGAAATCCGAGTGACTTTCGATGAGACAGAGAACCCCTGGCGCAGGCTTTCAACAAAAGAGGTATACGACAATCCCTGGATCGGATTGCGTGAAGACGCTGTGGTGCGCCCTGATGGTCAAGAGGGGATTTATGGTGTAGTGCATTTCAAGAACGCTGCCATCGGCATCCTCGCAGTCGATGGCGAGTTCATCTACCTGGTCGGTCAGTATCGCTATACGCTTGGGCAGTATTCCTGGGAGATTGTGGAAGGCGGATGCCCTAAGGGTGAAGATTTTCTGAGCGCGGCGCAGCGTGAGCTGGCGGAAGAGACAGGGCTACGCGCAGAGAATTGGGAGAAGATGGGCGAAGCATACCTCTCAAACTCAGTTACGGACGAGCGAGCAGTCTGGTTCCTGGCGACCGAACTCACACAGGGCGAACATCAGCCGGAAGGCACAGAGCAGCTTATGGTGCGCCGTGTGCCGTTCTCGCAAGCCTTGCGCATGGCGCTCACGGGCGAGATCACAGACGCGATCAGCATGCTGGCGATCATGCATTATCAGATTACGCGTCATCCCTCTCATCCTTAGGTGAATTTTTCAGTAGAAGATTGTGTGCGCGAGGAAGGCGTGTCGGACTTTTGACGCAAAGAGACCGCCAGCCAGGTGGCTAGCGGCCTCTTTATAACAGGTCTGAATTCTGTGCCTTAAGCAGCGCGACGATCATCCGCCGTTTCGGCGAAAACGCGGCGACCATTCAGCGCATCATCTATGATCTCGCGTACGGCAGAAGTGTCTGGATTGACATCCATGCGGTCACAGGCGCGCAGGTGACGCATAATCCCCTCGGTCGCAATCTCAAGCGCCGGGCCGTTCAATTTAGAGAAACGGCGTGCTTGTATGTGGTCGATTCTTAGAATCCGCTCATTCAGCGGTAAATGCCTGTCAAAAGTCACGTTTTCTGGCTCCTTAAGTGGTTAAAAGTACCGTTAATCAAGCTTCTCTTCAACGGAACTTCCAATCAAGTTTGAAGTTGCGATTTTAGATGCTGTATAAACGGTCTGGGATGCAAAATTGTTGCAATTCCCAAGAGAAACTGTTCGCATCGGCACACCTAGAGACCACTTTGTTTACTATAGTGCTCTGCACCTTGTTCGAGCGAACCGGCGATTATAGCGAAGATTGTAGGGAATTTCCAGATAAATTTTTTTGCACTTTCAAGGCGCTTCCTGCTCAACCGTATCCCATACAAAACATTGCGTATTTTGCGTAAAATCGCAGAAATCAGAGCCATTATGTCCTGGTTCTGAGGGTCAAAGCTGGTATTTATAGACCTGGCAATTAAAAGGGGCTGAGGTCAGCGCCGCCTGTTCAAGACGTGCCGAGTTTGGTTTGGTACGGCCAGTACGTCTTGGGCAGTCGATGCTGACACGCTCGCCGCGCCTTGAAATGAAAGCGCCGCCAGCGCATCCAGCTTGCCGTAAAGGAGGCTGGATACCATGAGCGGCGCGTCCTGTAATGTCTTTAGAACGTAAAGTTTAGAGCGAAACCATTAGCTTCTGGGTAAAATCGAATCCTTCATGCCCTTACCGACGCGGAACTTGAGCGTCGTTTTGGCTGGAATTTGAATGGTCTCGCCTGTCGCCGGGTTGCGCCCTTCGCGCGCTTTGCGCTCGGACCGGACGAGCTTGCCGAATCCTGGTAAAGCAAACTCTCCGTTAGTTTTAACCTCGTTGCTGGCGAGGTTGGCTAATTCATCGAAAAGTTCTTTCACCTGCGCGCGCTTGAGATCGAATTTTTCGGCGAAGTGGTTAATTACTTCGGACTGTGTCATGCGTTTCTTGCCTGCCGCTGTGGTCGCCATGGCGTGCTGTAGTTACCTCCGATATATCGGGGAAAATTTGAAAAGCTTACACCCAACATATATCACACACAGCGGCCTCAAGTCTGCAAAAAATCGCATTTTTAGGCGGTTTTAATGAGAAAAAGTGATTTCTGGCGGTTTATTTTGGGGCTAAAGAGAATTAACCCGCAGGTGTGTGCAGATAAATCATAGATCATGAGAAGGAAAAGATGAGCTATCTGAGACCATCCATTTCCACTTATCCTCTTTCTGCTCTGCGGTTTATCTATGTACACGTGCGGTCCCAGTCTCATGTCCTCCTACTTAAAGTTGCGCTTGATTTTGGGTTCTGGGAAGATGAACTATCATGAAGATATCGTATCGACAATTGCTCAGACCCGGTCGCAGGTGGGCTTGTGTCATATGGTTAAGCTGCATCGCGCTAACCGGTTTGGGCCTTTTATCCTGCCAGAAGACGCAAAGCCGTCAGCCGCAGCGATATGCATTGCACGGCAAAGTTGTATCGGTCGATAAAGCGCAACGCCAGATCACGGTCGCGCACGAAGATGTCGAGGGGTACATGCCCGCCATGACGATGCCTTTCTCTTTAAAAGATGAATGGGCGTTCGATGTTTTGAGCCCCGGAGACGAAATCGGCGCGTCCCTGATCGTAGATGGCTCATCCCAGAGGCTCGAAGAGATCGCCATCAGCAAGCGTGATGTGGCCCAGTCTTCAGACGCGAGCAAATCCTCTGCTGAAAACGAGCCGCGGCGCGGCGATGAAGTCCCAGACTTCTCATTCGTCAATCAGGACGGGATACGAATCAATCTTAAACAATTTCGCGGCAAGGCGCTCATGCTCACCTTCATCTACACGCGCTGTCCCGTGCCGGATTTCTGCACCCTGATGAGTAATAATTTCGCGCGGGTCGATCAGGAGTTGAGAAAAACGCCCGATTTGTATGCGCAGACGCACTTGCTCAGCATCAGCATCGACCCCAAGTACGACACGCCGAAAGTCCTGCGCAGTTACGGCGCGGCGCACACGGGCAACTACTCCGAGGAAAAGTTTGCGCACTGGGAGTTTGCCACGGGGGAGGCGGAGGAGGTGCAGCGTGCGGCCAAATATTTCGGTCTCACCTACTACCCGGAAACAGATCAGATCGTGCACGCGCTTCGAACTGCCGTCATCACGCCCGATGGCAAAGTCTTCGTTATATATAGAGGCAACGAATGGAAACCTGATGACGCCCTACGTGATCTCAGCAACTCGCTGGGGAAAAGCTCATAGTGTGATACAGGTCTCCTTGTTGATGGTCAATTAATAGAGAATGCCGCTGAATCAGCGCAGATGAGCTTTCAAAGCTGACGCTAATTGAGCGGCATTCTATTTGACATTTAAGAAGACTATTACGGGCTGTAGAGAATGGAGGGCGCAGGCGTGTCTTCGCTCATGCCGAATTGTTTGCCGCTGAAAGCGCCGTCGAAGCTTCCGAGCACGTACCATGTGCCTTCACTCGGGCGGTAGACGGCGATGTCTGTCTTGCCGTCCGCATCGTAGTCGGCCTGCACAGGCACGTCTGAATCGTTGCCGAATTGCTGTGCCGAAAAAGAGTTGTTGGAGCTACGGAGCACGTACCATGTGCCTTCGCTCGGGCGATAGACGGCGATGTCTGTTCTCGCGTCCCCGTCAAAATCGCCGAGCAGGGGCTTGTCTGTTGAGCGACCCCACTGCTGCGCCAGCCAGATGCCGGAAGTGCTTTGCAGAACGTACCAGGTTCCATTAGAGGGTCGCCACATGGCAAGGTCTGTTTTGCCGTCGCCATCGTAATCTCCCGGCACGGGCTTGTCCGTGCTTGAGCCCCAAGGCTGAGCGCGGAATCCGCTGGTGCTTTGCTTGATGTACCAGGTTCCCTGGTTGGGCCGGAAGACGGCTATGTCAGTCCTGCCGTCAGAATCATAATCACCGGGCACGGGCACATCGCTGCTTTGTCCCCACTGCTCCGCACGAAAACTGTTGTTGGAGCTTTGGAGGATATACCAGTAGCCGTCAGAGGGGCGAAAAACGGCAATATCTGTTTTACCGTCGCCGTCGTAATCTCCGGGCACGGGCTTGTCCGTGCCTAAACCCCATTGCTGCGCTGTGAAAACAGTTCCGCCGCTGGAGCTGCGCTCGACATACCATGTGCCACTTGACGGTCGAAAGACGGAGAAGTCCGTCTGCCTGTCCCCATCGAAATTAGCGACCTTGTTGCGCGAGGCATTGAGCACGTCACTCGCATCGACGATGATGAGTCCGCCGGCCAGATCGCCGAGCAGGATTTTGTTGAGCCCCAGGAAAGGGTAGACAGCCCAGTTGCCATCATAAGAATTGGGCACACCGCGCAGCAGACTGTTGGAGCCACACACCATATCCCAGGGATCGGATGCGAGCGCAGCGCTGGCCTCAGCCCTGGAGAAGGCATTCGAGAAGGTATCGAATTGTCCGACGCGCACTGGATTGGCGGGATTCGAGATGTCGAAGACCTGCAATCCGGCCTGATACCAGGCGACGAACAGTAGATTCCCGACGACGACGGGATTGTGCGGGCAGATCGCATTGAGACCAAACGAAGCGGCACTGATCGACTTAACCAGCAGCGGGTTCGCAGGGTTCGAGATGTTGTAGACCCTCAGATCGCCGTCGATCGTTTCGCGCGCGCTGTACAGGAAGTTACCATCCGTACTGGTCCAGGTGCTGTGGGCGTTGTTGCCTGCCAGGACGGTTCCAATCAGCGGGGCTTGCGTGGCGACATTCGAGATATCGTAAATCTCCGTCTTACCGCCCCAGCCGGAAGTGAAAAGGCGGCCATTCGCAATGTGCACGGCATGTATGAAGCGCGGATCGGTGGTCACAATGTTCCTGACGAAGAAGGGGGCGGCGGGATTGCTGATATTGATAACTTTAACTGTCGGAGTCCGCGAATCCGTCTCGTAAAGGTAGTTCCCGTCGAGCAGAATCTCGTGGATGGTGTTGTAGCCGCCGCCGTTGGTCGAGGTGATCGTGGTAATGAGCGTCGGGCTATAAGGATTGGTAAGGTTAACGACGTGCACGCCTCCGCTATTGCCGCTGCCGAAGTAGCCTATGTTGTTTCTGACCAGAGCTTCCAGCATCTGTTGCGCGGGCGATGGATTGTACCAGGATGCCAGCACAGGTTTGTCGGGATTGGAGATGTCGAAAATATAAGCGCCACGGGCGTCATACGTGCCGAGCACGGCCACGTTCCCCTCACCGTACAGATCAGCGTACTGCCAGTTGCTGGCAACAGAGCTGGGATCCATCTGCGACCTGAGTCTAATGTTCTGGGCCTGCGCCGGAAGGTGTAGACTGAAGACTACCACCAGCGCAACAACGCAGCCGAGCCTGTAAGAGGCGCTAGATGAGCCGAAGCGATTAAGAAGCTGAAAGAATCTGGGGATCATCATTATTTTACTCGAATCCTCAAGCGCACAGATTGATCAACTCATTGCCAGAGTAGTGAACGAGCGCTTTATTATCGGTCAGGGATTCCGCCACCATACATCATGCCCGCTTGAACTAAAGACGCGCGCGATGGCGCAAACTTCCGACCCGCTGAAATGCTGAGAGCCCAGGCTGTGAACTGAAAGAGAAGGGGCCGCCGCGAGGGAGCCAGACGAACGTCGGCTTGCGATGTTAAGTGATTGGATCGGGGCGAGAGGATTTGAACCTCCGACCTCTCGGTCCCAAACCGAGCGCACTACCAGGCTGTGCTACGCCCCGTTGTAATGCTCAATAAGATGGCAATTTGCGCATAAGACGACACACTTGGCGATTTCAGCTTGTAAGCGTTTAAGTGAGCCACCTCACAAAGCGAATGCGCTACCAGACTGCGCCCCGCCCCGACAATTTTATTCCACCACTTAAGGATGTAAACCGTTAAGCAGAGACATTCTAACGAGCACTCCCGACCCGGTCAAGCTGGAGGCCGGAAATAATCGAGCAGAAAAGAGCGTGCGGCTTCAAGCGCACGCGCGCGATGGCTGATACGCTGCTTGATGTCTGGCGGTAACTCTCCGAAGGTCTCCTCATACCCGTCTGGGATAAAGACCGGGTCGTAGCCGAACCCGCGTTCTCCGCGCGGGGCAAGCGCAATGCTTCCCTCGCAAGTACCCATTGAAGTATGAACCAGCCGCGCCGCCGCGTCCGTTATTGCAATCACACACACGAAGCGGGCACGCCGATGGCGATCATCTGTGCGCGCGAGTTCCGCTAGAAGTCTTGCGGTGCGTCCGGCATCGCTTGCGCCTTCGCCCCCGTATCGGGCGGAGAGAACGCCGGGCGCACCGCCTAGAGCATCGACTTCGAGCCCTGAATCGTCCGCAAGCGTCCAGAGGCGCGTCTGCGCGGCATATCCACACGCTTTCAGAGCGGCGTTTTCAGCGAACGTCGAGCCCGTCTCTTCAACTTCCAAGACCTCTGGAAACTCCGCCAGGCTACGCAAACGCCAGGGCAACCCGTCCAGCAGCGGCTCTAATTCACGAACCTTGCCCGCGTTATGCGTGGCGATCAGCAATTCCGTCGGAGCTGACTCGGACATAAAGCAGAACTTACCATAATTAATGTCTTAAATCTTGGATTGTAATCAAATAGTAGTGTCTTGCTTTGATTAGTGCTCTGTGCCCCCTCTGTGAACTCTGCGCCTGCGGTGGTGAGTGTTGTTTAAAGTTGATTCACCGCCGCAGATACAGAGAACACAGAGGATGCACAGAGAAGAGTTGAAACTTGGGTCACTACAAATCAGATGGGTGTCAGGCGCGGGGTATCGTGAATCCCTTTCATTCACTGACCCCTGAGACCCCACGCCCATCTTTCTTTTGCAAGCAGGAGCGATTCACGCTTACAATCTGGATGGCGCGTAGACCAAGAGTCTTGTGAGTTCAGCTTACATTGGGAAACTTCGACTTGGATCAGAGCACCCCCCTAACAGAAAAAGTTGTCCGTGAGGATAACGGCCTCTCGCCGCGCTCGCCTGCGGCGCGCGACCCCCTTCAGGATATTGAGACAGCATACGAGCTTGGCGTATGGCTGAGCGCGTTGCGCAGCTTCTCCCACGCGCGCAATCATCCTTTCTCCGAAACCGAGCGAGCGGAGGTGCTGACGCGGGATTGGACGAACGAGGTGCGCATCACGCGCACTGTGCTTGAACGCATCGCACAGCTTACGCTTCGCCTGGTCAATGTTGAAGGCACATTATCCGCACCCCTGGAGAGCGCGGGCGAGATGGTGGTGGCGGCGGCGGCAGCGCTCAATCATCTCTCGCCAGTCGGTCAAGAATCAGAGGCGTATGAGGGCTCAGGCATTCGCTCTTTGATTGCGCTGGCGGAGGCGTTGGGCGATGTCGGGGCAGTGTGCGAAGCCTTACTCGAAGCGCGCCATGTCAGCTTCCACACCTGGACCAGCGTCGGAAAACTTCTGGCGCGCGAGCTGGATCATTCAGGAGGGGCGCGCAGTCTGGCGCGCGCCGCACATCACCGGGCGGCGGCCAGTTTGCAGTCTCCCTTACTCGTTCTCTCACGAAATACGATTACACCCGGCACTCTCGGGGCAGACATGCTAATCATCTTCTCCGACCTGGCAAGGCTTCTCGAACGGCTGCGCCTGATCGAAGCTTCACTCACAAAAGACCGCCCGCTCAAACCCGTGCTCCCGCTCTTCACACTCGTCCACGAAGAGGCGCGGCAGCTTATCAAGTTTATAGAGACGCGCGCGGTGCGTACGGAAGAGATTGACGAGGCGGTCTTCGACGCGCTCGACAGCGCGAGTTACGCCATCTCTATGGAATTGCGTAAAGTGTTCGCGCACGAGTTGGTGGGACTCAGCGCCCTGCGCCAGGCTCCGCCGATCTACGCCAGGGTGGAGAACGCGCACGGCCTCTTGCGCGACAGTTTTCAACAGTCAACGGTGGCTCTGGCGCAACTCTTCGACAAGTCTCTTGATGGGACTCGACTCTTCAACGCCTTTCAGACCAAGCTCGAACAATCGCTCGCGCTGCGCCGCGATGTGTGGATGCTATTGCAGCTCGTCCGACGCGCCGAAAAGGAGCGCGAGCACTACCCGATTGCGCGTCTTCTGGAACGCCTCGCCACATTCCGCGAAGGAAGCCTGCGCTATCTGATGTACAAAGACTGGGAAGCTTGCGAGCGCTTCATAGAGGAGGTCGAGGCCGCACGCGGCGCAGTCGAGCTCGCGCCCGTCCTTCATCGCTTCGGCACCTACCTCGAAACCCTCCACGGACAGGTCAACATGCGCGCCGTCCTCGCCGATCATCCATTCGATTTCCCCACGCTGGAAAGTTGAAAAGCAGTAGACAGGAGACAGTAGTCAGAAGCCAGTAGATGCTCCGCGTGGCGTGTGCTGTTGGCGACACTTTGACGATTCAGTAGCGATTATTTTTCTACTGACTACTGTCTACTGACTTCTGTCTCCTGCTTTCGTTATTGCGCGAATTGAGAGGCGAGCGCGCCGAACTGACCGAAGGAGGATCGCGTTCTCTTTTCAAAACCATCTTCGACCAGCCGAGTTTCGCTGGCGGCATAGGTCAACTGGCCGAGTGCGCGTTCCAGCGCTGCGTTATTCGTAGGCTGCGTGCGTGCTCCGCGTTGGGTGGCGATGGCAGAGATGAAAGTCCTTGCCGGTGAGCTGTCATCCGTGAAGGTCACTGCAAAGGCTGGACTGGCGGTCGATCTCAAGCGCGCCGTACGTTGAAAAACAGCGCTGGCCGCGAGCGCTCGTCCCTGCGCCCTGGCTTCCAGGCAGCGACGAACGTTTGCCTCCGAACCCATCATCATGTGCCCCGCGACGAAACTGGCTGCGCCGCGCTCTTCATCCGTTGAGATGATCAGTTCTGCTTCGCCAACGCGGTCTCTGAGCGGGTTTGCGCCGAGGCGGCCAGCGACGAAATCACGCAGAGCCTTTTCATCCTGCACCTCGACGATGGTCAAGGTGCTTGCGCCCGTGTCGTCAAGGCGCGCCGTTACAATCTCTGAGCCAACCGCGTGCAGGAAGCTTTCCGGCTCATCAATCCCGTAAGGCTTGAGTAGCGACTGAAAAAGACGCGGGATGAGAAGAGAAATAAAATAATCGACACGCGAAGAGAGTGCGGCGTTCATCGCGCGCCATGCCGATTGAGGATCGCGCAGGCTGTAGCGTGACAGCGAGTAGATCTCCTGGGGCAGCAGCTCACCAGCGTTCAGAGTCACGCCGGGAGGCGAAGCCAGCGCGTCGTTAAGGCGTGAGGCGACTCCCCCTTGCAGTGAGAGATAGTAACGATCCTCGACTGCGCCACCCGTAAAGCGTGCGCTCCATCCAGCGCCTCCCAGAATCTTGCCGGACAGTTGCGGCAGCATGCTGGCGATCAAGCTCTGTATCTGCGGGTCTTGCGCCATCTGCCCGAAGAAAACCGTCGCCGCGACCTCCAGAAGCTGCGCAACGCCCAGAGGTGAGACGTAGCCGAAAGCAGCCGTTTCGCGCCCCCCGACGCGTCGCCGCATCTCTTCCACCTGCACGTTTCCAGCGAGCGAGGGACGCTCGCCACGCCGGACGGCGAGACAGGCCTGCACCGCAGAGGCATCGTTGCCGATCACGGCCATGCTTCCCATGACCGCCGCTATGATGCGCCTGTCAGTTTCCGGCGCGCTCCAGGTCGTAAGCTTGACGCCCTCCGCTTCGTTGCTCTCGACGCGAGGCTCGCCGTACACGCGCCGCGCAAAATCGCCTATACGTTTCTCTACAGCCGCGCGCGTGCGCGCCTCCCCTGTATGTGTCTCGACGACGAGGGCGTAGCGCGGCTTGAGTTTCAGTGTCTCGCCTTCATCAGCCGCATCGAGCCCCAGCACCGTTACGGCGATTTGCGCCCGCGAGAGCACAACCGCATCCGCCGAGCCGATGCCGGTCCAAGCCGACACACGGCTCAGCCACCCGATCTGGCCCAGGCCGGAACTGATTCCGGCTGGCGGCGCGAGCGACTTCCAGGCATCCGTCGAAACGATCCCTCCTGCGATCTCCGGTAAACTGTTGGCCTCCAAATAGACGAGCGAATCGGCTGGAACGTAACCGGCCATATCAACTTTCTGCGGACGATTCCACCAGAGCCAGACGATGGTCACGAGTATGAGTCCGATAATGACTAGCAGAAACCGACCAAGGATTTTCATTATCACAGCATCCTAACTTCAGCATACTGTATGAGGCAAGAAAGCAGAAAACAGTAGCCAGTAAAAAGAGAACCCGGCGTGCGACCAGCCCTCATCTTCTGAATCATAATAGATAATGTAGGTGATGCTCGGCGCTTATCTACTAACTGCTGACTACTGGCTACCGCATTTTTGTGATAATTTGACTGTCTAATCTGATTCTGAAGATGCGCGCGCTTTTTTCTCGAACTCTGAGGTGAACCGGCGTATGCCTTACCGCGAATCACACGCGCAGCCACAGGCCGAGGCGGATTTCGACGAATTCCTTGTGACATTACATCGCGCTCTGACAGATGGGCGGCGTGATGAAGACGATGTGAAGACTGTGAGCGAACGTTAGATTTAGAGGGGCTGAGAAGATTATCAGTCGGGAAGAGAGGCTTGCTCCCGTCGAGCGGTTTATTAATCTGGTATCATCTCTCTTAAAGCAGCCAGAAGGAGAACATTGATGATCGTCGTGATGAATCGCATCCCTGTCGCCGAAGGCCGCGAGCAGGATTTCGAGAAGACTTTTATGGAGCGTGACAGAGCCGTAGACCGTATGCCAGGCTTCGTCGATATGCAGGTCTTGCGCCCTGCCGAAGGGCGCACCTATGTAGTGCTGACCAGATGGAAATCGCGCGAATCTTTCCAGCAATGGACAGAATCCGAAGCCTTCATCTCGGCCCATCGCAAGCAACCCCCAGGGCTCGCCGCAGAGCGTCCCGTCCTTGAGATTTACGAGGTCTTCACCGATTAAATTGTGAAATCGGCGCCTACCTGTTGCAAAATCTTTCACCGGTCTTTCCCTGCTTCCCTCATGCTCCAAAATCTACTTATAGTCTGTAGGTTGATAGGATTCAATTACGAAATTGTTGTACTCCGGCCTTCGCTAAAAAGATGAGGACAAACAAAGATGACGATTGATGAAAAAGCCCCTGAGGAATATGTGAAGGCTATCAAACAAAGCGGTTTCTCAATTTATGACGCAATAGAAATAGGTGATCCCACGCTCTGGATACCAAGCCGTGAACTTGAAATTCTTCTCAATAAATCTCTTGTGGGAACCTCTCTTAAAGGTTTGCCGCTGAGGTCTCGATCTAAGGTCGTGAAGCAGCACGTTTGTCGTGCCCTTGGTTATCCTATTCCACCCTCTTTCAAAAAGACAAAGCCACGTTACCCAGGACAGTTGTTTGATACCTATGTGCAAAAATCAAATAACCTTCAAATTTGGAATGAGGAACTCGCACCCGCGCGGCGGTATGTAATCATACGGGTTTCAGAAGAAGATGTAGTTACGTGTGTAAAGGTAGTGACAGGTGATAGCCTGGCTTTCCTTGATACAACTGGAGCGTTAACACAAAAGTATCAAGCACGTCTCATTTTAGGTGAGGCCCAAGCAGAGCTTGTTTCAGATCAAGATACCGATCTTTTGAAGCCTTTTGTCCAGACATATGTAGAGTTGGAGTCAACACTTAGTCCTATAGATCACCCTACTGCTGGGCAACTCCTTTCGATTAAGGCAATTTTTGAAAAGCTATGCTCTCTCGTAGGCCAAAGTTTCCGTGATAGCGGCTATGACCAAGAGAGAAACCGAGGTGCGGAACTTCATCAGCTCATATGCAAGCATTTAGGCTATAGTAATTATCGTGACGATGGGCGCTTTCCTGATGTACGCCATCAGCTTCTTGAAGTGAAGCTCCAAACTTCACCGACGATTGATCTTGGTTTAGTCAGCCCCGATAGCATGGAAGCATTAGATGTTCCAAAAATTGAAGGGCATCAAATCCGCCATTGCGATGTGCGTTATGCATTGCTCTTTGCTAAAACAGATGGTAGGCAAGTTACTCTCACTCATTTCTTCCTAACAACGGGAGAGAAGTTTTTCAGTCGCTTCCCTCAATGTCAAGGCAAAGTTCTAAATAAGAAACTTCAGATTCATTTACCGGCGGATTTCTTTAATAGGTAGACCGAATGCTTCCCAAACGAGTAGGTTTAACTCACTTTCAAGTGGCCCCGAGCCTTCAAAAGGAGCAGAAGCATATATCTCTTTAGCCTTTTTGATAATTGATTTGCTGAGTTGACTCGCTGGATCAGGTAAGGGGAACTGCTCAACATATTGAGTGATGAAACGTCGACGACCAGCATATAGCTTGTTATGAAAGCGGTGATCGTAAAACTCTTCTATAAAGGTAGAATTACCAATTGCTAATGCTAGCCACAATAAATCTGGTCTTTCAGGGCAAATTAACCAATAGCAATCTCCATTGACGATAGAACCGGTTTGATCGATCCAGAACATCGGTTTATTAGATATGTCACGAAAGACCAGTTTAGGATAACCCCATGCTGATGGATCTTGTTGGACCCATATTTCATACCACTCCCGCTTGGTTTCGAGAAGATATTTACGAGCTTCCAAGATATGACGATGTTTTTCCAAGTATGCTTCGGAGCGCGGATACCTTGATAGATCAACCGCACGACATTTTCCGTCAACAACTTCATGAGGATAGAGAATAGCCCTCGATTTACTTAATGGAATAGCCTTAAAACGACTGGCAATATGATGTGTAGTTAGCGGTCTAAGAAGCTCTGGACATCCATCTGGTAAATGCTGCCAATCGGAGCGGATGAACACTTTATCGGCACAAGTTTTGACCCCTACACGAACTTTCCCAATAGAACGAAAATTTCCCCAAGTATATTTTTCTACTATCCCAAGCCAGGAATCGGTCGATTTCGTGGATATGCGCCATATATCACCAGAAGGCCCTCTTGTATCGAGTTTACCGTGCCGCACAAGAAAGCGACGCCCGTCATTGGTCTGGACGACGCCTTGCTTATATAGAGCGTCAATAGGGCTCGGTGCAAGCTCTTGACTCGGCTTAGTCGTCTCATAGATAGATGTAAATGCAGATGATGCTGCTCTATATTTACTTCTACCCTCAACCAGCAAGATAGCAGGAAGAACTGCAGCATCAAATAACTTTGTGTCACCCAAGTCCCATATGTGCCTGATACTAAATTTATTTCTAATTGCCTGACGTACTCGCGCACCTGACTTAGTAGTCATAAAACGATTTGAGGCTATTATACCGGCAACACCCTGAGGTTTTAACACTCGCGCAATTGCTAAAATAAAGGCATAGTAAAGATCCACACGCCCTGAGAGACCAAAGCGTTTAGCTAGATGTTTGGCTTGATTTGTTCCTAGGATCTGCGTCCTTACATAAGGTGGGTTGGCTATTATTAGGTCATAAGTATCTGGCACTTTGCTCTGAAATAAATCACCATTGTTACTGTCTCCAAAATTTTCTAAAACGAAGTCTAGGAAGTTACCTAGTTCAAAATGCACAGAAACATTTGGAAATTTTTTCAGCCGCATTGTTGCCAGATTAAGAGCATCTTGACATGTATCAAATCCATGAATTTCTATTACTACTCTACTTATCTCCCTTAATTTTTCTAAGAGGCTAACTAGAAGTTCGCCATCACCTACTGCCGGATCCAATACACGAATTGTTGTAGGGAAAGAGAGTAAATTTACTGTTTGGATAATCTGTTCGGCGACAAAATCTGATAGCTGCTTTGGTGTGTAAGTCGCTCCACTAATTTTCTCTTGAGTAATATTTCCATATCTTCCAATAAGATTTAAAGTTTCCGACATGGTTATTATGTCCTTAAAAACCCTCGATTTGGGAAATCTATAAATTCGTAGGTAAAAAAGCTATAAATGATTGCAAGTTGAATTATACACCGATTGAATTTAGTAGCAGTAAAGGCTGCTAATATTTATTTAGCGGGAATTAAACAGGGTAAAATATCGATTGACAAGGTTTACTAATGTGGTGTAACCTTGCTGTGACGGTGAGCCGAAGTGGCTCGCCCTCTTTGAAAGTCAACCGATAAGGGCACACTCCGTGTGAGCGGAGGTCGCAAAGCCGACGGGGGTCAGGCGCGCTGGTGCGCGACTCTTCTGACCTGGCCGGGTTGCCGAAGTGAGACGGTCGAGCGCGTCCTATGCGAGCGTAGAGATTCGCTGGCGCTGAAGCGCTTGTCCTTCCTGCTTTTCCATTCGTCCTGAGACTAAACAGAAGCGCGACCTCCCCGTTCGGCGGCAGTGTTCGAGCTTTTCAGTCTCTTCCCTCAAAAAGGCACGCTCTTCGAGTTCAGCTCGTTTTCTTTGAATGCGTGTGCACCGGCATCGTAAACAGTTGAAACCCGCAACTCATCAACCCCCAACCAAAATCATGCGCGTCAAGCTTACCAGGGCACGCAAAGCCCGCATCCGTCTACGGCGCAACCATCGCATGCGATCTGCTACAGGGTCGCGAGGAATCACCAAGCCATGTTGAAACGAGGTCTCAGCAAAAAGAATCTGGTCGGTCTGGACATCGGCTCAAGCGCCATCAAGGCGGTCGAGCTACAGGGCAAGCGCGGCAGTCTCCAGCTTGTCAGTCTCGGCTACGAAAACCTTCAGCCGGACTCCATAGTTGACGGCCAGATCATGGAACTCAACAACGTCTCGAACGTTATCTCGAACATCTTCCGCGATCATCAGATCAAGACCGATAAGGTCGTGGCCGGTGTCAGCGGCCATTCGGTGATCGTCAAGAACATCGTCGTGCCGCAGATGAGCGAAGAGGAGCTGGAAGAATCCATCGACTGGCACGCCGAGGAGCACATCCCTTTCGACATCGCCGATGTCAACCTGGACTACCAAATCACTGGCACGCAGCCGGATGCGCTTCAGGTGCTGATGGCCGCTTGCAAGCGCGATAAGATCGCCAACGTCAAACAGGCGATACAGCTTGCCGGCAAGCAGCCCGCGATCATCGACGTCGATGCCTTCGCGCTGCAAAACTGCTACGAGGTGAACTACCAGCCGCAGCCCGGCCAGACGGTCGCGCTCCTCAACGTGGGCGCGTCGACGATGAACATCAACATCCTCAGCGGCACGACCTCCGTCTTCACGCGCGACGTATCTGTGGGCGGCAATCAGTACACGGGGCTCTTGCAGAAAGAGTTGGGGCTGACATTCGAGCAGGCCGAGTCCGTCAAGCGCGGGATGCCGATGCCGGAGGGCACGGAAGAGCGCAACATCGAACCGATCCTTCAGACGGTCTCCGAGATTCTAGCTCTGGAGATTCAGAAGACCATCGATTTTTATCGTGCGACGGCTGAGGATGCCAATGCCGGAGTGCAGAAGATTCTGATTTCGGGCGGCGGATCAAAACTGGTCGGACTCACGGCTTACCTGTCCGAGCGCTTCGAGATGCCGGTCGAAATATTCGATCCTTTCCGGCAGATCAAAATAGACACAAGACGCTTCGATCCCGACTATCTGCGCGAGGTTGTGCCGGAGATGGCCGTCGCCGTCGGGCTCGCTTTGAGAGGAGTTGACGCGCGATGATCAATATCAATCTATTGGATTCCGTGACGGAGAAGCCGAAGGGCGTCGCGGTCGTCGAAGAGAAGGTCACGAACCCGCGCATGCAGACCATGCTCATGGGTCTGGTCGTGGCGGGGCTGCTGGTGTTGATCGTCGGCTACGATTATACAAGCTCCCGTGCGGCGTATGCGTCGGCCCAGAAAGAGTTGGAGAACCAGCAGCGCATACAGCAGCAGATGGCCGCGATCAACAAAGAGCAGGCCGAGCTGGAAGAGAAGACCAAGGCTATTCAGACGCGCATCGACGCCATTCAGAAGCTGCGCTCCTCGCAGCAGGGGCCTGTCGCCGTCCTGCGCGAGCTGAAAGACCGCATCGACGGAGTGCCCGGTCTCTACCTGGAGAGCGTGCAGCAGAAAAATAACGATCTGGTGATTAAAGGTAATTCGCCTAATGAAGCCTCTGTGACCTCATTCGGACGCAGCCTCGAATTCTCTTCCGGGCTCTTCACCAATCTCAACATCGAGACACAAAAGAAGGAGCTGGCCTTGCCCGCAGCCGGGGGGTCTGCCAGTGCCGGAGCGGGCACGCCGAAGGCCGCTGAGAAAACGGAGACCATCGACTTCACGATCAAGTGCAGTTACACGCCGGCCAAAGCTTCGCCTGTGAGTGGCGCGTCTCAACAGAGCGCCGCCGGCAATCAGGTCGCTCAAAAATAGAACGCCGAGGCGACCGGCCTTCGGTTGCTCGATCACAAAACCAAACCCAATTAGCGCCACGCGTTCCCAGGCTTCGGAGGGAAAGATTCATAATGAAAGCAATAAACATCAAACAACTGCCCTGGTACTATCAACTGGTCATCTTCGTCGGCATCGCGGTCGCCCTCTATGGCAGTTTCTGGTATTTCGTCAGCAGCAATACGCGCGCCGAAACCAAAGCCGTCAACGACCGGGTCGCAGCGCTCCTACAGCAGAACGCGCAGGCGCAGATCGCATCACAGCGCATCAACGAGTTTCGCGCCGCTTACAAGAGCAGGCAGGAGGAGTACGACGAGCTGAAGGCGCTCTTGCCCGAACAGCGCGAGCTGACAAGCGTCCTTCAGGGCGTGCAGGATCGCGCGCGCGCCAGCCGTTTGAGCCTCCGCCGTTTCTCGCCCCGCGACGATGTCCAGCAGGATTTCTACAGCGGCAAGCCGGTCGAAGTTGAAGTCACCTCGACCTTCGCCAACCTGCGCGAGTTCTTCGATCAAATGGCGAGATACCAGCGCATCGTTTCGATCACGGATGTCGGCATCAACCAGATCAAAGAGCAGGCGCCGGGTCGCACGATTGACGCGCGTTTTATGATGACGGCTTACTACGTCTCTGCGGAAAATCTTCAGAAGTCGAAACCGCAGGCTCCCGCGCCCGCACCCAAATAATAGCAGTCAAACGATAGCACCGTCAGCGCGCTCGTCGTCGGCGGTTGAGACAGGAAACCTGACATGAAGCACTTGACACACATCATCCGTTACGTCATCCCCATGTTCTTGCTGTGCGGGGCGCTCGCGTCCAGCGGCGCGCTCCATCGCGCTTCGGCTCAAGACCAGAGCGGTGCGAGCACGCGCTCAAGGGGCGAGCGCGATCCGTTCGTTCCCTACAAGCCTCCGGTCAGGGCGAAGCTGAACAAGGCCGTGCCCGTGCCCATCGCTCCGCCGTCGATTCAGGAGCGCATCGCGCGTTACAAGGCGCAGAAGGCTGCTGCCATGGGCGCGCAATTGCCTGCGCCGAAGGCGACCACGGCGCTCTTGCTGAGCGAGATGCAGGTGGTCGGAATTTTCCGTACGCCGCGCGGCTATGCGGCGATGGTCGAAGCGACGCCGATCAAACTCTCATACGTGATCTACCCTGGCGAAACCCTCTACGATGGGCAGCTCGTCGCCATCGAAGAGAACCGCCTCGTGTTTCGCCATGAAACGCGCTGGACGGACGGGCGACGCGAGACGAACGTCGAAACGAAGCCTCTTCGCCAGCCCAACGCCGTCTCGGATTCGCTGGCCGCCACCCGTGGAGCAAGCGGCAACACCAACGCCGTAGCCGACTCTGATCCGAGTAAGGAAGAGAAGGCGCCCGTGCCTGAGAAGCAATAGTTTTTGTTCCGGTCTCGCGACGACGGGAAGCCTGAGAGCCTGTTTGTCTCGAGACCTTTTCCTGTGCGCGCCGGATGGGGCTTCAGTTCAGGCGTCTGGCTTGAATTAAGGCAGCGAGGGCGCGCTCACACGTTGACAACAGTGGCCGGACGGTTCCGCGTTGTGCGGCGCGCGCTTCATATAGCCTCTTCCGTGAAGAGACTAACGAGCGCAGTGCGTGGCGGAAAAGTTTCCGGCGACTCCCCAAGGAGAGAAACATGTCTGATCAGTATCAACTGTTCGCAGCCACCAGAAGAGGCGCGCTCGTCCTCTTGTTTGTGTGTCTGCTCTTTACAGTGCCCGCGTGGGCGGGCACTATCTCGAACGTGCCCGTCGTCACAGGCGTGAGCGCAACCATATCCGGCACATCGACGCTGATTACCATCAATGGGACAGCGCCGATGGCCTACACAGTCCTGCGTCCAGATGCGCGCACCATCCTGATAGAACTTCCAGGCGTCGATGCGACGCGCCTGTCACGCGCTTACCATGTTACGTCGCCGCTGGTCGCGGCGATGACGCTCGAGCGCGGCTCTAACCCAAAGCCTGTTCCTCGGCTGCGTATCTCTTTGCGCGCTCCCGTGCGCGACCGCTCACAGATGGCCGACAATAGATTGACCCTGGAGCTTTCGCCGGAGGTCAAGCTCAACCCAGTGCCTCCGCCAGCTTTAGCGAAAGCGCGTGTCGAGATCGCTTCGCTTGGTGTGCCGCCTCCGGGCGCGGTCAAGGAAGCCATCGCCAGAGAAACACCTGTCAAAAGTCCGTCACCGGACCCGACGCCGACGCCTTTGCCGTCTCGTCTCGTTCCCACGGGGCCGTCTATGACCATCACGCCGACGACGCAGAACAACGTTGCGCAGTCGGAGCAGGGGCAGCGATACGGGCAGCCCGGCTTTGTCGGCGAGCCCATCAATCTCAACGTCGTCAACGCTGACATACGCGATATCCTCAACTATATTACGGAGCAGTACGGCGTGAATTTCGTGATCGACAGCTCGGTCGGCGCGGTGCCCGTGACGGTCAACGTGACGGACGTGCCCTGGAACGTCGCGCTCGATGCGATCCTTCGCGCCAACCGTTTAGGCGTTGACGTGAATGGCAATATTCTGCGCGTCGCTACCATCGAGGTGCTCGCCACAGAAGCCGCCTCGCAGCAGAAGATCAAAGACGCGCAGTTGGACAATTCACAACTGGTGACGGAGTTCATACGCCTCAACTACGCACGCGCTTCGGGCACGCTTGCACAGGCTGCCGGTTCGACCGGTGCTTTTGCCGGTGGCTCGACCAACCTGAGCTTTTCCGGCGGCGCGGGCGGCGATGCCACGGGCGGCGGCGGCGATCAGGGGCTGCTTCCGATCATCTCACGCAGGCTCTCACGTCGCGGCTCGATAGAGGTTGATGGCCGCAGCAACACGCTCATCATCACAGATGTCAAAGAGAACATAGACGCCATCCGCCAACTGGTCACGATCCTGGATCAACCGGAGCCGCAGGTCGAGATCGAGACGCGCATCGTTATCGCGAGTCGCAACTTCAGTCGTGACCTGGGCGTGCAGCTTTCGGCCATCGGCTTCAGCTTAGGGCGCGACGCGATGGGGAACCGCGTTCCTAACGGCGGCGGCTCGCTCGCGACGTTGCCAAATGCCACGAGCACGACGGCTGGCCCGCAGCCATTCGGTGTGCCCAACGGATTGGCCGGTACACCTCAGCCGACGAACTCTCTCTCGGCAGCCAACGCCAGCACCGTCATCGGTCTGACGACGGGGCTTTTGGGGACAATGCAAATCTCCGCGCTGATTACGGCGGCTGAAACCAAGGGGCAGGCTAAAGTGGTCGCCACGCCGCGCGTCACGGTGCTCAATAACCGTCCGGCGCAGATCGAGAGCGGCCAGCAGATTCCTGTGCAAACCACACAGGCTGCGGGCGGCACAGCCGTCGTCACAACGACCTTCGTCTCTGTCCCCTTGCGCCTTTCGATCACGCCGCAGATCACGGACGTCGGCACGGTCGTGCTGCGCGTCACGGCTGAAAACAACAGCATCAGCCAGAACCTGGCGGTGGGGGGCGTACCCGGCATCGACACGCAGCGCATGCAGTCTGAAGTGCTCGTGCCGGATGGCGGCACTACAGTCATGGGCGGCGTGCTCGCAGATAGCGAATCCGAAGCGCAGCAGCGCACACCCGGTCTGGGCAGCATCCCCATCATCGGCAACCTCTTCAAGCGACGTTTGACAACTCGGACGACCAACGAGCTGCTGTTCTTCATCACACCGCGCATCTATCGTCCCGACTTCCAGGGACGACCGACAGCCGGTACGATCAGCACGGGAACGCGCACGACGACGATCCCGCAGCCCGTCCCGCTCGGCAATCCGCCGACCAATACGCCGACGCCGACGCAGCTTCAACAGCAACAGCAGCAGCCTGTGACGCCGAACCCGCAGAATCCGGGTCAGCAAACACCAGGTCAACAACTGCTGAACGCGCCCATTCCGTCCACGCCTGCTGGAACACAGCAATCGCCGACGGCGCGTCCCAGCGCACTGGGCGGCCAGCGCCCCTGAGGAGGAGGGTCTGACACGAGATGTTCAAAGAACCTCTTGAAGCAATCCTTGAGCGCACAGATGGCGGCATCGGTGCGCTCATCATGGGCACGGATGGCATCGCGGTGGAAAAGGTTCTACGCTCTGAAGGGCACGATGCCAACCTGGACGTGGCCGCTGCCGAGTTTACATCGCTCGTACGCAACGCACAGCGCACAGGCGTTGATACAGGGCTCGGCCACTTAGATGAGCTCGTCGTCAATCTCGAAGGCGCGAGCCTCATCATACGACTCCTCAATCGCGAATACTTCCTCGTCCTTGCGCTCAAACCCGACGGCAATCTCGGACGCGGACGATTCGAGATGCGTAAAGCACAGCTTCAGCTTGCCAGAGAGTTCGTCATCTGAGCCGGTCTGAAATCGAGTAGAGCATTCTCTGCGCCCTCCCTGATGGTTGGGCTTCTGCCATAAAGGGCAGAAGACCTATTGTCCGGGAGGGCGTACAGCACCCGGAAGCTTTTCAAACACCTGTCGACTCTCCAAAACGGACATGACAATGAACAGATCTATTATCAGTAGCCTCCTTCTTCTTCTTCTCTCGATGCTGTTGATGCCACGGCTGGCAACGGCTACCGAGCTGCAATGCAAAGTCGTCGAGATCAATAGCGGGGACACGATCAGCGTCGCCAACGGAAGCGGCCCGATGAGGGTTAAACTGAAAGCCATCGACGCGCCTGAGATGGAGCAGCCGTGGGGCGATGTGGCTCGTCAGCATCTATCCGATCTCATCCTGGGCAAGACGGTCATGGTGAGGCTCACAGGACTGAGCGCGGATCGGAACATCGTCGGCGTCGTCTACCTGAACAAAGTGGACATCGGCCAGCAGATGGTACGGGACGGCGTCGCCTGGTATGACGAGAGGAATGATAGCGGGTTGGACGAGCGCGAGCGCCACCTCTATGTCGTATCCGAGCAGGCCGCGCGCAGCGAGCGGCGCGGAATCTGGCAACAGGACGCGCCCACCCCGCCCTGGGAGTTCAGACAGGCCAGCGCCGAACAGGCTGCCGGAGCACACACTCAAAATAGTCAGACGAAAACCACTGGCGCTGCTGCTTCTGCGCCAGTCGTCAAAACAGAAAAGAGGGAAGCCCCTCGCCCCAGCACCGCCAACTGGCAAAGGTTTGCGCCTGACGACGCATCCTTTTCTGTGCTCCTTCCTCCGGTGAAGGTTGAGACGCCGCAGAAGCTGCTGAAGGGGTGGAGCTACTATCAAGCCGTCAACGACGGGATCGCCTATCAAATCTTCAGATGTCCGAACATAGCAGGGCAGAACCCGGAAGAGGCGTTTAAGAACATGATGGGTTTCCAGACCGCCTTTCACGAGAGCGCACGTGAACACGGAGTCTCCGCAGACATCTACCCGCAGAAAGATTTACCACCCTTGAACGGCTACACAGGCAAGCAGTATGAAGTCTACGTCAATGCCATACACAGCGTGATGCGTCTCTACATCAGCCGCCGTTACGTCTACGCCTTCGGCGTCGTCGGAGGCTACGAAGGCGATCCGCGTGTCGATGCTTTCCTGTCGTCTTTCACGATCAGCAAAGAGACGAATAAACAGGCGAGCCAGCAGCCCGGCAAGTAAATCGGGTCGCCGAAAGCGAAGTCACCCGGTTCCGGGCGGCATCTTCACATGGGACATGCCGCGCAGGATGATTCGCTGTCGTCGCGCGACGCGACGCGGGTTCAGTTGCGGATTAAAATCTTTACGCGGGTTCGGGATGATCGCCGACAGAAATGCCGCCTCTCGCGTCGTGAGATTGGCAGCCGGTTTATGAAAGTAGTACTGCGACGCCGCTTCCGCGCCATAAATACCGTCACCCCATTCGATCACATTCAGGTAGAGTTCGAGGATGCGACGCTTCGACAGCTCGCGTTCGAGGAAATAGGTGATAATGGCCTCGCGCCCTTTACGGAAGAAGGATTTCTGTGTCGTCAGATACAGGTTCTTAGCCAACTGCTGCGAGATGGTGGACGCGCCGCGCTTGAAAGATGGCATCGCCGGAATCCAGCTCGACTGGTCATCGCCCTCCTGCTTCGCCTCTTTCTCCGACTCGCGCTGGGCCTCCTCCCACGCGCGTTGAATGGCTTCATAATCGAACCCGTGATGCGTCGAGAAGTTCGAGTCTTCACCGGCCAGGACGGCGCGTTGCAAGTTGGGTGAAATCTTTTCCAGCGGAACCCAGACCTGATTCTGGCGTGGCTGCTCGCCGCGCGCCGCCGCTTCCTGCGCGCGCGTGTCGATCATGGCCGTGGTAGCCGGATTCTGATCGCGCAGCCGCGAGATGTTGGGAAAAGTGATAAATTCATAGCAGAGCCAGCCGAGTAAAACCCCGACCAGCACCAGTACCCATACTTTGATCCAACGCCAAATCGTTCGCCACATCTTCATTAAGTCTACATCACAGCAGCCTCTGATGTCAGACACAGACGGTTTCTATCACAGGTAATTCCAGATAGCAGAACGAAAAGAAGGCGGGCGAGACGATCCACGAATAGACACGAAGCGACACGAACAGAGGGTACGCTTTCGTCTGATTTCGTGTCCTTTCGTGTTGCTTCGTGGATCGTTCCCCGTCCTCTTTTCCAACTTATAAACCCTCTCTCAAAGGTTATCGAAGACGGCGCGCACCGCGCGGATCGTGTTGCAGTGAATCTCCACTGTGTCCCTGATATCTTCCGCATAGCCACCCGACATGACCGTGACGACTGGGATGCGCCGCGCTCGACACTCAGTTAATACAAAGCGGTCGCGTGCCGCCAGCCCCTCTATCGTGAGCGCGAGCCGTCCAAGCTTATCGCCGACGTAAGGGTCAGCCCCGCCCAGATAGAAAACTATGTCGGGCGCGTGGGCGAAGACGCGCGGGAGATTTTCCGCGAGCGTCGTCATGTAAGCTTCGTCACCGGTCTCGTCAGGCAATTCCACGTCCAGATCAGAGCGCGTTTTAAAGAGCGGGTAGTTCTTCGCCCCGTGCATCGAGAAGGTGAAGACGCTCTCGTCTTCCTCGAAGATTGCAGCCGTGCCGTTCCCCTGATGCACATCGCAATCAACTACACCCGCGCGCACGATCAAGCGGTCGCGCAGCAGTACGCGGATCGTGATCGCCACATCATTCAGGACGCAGAAGCCTTCACCATGATCCGGGAAGGCGTGATGCGTGCCCCCTGCCAGATTCGACCCGACACCCTCCGCGAGCGCTCGGCGTGCGGCTGCGAGCGTCCCTCCCGTAGCGAGAAACGAGCGGCGCACGAGAGCTTTTGACCAGGGTAGACCAAGCCTGCGTATCTCGCGCGGCGTCAGCCTGCCGGAGCGCAGCCGCGTGATGTAATCCTCCGTGTGAACGAGCAGCACGTCTGCGATTGCAGCCGGTTGCGGCTCAAAGATGTCTGCCGGTCGAAGCGTGCCTTCGCTCAACAGCCTGTCGCGCACAAGCTCGAACTTGCGAATCGGAAAGACATGGCCTTCACCTATATCCGCATAGTAGCGAGGGGTGTAAGAAACAAACATAAAAGTAGTCAGTAGTCAGTAGACAGTAGTCAGTAGGCAGTAGAAAGGAAAATCCGTTGATGCATTTGATACTAATATTTTAAATCATAGAAGACAGCCAAAGCGCCACACTTTTTTTCTACTGGCTACTGACTACTGTCTACTGTCTCCTGCTTTTAATATTGAATGAGGCTGCCTTCGCGCTTGGCGCGGCGCACGGCGCGTCCGAAGACCCAGAGGGAGAAAGGAAGCAGGACGACGAGGAACAGTAAGAGCGTCACGAGCGGATCGCGCACCTCTCGCAAGCCCTGGCCTTCGATGAGCACGCGGCGAATGCCGTCGAGCCCGTAGGTCGGTGGCAGGATGCGCGAGACTTTGCCGAAGCCCGCGCCCAGAAGCTCGGTCGGAAAGAAGACGCCGGAGAAGAGCGCCGAGCCAGCGCCGAGAAAGATGCCGAACGGGTCGCCACGCTTGAAGACCATCGCGAAGCTCGCCGAGAGTATGCCGAGGCAGGCGAGCACCAGAGTGGTCAGCAGCAGAAAGAGCAGAGCCAGCAGGAAGTTTCCCTGGTAGCGCACGTCGAAAAAGAGCCACCCGAAGAAGAGATAAAAGAAGGAGTAGAGTGTCGCCTGCACAAAATCCCACGTCGAGCTGGCGACGATCACCGTCGGCACGCTGATCGGCGTGAGCAGCACGCTCTCCAGCGTGCCCTGCATCTGTTCCTGCCGGATGGCGGTGGCGAGACTCGAAAAGCCCGTCATGAAATAGTTCAAGACGGCGAGACCCGTCAGCCAGGCGGCCAACGGATGCTGCCACTGGGCAAACTGTATGTCTGTGAAGCCCGAAAAGATTTGCGAGATGAAATAGAGCGTCGTCGTGACGATCAGGATCGAGAGCACACGCATGAAGAACTCCATGCGATAGCTGACGGCCAACTGGAAGTCGCGCACCACGAAGGCGCGAAGGCGTCGCAGCAGAAGCAGCAGGGCTCTCATCTTCGCGTCTCCTCCTTCTCCGACTCTCCTCTTTGCTCTCGCTCGTAACTCTCAAGCACATCGAGCAGCGTGGCACGTTCTGAATCACAGGCGAGTATCTTTCCTCCCGCTTCATGGAGGGCGCGCACGGCCTCGTCAAGTCGCTCATCACCGGCCTCGCGTGTGAAGGTGATGGTGAGGTGGCGTCCCTGCTCCGTGATCTCAAGCTCGTCGAGCGTGTGGGCGAGCAGGGCACGGACGCGTTCAGGTGTCACGCCGCGCGCGTCCAGGCGCACACGCTCGGTCTGATGATTCAGGGCGCGTAGCTTCTCAGGCGTGTCGAGCGCGCGAATCCTCCCCTGGCTGATGACCGCCACGCGCTCGCACAATTCTTCGACCTCTGCGAGATTGTGCGAGGTGAGCAGGATCGAGACGGGCGGGCTGGCTTCTGCCAGCGAGCTGATGAAGGTGCGCATGCGCGCGGCGGCCAGCGGATCGAGCGAGCGCGTCGGCTCGTCCAGCAGGAGAACAGGCGGCGCTGCGAGCATCGCGCGTGCCACGGCCATGCGCTGCTTGTTGCCCGTCGAGAGCTCCCCGAAGCGACGGCGCGCCAGGTCTTCAATCTCAAGGCGCGCGAGCAGTTCTGTGATGCGACGGCGAGCCTCACGTTCGCTCAACCCGTAGAGGCGCGCGAAAAAGATCAGATTCTGCTCGACCGTCAGACGCCAGTAAAAACTCCGCTCCTCTGCGGTCGCAAGCCCGATCATACGTCGCACGCGCTCATCATTATGAACGCTGTCATAGCCCTTGACCGTGACCGTGCCGGAAGTGGGCTGCACGAGCGTGGCGACGATCTTCGTCAAGGTCGTTTTGCCCGCGCCGTTCGGCCCGATGAGGCCGAAGATTTCACCTTCGCGCACGGAGAGCGAGACATCTCGCAGGGCTTCGACCGGAGGCTTTGAATGACGGCGAAAGAAGGCGCGCAGACGCGCGAGCGGCTCCGGGTATGTCTTCGAAAGCTGCTCAATCGAGACGGCTACACCCCGCTTCGCGTTCGTCTGCGGCGCAGACGGCATCTCTTTTGCTGCGCTCTGTTCGTCTGTGGTCGCAGTTGAAGGCATAGAAGCAAAATAAGCGGCGCAGCCTGAAGATTCAAAACATCTGAAGACTGCGCCGTTCGAGAGTGTACATGCGAGCCGCCCGAGAGTCGAATTAAGTAAACCTGACCGCCCGCGCGCCCGTCAAATGAGCTCTAGAATGAATGGGCATAGCGAGTCCGAACTCTGATGCGGCCTCTGCGCGGCAGCCCCAGGCGACGCCAACGGCGATTATGCCGACGCGCCCAGCGTCTGTTGTGCATTCTGCGGTTGCGTCGCCATGCGCGCCGCCGCCATCCGCGTCGTCTCCGCCGACCGATGCCGACTGTAATCGACTGAAGTAAAGCCGGCGAGCCTGTCTGAGACAGGGTTGGCGGCAGAGGCGTTTCGTCGCCCCTGAGTGCCTCCTCGCGCCCTTCACTGAACACGGGCATAGTGAAAAGGAAGGTCGTGAGCACAAGGGAAATCAGGAACTTTTTCATCAGGCCTCCTTCTGTGGTGTGTCAAAAGAATCTCTCAACCGGATAGGGAACAAAACTTCATCGAGTTAAGAGGAGAGCGAACCCGGCGACAGCCCAAACCATAGGGGCCGAAGCGTCGGGTCTGGTATTAAAAATGAGATCACCCACTGGATCGCTGTGTCTGTGTATCATCCAGAGAATGGATAGTCAACAGACATTCTTCCATGCCGGAAGATATTCCTCAATAATGTAAAACTAAAACTCATGCGTCTGTAGGTATCCCACTCCTGACGAGAGAAATCGTCAGGGAGCCAGGCATCAGTCGCCTATCGCTTGCGCTGTCGCGGATCGAGATACTCGCGCAGGCCGTCGCCGACGAAGTTGAAGGCGAGGACTGTGAGCGCGATGGCGATGCCCGGAAAGATGAGAGCGTGCGGGGCGAACTGTAGCGTCTCCAGACCTCTCGCCTCTTCGATCATCACTCCCCAGGAGGGCGCGGGCGGCGGCACGCCCAATCCCAGAAACGAGAGTGATGCTTCGGAGAGCACAGCGCCTGCCATGCCTAAGCTCGCCTGCACGATCAGGGGCTGCACGGCGTTCGGCAGGATGTGGACGAAGATGATGCGCATGTCGGACGCGCCCAGCGCACGGGCTGCCTGCACGAAATCATATTCGCGTACCTTCAGCACCTGGCCGCGAATCAGACGCGCGTAGCCGACCCAGCCGATGATGCAGAGCGCGAAGATCAGCTTGTTCAATCCGGCTCCGAGAAAGGCGACCAGCGCAATCGCCAGCAGCAGTCCTGGAAACGCCAGAAAGACGTTGAAGAGATAGCCTGAGACGATTCTGTCTACCCAGCCGCCGTAATAGCCTGCGAGCGCGCCCACGACCGTGCCGAAAAACGCCGACACAGCGACCACGACGATGCCTACGCGCAGGCTGATGCGAGCGCCATAAACGACGCGCGCGAAAACATCGCGACCCGTCGAATCCGTTCCGAACCAGTGTGCAGAAGAAGGCGGCAGGTAGCGCGCGGCGGTATTGGTCGCCGCGATGTCCTGTGGCGCAATCCAGGGCGCAAAGACGGCGACGATGACAAGCACCGCGATGACGACCAGTCCGAAGATTGCGAGACGATTCATAACGATTGCGGATTGCAGATTGCGGATTGCGGATTAGCGGACGAATTGAGCCAACTGTCTTTCAATCCGCAATCTGCAATCCGCATTCCGCAATCATGAGACCCTGATGCGCGGATCGAGCCAGCGATAGGCCATGTCCGTGAGCGTGTTGGCGAGAATGTAGGTGATACTAATGACCAGCACGCAGCCCTGTATGAGACGGAAATCACGCTTGCCGAGGCCGTCTTCGACCAGCAGCAGGCCGATCCCCGGCCAGTTGAAAATCTTCTCCGTGATGATCGCGCCCGCGAGCAACACGCCCAACTGCAACCCTAAGATAGTGACCACCGGAATGAGCCCGTTCTTCAGCACGTGCTTGTAGATGACCTTTCGTTCGCTTAAGCCCTTGGCGCGCGCTGTCCGCACGTAGTCTTCGCCCAGCTCCTCTATGACGGAGGAACGCACCATGCGCGTGAGGATCGCCGACAGAGCCGCGCCGAGCGTGATCGACGGCAGGATGATGTCGCTCCAATGGAAACGGCTCGAAGCTGCGAGCCAGCCGAGGCGGACTGCGAAGATGTAAACCAGCAGCGGCCCGATGACGAAGCCGGGCAGGCTGATGCCGATGAGCGCGACAACGGATGAAAAGTTGTCGATCCATGTGCCACGATTCGTCCCGGCCACGACGCCGAGCGGAATGGCGATGGCGACGGCAATGAAGAGCGCTGCAACCGCCAGTTCGATGGTCGCCGGGTAGCGTTCCAGGATCAGGTCTTTGACGGGCTTGTTGGTGCGAAATGAATTGCCCATGTCTCCGCGCAGAAGACCGCGCCAGTAGTCCGTGTAGCGATTGTCCGCGCCGTGCCAGCGAAACGAGCGCGTGCCGTTTTCGTCCGCCGGAAAAGAGAAGAAGAAAGGTGGGCGATCCAGACCGTGGCGCTCGCGAAACTGCGCGATCTGCTCTGGCGTCGCCTGCTCGCCGAGGACTGCGATGGCCGGGTCGCCCGGCACAAACTCTATCAGGAGCGTGACGAGAGACACGACCGTCCACACAACAAGGAGCAGGATAGCGATGCGGCGCAAAGCGCCAAGTACCTTATGCTTCATCCGTTGGCGCGCGAGAAGGCGCAAACTGTCACGTCGCAGAGTGTGAAATTAAGCTCGTCCTGAATGATAGCAGATAGAGAGCACGAAGTGGCAAGACGGATGCGTCTATGAGCCTCTTGGGGGCTGACGGAGAGCGTGCAAAAGGAAAGGTCATCTGAGCCCTCGCAAAACTCAGATGACCCCCCCATCCGCTGCGTTCACTCCCAATCGGGGGAACAGGCGAATTTGGTGTCGGACTCTATCACCGAACAGGCTGCGGAGGCAATAGGGAAGATACAGGACGAGCACGATTGGCGAACATTATATGTACGGGTGGAGCCGCTGCCAGGCGGAGGCCAAGAGGTATCGTCTCACAGAGCAACTTCACGGAAACAGCGAAGCCCCTCCCTACGGAGCCTGGAGCTAAATTCGATTGATCGTAAGGAACAGTGGAGAATTAAACGCAAAAGGAGAAGAAGACGCTGGAGATCGCAAAGAGCATGGCTTTCTGTCTCTGCGCCCTTGGCGAGGCACTTCGCGCCCTTTGCGTTTAAAGGATTCCGTCCATCCAAATGAAACCCGCTCTGGGGGCAAAGAGCGCGTATACCGGCGCATAAAAAACGTAGCCCGACGGAACCTCACGTTGTCCAATACACTCATGGCCCCGACAACCATGCGCATACGGACGAACGTGAGTCCATCGGACTACGTTCTATGGTTGCATAACATCTTCTACTGTTCGCGCTGCAACCAAAGTCGATGATGTTACTGGCGTGGGCGCGTCCCCATGTGGAGAGCCGCGATACCGCCTGTCAAATTCTGGTACTCAATCTCTGCAAAACCGACCGCGCGCATCAAACTTACAAGCGCGTTCTGATCCGGAAAGCGCGAGACGGAATCGGGCAGATATTCATAAGCGCCGCGCGAGCCGCTGATGATCCCACCTATGCGCGGGAGCACGCGCGTAAAGTAGAACCGAAAGAGCCTGCGAAATCCCGGCACGACGGGCGTGGAAAATTCCAGTATGGCGGCTCGTCCCCCAGGCTTTAAGACCCGCCGCAACTCTCTCAAACCCCCTTCGACGCTCGCGAGGTTTCGCAGACCGAACGCGATGCTCACGGCGTCAAACGATTCGTCCGCAAACGGGAGCTTCAAAGCATCCGCCTCGATAAAGGCCGGAGACGCCAGGCCAGCCGCAGACTTACGGGCTGCTATCGCCAGCATCGGGCGACAGAAGTCTAAGCCGATAATGCGCGCGCCCTTTGCTTCGGCAGCCAGCGCCAGTGAAAGGTCGCCCGTGCCGCAGGCTACGTCCAGGGCACACGCGCCGTCGGCGCTCAAAGCCCTCTGCAATCTTATCGCAACAAGACGCCGCCAGCGCTTGTCAGTATTACCCGATAAAAGATGATTTAAAAGATCATAACGCCCCGCAATTGCGGCGAACATCTCGCGCACATGGCGCGCATGATCGCTTGGTGACGCGTTCTTCTTGGACACAGTATGTGAGTTCAATTAATGATTGGTTGCAAACAGCTTGCGATCATTTAGTAAATGCATTACGGGGTCTTGGCAGGAGCACCCGGTGCTGCTTTGGGGAGGGGCGCTTCGCCGTTCAGCTCAACCTGACCCAGACGTTCAAGATCAGCGCGAAGCACGACCGCGCTGCCAACTACAACCGAAGCCACCGGAGCGTCTCGAAACAGCCGTGCGGCTGTGCGCTGGACATCTGCGGGCGTGACCTGGCTCAAGGCGCGCATCTGATTGTTGACCGGGGCGAGCTTGTAGGTCTCCACGTCAAGCCACATCTCTGCAAGCTGTCCGGGGTCTTCCATCTGCTTGCTCAAAGTAGCGGCCACCTCGTTCTTAACACGCTCGATCTCAGCCAGGGGGAGCGGGGCGCTGGCGAGCGTGCGTAAGACGTTGCGCGCCGCCGAGAGCGTGTTGGCCGCGACAGGATTGTGCACGGCTGCGCCCATGATGAAGATGCCGGGAAGAACGTGGGCTTCGTGTCTGACGAAAAAAGCGCTGCGCCCCAGCTCCGGGAGGGCTGCCTGCCAACGGTCACGTACGAGCAACGCGAGGATGTTGGCCGCCGGATAGTCAGCATCAGAACGCGCGAGACCGCGCGTGGCGAGACGCACTTCGGCTGTCTCTGCGCCCGGCAGATCGACAATCATAATGCGTGCATCGGGCGCGCTCGGCTGGCGAAAAGAGGATGGCACGGTGCGGTCGCCTTTGCGCCAGACTCCGAGTAGCTGGCGCAGGGCACGCATAGCCCTTCGTTCCTCGACTCCCCCCATGACTACGAGCGTGGCATTGTCTGGATTGAGAAATCTCTCGCGGGCATATAGCAGGTCGCCGCGTTCGACCCGCGAGACAGAGCTGAGGTCGCCTGCGACAGCCCGTCCATAAGGGTAGCCGCCAAAGAGACGGGCAGCGACGGCGCGGTCGGCGATTGATCCAGGCGCGGTGTTCATCTCGCGTGCCAGTAACGCGCGTGCGTCGCGCAGCTTCAATACCGTCTCGACTGGAGGAATCGGATTGATGAGCGCTGCCCGCAGCAGGTCTACGATGCGCTCAAATTCTGCGGCGCGACCGGACAGCGTGATGCTCATGGCGTCGTAGTCTGTAGCAACTGTCAGGCTTCCGCCTAACTCCCCTGTGAAGAATTCGCGAGTTGTGGGGTCTGGAAAGAGCATATCCCCTAAGAGCGCCATCGTGCCCGCCTTGCCCGCCAGATCGAAAGCCGCCCCGCTATGTATGCGCAGTTTGAGCGTGACGTTCTGATCGCCCGGGCGCGGCCACAGCAGGATGCGTAAGCCGTTCAAAAGCTGCTCGCGCTTCGGCTCAGGAGCATTCTGGGCATGAGACCAGGGCGGCGCGGCCAGCGCGAGAGCGAGCGTAATCGTCAGGATAAAGGCTTTGCCTGCTTGAAATTGTCGGATTTGCAGATTCATAAGATGCCGGAAGCTCTCTCTGCCGTCTCAAAAGCGGCGCAAAGGGGGCGCTCTTTGCCCTACTTATGCCGGATTAAGGGGCGCGCTGCTGCCGCAAGGCTAACGTGACGGGGAGTTGCCAAAACAGTTTAGATATCGTCGGGCAGCCCGTCAACCGTTTGGCCGTTTGGCGCATCGAAGTTCCGACTACCAGTAGACGCGATGCTGGCGGCCAGTATGCGCTTCACACGTAACCAAAGCATACGTATAATGCAGTGGAAGAGTGAATCCGGGGCTTTTGGCCTTTCCAACAGTCCGGGCTTGAAACCGAAGAACTGATTTGATTCCGATGCCGCACGCGAGAAAGGCTCTCTTCTCGTATGCTTTTCCCCACGACGGGCGGCTATAGCGAGGATAGATAATGAAAACTTGTTCTACCTGCCAAGAGCAGTTTGCCGATAAGTTCAGCTTTTGCCCTGTGGACGGCACACCGCTCAACGGATTTGCTGCCAAGGCGGTCGAACCTCCCGCCATCGACCCCGAAGAGACCGTCAACGCCTTCTATGCTTCGAGCGCAAGCTCTAAAGAGAGAGCAGCGGAAACAGAAGCAGCAAAAGAACCACCGGCAGCACCGCCCCACAACGACGAATATCACCTGACGATCATAGAGGACGCGGGTCTGATCAGGCGTCTGACGACCGAAGTGCGCGAGGTCGCTCACGAGTCGCAGTTGACCTGGCCGGAATTCAAGCGCGATCCGATGGGCTTTACCAAGCGCAGCTTCTCGGCCTATGGCGCGATGCTGCGTGGCTTTCTCGCCAAGCCCAATGTCGCCGTCGCCATGATCGCCTCGCTCCTGTCGATGATATTGATCGTGGTCGGCGTGGTCTGGATCGAACGCCATCAAGCGGGCGGAGTTCCGCGTGTCGCCATCGTCATGTTCGCTCTGCTTGCGCTTACGGCGATGATCGCCATCTTCGCAAGCTGGCTCAAGCGTGACCGCTCGCTCGCGGTCGCCGGAGCAGAACCGGCGGATACAGGGAGCGTCGTCATCGCCACGCTGGCAGCTTTCGTGTTCGTGCTGTCAATCGTGGGCGGCGTCATCTGGGCTGACCACAGGCAGCAGCAGGTAGCGAAGGATAAGGTCGATCAAGAGGTTGAGTTTCTCGCCTCCATGACAGATATTCCTGCGGATCAGCCGGAGCCGGAGAAAGGCACTGCCGGTCTCAATAAAGGCACGGGCGGCGGCTCCAAACCCAAACAGGAGAAACCGGGCGGCGGCGGCGGCGGTGGCCGTGAAGACCCGAAGCCCGCTTCCTTCGGCAAAGTCCCTGAAGGTCGGCTGGATATTCCTCCGATTGTCGCACCGAATCCGAAGCCGCCACCGCCGGTCAAAGACCCGCTTTTGGTCTCCCCGACTCTGGACGCC
>DASVVT010000052.1:0-65382 GCA_036386415.1 Pyrinomonadaceae bacterium
ATGAAAGACGATGCCGAAGCGCCCGCGCAGAGGTGCTGTAATGAGACCGGCTCGCGTGGTCGCTCCGACCAAAGTGAACTTCGGCAGCTCCAGCTTGATCGAGCGGGCCGCCGTGCCCTGCCCGATCATGAGGTCTAACTGATAGTCCTCCATCGCCGGATAGAGCACCTCTTCAATCTGCGGCTTGAGGCGGTGAATCTCGTCTAAGAAGAGGACTTCGCCCTCCTGCAAATTCGTGAGGAGCGCGGCGAGGTCGCCGCCACGCTCAATGGCAGGCGCGCTGACGCTCTTGAGGCTCGCGTCCATCTCGGCGGCAATGATGTTGGCGAGCGTCGTCTTCCCCAAACCCGGAGGCCCGCAGAAAAGCACATGATCGAGAGCTTCGCGCCGCGCACGCGCAGCCTTCAGAAATATCTTGAGATTGCCAGTGACCTTCGTCTGCCCTATGTATTCACCCAACCGGCGCGGGCGCAGACTCGGCTCAGCCTGCACGTCTTCGGGCGTCGCCTCGCCCGCGATAGGTCGCGGCGCTTCGTTTGTTAATGTTGCTTCCGGCATTGACTGTGACATCAAACTGAACCCTCTGTTGACTAAAGACATGTCGTCCAGACAAGGCACATTATACCGTGTCTGGGCTGTTGTTTCAAGTGTGAAACGCCGGATGTGGCTGATAAATAAGAGGGAAGATTTAAACGCAAAGGACGCAAAGGAGGCCAAGCGGTAATTGCTTTGCGCCCTTTGCGAAAAACCTTCGCGCCCTTTGCGTTTAAATCTTCCCTTACTGACCGGGAGTCATTCCGGTGGCGAGTTGGAGGCGCACCACGGAGCGTTCAAGCTTGGCGCGCGCCTTCTCGAAATCCTCTTCGGTTCCGCTCCAGGTACTCAGAGTCTTCTCGGCATGCTCGCGAGCGAGACGCGCACGCGCCGCGTCGATCTCTTCGGGATGTTCGGCGACTTCAGCCAGCACAGAGACCTTATCCGCATTCACTTCGACGAAACCGCCGGAGACGTGCAGCCTGTGCGTCGCCTCGCCCTGCGTGTATGTCAGCACGCCCGTTTGCAATTGAGAGATGAGCGGCGTATGGCCGGGCAGGATGCCAAGCTCGCCGTCCAATCCAGGCACAGTCACTATGTCCACAGTCTCTGCCAGCACACGACGCTCGGGCGTGACGACTTCGAGTTGAATAGGCATAACAACCAAGGGATGAGGGCGGAGGGATGAGGGATGAATGATTGAGCCAACCACTCGTTGATTCAATCACCCAGCCTTTTCATCCCTCATCCCTCATCCTTCATCCCTCCTATTGTCCTTCCGCTGCGATCTTCTGTGCTTTGGCGCGGGCTTCTTCGATGGTCCCGACGAGGTAGAAAGCCTGCTCGGGCAGGTCATCGTGCTTTCCGTCGAGGATTTCGCGGAAACCCTTGATGGTCTCTTCGAGCTTGACGTACTTGCCTTCCAGTCCCGTGAACTGGGCGGCGACGAAGAAGGGCTGCGAGAAGAAGCGCTGAATCTTGCGCGCGCGCGCGACGATCTGCCTGTCTTCGTCCGACAGCTCGTCGAGCCCCAGAATGGCGATGATGTCCTGAAGGTCTTTGTAGCGCTGTAGAATTTGCTTCACGTCCTGCGCCGTCCGGTAGTGCTCCTCGCCGACGATGCGCGGATCAAGAATGCGCGACGAAGAGGAGAGCGGATCGACTGCTGGGTAGATTCCAAGCTCAACGATCTGGCGCGAGAGCGCCGTGACGGCGTCCAGATGCGCAAACGTGGTCGCAGGCGCGGGGTCTGTATAATCGTCCGCCGGAACGTAGACGGCCTGGATCGAAGTGATCGCGCCCGTCTTGGTGGAAGTGATGCGCTCCTGCATCTCGCCCATCTCGGTGGCGAGGTTGGGCTGGTAGCCGACAGCCGAAGGCATACGCCCCAGGAGAGCCGAAACTTCCGAGCCCGCCTGCGTGAAGCGGAAGATATTGTCGATGAAGAGGAGCACGTCCAGACCCTGATCGCGGAAATACTCTGCGACCGTCAGGCCGGAGAGCGCAACGCGCAGGCGCGCCCCCGGCGGCTCCGTCATCTGGCCGTAGATGAGCGACACTTTAGATTCCTCGATGGCCTTCATGTCCACCTTGGTCATGTCAAACTCGCCGGTCTCTTCCAGATTATCGTAGAACGACTTGCCGAAGTTGATAACTTTCGACTCGACCATCTCGCGCAGCAGGTCATTACCCTCGCGCGTACGTTCGCCTACACCCGCGAAGACCGAGAAGCCTGAGCGCTCTTTGGCGACGTTGTTGATCAGTTCCATAATGAGCACGGTCTTGCCCACCCCAGCGCCGCCAAACAGTCCGATCTTGCCGCCGCGCACGAAGGGCTGAATCAGGTCTATGACCTTGATGCCCGTCTCAAACATCTGCAATTCGGTGGATTGCTCGTCGAAGTCCGGCGCGTGGCGGTGAATCGGGTAGCGCTGCTCGAAGGGGACGGGGCCGAGGTTGTCCACCGGCTCGCCGATCACGTTCATGACGCGCCCCAGCGTGCCTTCGCCAACCGGCACAGTGATGGGGCCGCCCGTATCAATCGCACGCATGCCGCGCACCATGCCGTCGGTCGGCAGCATCGAGACGGTGCGCACGCGTCCCTCGCCGAGGTGCTGCTGCACTTCGCAGATGACATTGATCGGCGCGGGCACGTCGAACCCTTCGGAGGTGACGCGCAGCGCCTGGTAGATCGGCGGCAGGTGATGTTCTTCAAACTCCACGTCAACGACGGGGCCGATTATCTGTACGACGCGACCAGCCGCTTGACCATCCGTTTTACCGTATCCATTAGGCGTAGCCATACTCTTACAATTAACTCCTCTTGAATTGAGCCCAGTAGGCGAAAGAATTGGTAGGTACGAAAGCTGGACAGGATAACATTTTGCACAACCGTCTGCAAATCCAGGTCTGTGAGACTCTTTAAATGAAACGAACGGCATCGCCTGATCGTATGAGGAGACACCAAGGGCATCAGTTTTAAGCCGTCTTCCGAAGTCTCGTACGTTAATACGAATTTTCGTAAAAATAGGTCACGGAGCGACGGCCTATCAGTAGCCCACGACGCCAGTCGTGGGTTGATGGGCAAGATTGAGAACTAAGCCCTCGAAGAGGGCGACATAAACTAGCGTGCTATCTCGCTGCATTGGGCTTATGCCGCTACTTCGTAGCTCAAATGATTGTTTATGACTCATCACCCATGACATGAGTCGTGGGCTACCAATATGTCGCGCCTCCGGCGCTCTTAATCCGATGGAGGTCTACCATGAAAAGAGATGTAACAGTTATCCTGGGTGTATTGCTGTTATCGGTGCTGCTTAACCATCAAGTGGTCGCTCAAGAAGCGAAAAGCGTCTCTCAGAAATCTTTCGCTGAAGCGCGCCGCGTGCTGGATGCTGGAATCGCAGCCCTCGGGGGCCGTGAAGCCTTACAAAAAGTTGAAGACGTTTCCATCAAATGGAAGGGCATCAATTACGCTAGAAATCAGAGCCTGAGCCCGGACTCGCCTTACTTCCAGGGTGAGGTCGAGGGCTCTGTGCTCTTTGACTCAAAGCGCAACCGGGTCGTGGTTGAGCAGGTGAACACGCTTCCCGGCTTCAGGTTTAATGGCCGTCAGATCGTCAAAGACGATAAGGGGATAGCCCTGGACCTCACGGCAAAAACGGCGAACCCCCTCACCAACCCCAACTTCATCCCCAACGTCACTCGCTCAAGATTGCCTCACCTGCTTTTACTGGCAGCCAGCGACCGTGCGACGACCTTACGTTCGCTGGGGCAGGATGATTACGAAGGCAAGAAGCAGAACGTCATCGTGTTTGCTACCCCTGACGGCACCGAGTTGACGCTCTACTTTGACGCCCAGACGAATCTGCTCTCGAAGTATGAGAATCTGGATACAGACGCACTGGTCGGGGATGTCACGCAGGAGTTTATCTTCCCCGACTACCGCAGTGTGGGTGCTGTGAAGCTGCCGACCGGGCGAATAGTCAAACGGGGCGGCGAGGTCACACAGGATGTTAAATACACGGACGCGCAACTCAACACGCACCCGGCTGAAAGCGCGTTCGAGAAACCGACGGGCTTTGAAGAGTTTCCCGCCACGACGCCCACGCCGACTGTCACGGAGCTGTCAAGGGATGTCTACCTGCTTCAGGACATCGCCAATGGCTACAACGTGATGTTCGTCTCTTTCAAGGATCACATCCTCGTGGTAGAAGCTCCAATTAACAGCGCCACCTCGCAGAAAGCTATAGCCAAGATCAAGGAGACTGTGCCGAACAAGCCCATCAAGTACCTGGTCGTCACTCATTATCACGACGACCATGCGGGCGGCACGCGCGGTTACATAGCCGAAGGCGCGACGCTTGTGACGACTGCCGGGAACAAGGCTTACTTCGAGAAGATGGCGCAAGCCTCGCGGACGATTGATCCGGATGCGCTCTCAAGAAACGGGCGCAAGCCTCTGATCGAAACCATTCAAGACAGGAAGCGTGTCTTCAGCGACGAACAGCATACTGTAGAGGTCTACGACATCGGGCCGGGGCCACATACCAAAGAGATGCTGATCGTCTACCTGCCGAAAGAGAAGATTCTTTTCCAGGGTGATCTGCTGAATCTTCCTTCCGCCACCAAAGCAGTCACGCCGGGAAACGAAACCACGGCTCATTTCGCCGAAAGGCTGCGCGAGCTGGGTCTGAGCGTAGAAAAAATAGCAGCCGTTCATGGCCGCACAGCGACAGTCGCTGAGCTGAGCGCGGCGGTGGAAAAATGGTCGCAGGAGAATAAAGGGAAGGTGGAAGCAAAAAGGTAAAGTAAAAAGTAGTCAGGAGTCAGTAGACAGTAGACAGTAGAAAAACGGCGACGGCCCTTCTTTTCTACTGTCTACTGACTACTCTTTATTATCAAGACGAATCTTCATTCGGCGCAGCGCGCGTTTATCCTCTTCCGTCCAGTCGAGCGAAGCATCACCACGCGTCTCTGGCTTTGCGGGCGTATGCGGGCGCAGACCGATTTCCAGGCGCAGCGTCAGCTCCAACTCGTAGCCCGCAGCACGCAGGCGTTCGATTGTCTCGACCACGCGCGAAGAACCCTCGACCGCCTCGTTGATGGCCGTGCCGAGGTCTTGAACGATCTGTTTAGCTTCGTCGCTCAGCTCCAATACCGTACCTGCCCTGTCCCATCCAACTAAAAGTGATGATTTGATTGACGCACACTCAGATGCTAAGCGACGCGCAAGCTCCGGGTCAACCTCTCAAAGGTGCGAATTGCGAGGAGTCTTGCTAACAAAAGATAGTGTTGACAAGTTCATCGCAAGGGGTATAGCATTTTCCCATTCCCGGGTCACAACGACTTCGAGAGTTCAACTCCCGCGAATCTCACCTCAACTGCCAATTCGCAAAGGAGGAGTCTGATGAATTACTTGATCTCCCACAAGCTCAAGATTGCGGTTTCTTTGTCAGTTTTGTTTACTCTCTCGCTGGGAAGCATGCCTTCTTTGAGCAGGGCTCAATCACCTGCTCAGGAGAGGAAATATGAAGTCAGAACTTTCAGGAATATGCCGGTCGCAGTCCATGAAGTGAGAAACCTGCAAAAGGGGGAAGACTGGCTTCGTGACATGGAGATTGAAGTCAAAAACATCTCCGACAAGTCCATCTACTATATTTCTCTTAATGTCCTCTTCCCAGATATACCACCGCCAGCCGGTTCTCCGGCAAATTCAAAAGTAGCATTTAACTTGGAATATGGTAATTCTAGATTGAGACTTCTTTGGAATCTGGCAGGCCCTGAAGATGCACCAATCGAGCCTGGCAAAACCTATGTGTTTACCATCCCCGAAGAATATGCGACAGGTTTTGAGCATATGAAAAAAATCTGGAGCATAAGTCCAGAACAGATCAGTAGAATCAAAATTAGAGTTGATACCATCAGCTTCGGTAATGGTACAGGGTTTACAGGAGGTGGTACAGGTGGTCTAAGAGACTGGCGCGGTAAACCCCATCCTGATATTAAAAGTAATAATCAAAGCAAAACCTGCCAACCCCAAGCTTTGCAGGATAAACTATTAAAAATAGATTTGAAGAGTAATGGGAGTTCCGCTAGCAGCGTAGCGTCGGGATGTACTGGCGTCGCTTGCGGGAGGTGGATTATAGAGCGGGACGGGCCTCAGTGCGGTAATTGTGGTCGCTCTTGGTTTGCAACAAGCAGCACTGATTATGGGCTCTGTTGTGAACGCCTAGACTATCAAATTTGGCACTGCGGCCAGATAGAGTGTACTAATCATGGAATCGACTATGATCTTCCTTGCTGTCCTGGCCCACAAACATGCCCGACAATTTTTTACTGGGATGATTGTGACTGCGCGTGTTGCCCGGATGGCGGTTGCACACCGATAGTTATAGATATAGCAGGGAATGGTTTCGACCTGACCAGTGCCGAAGGGGGCGTCAACTTCGACCTTAACGGCGACGGCACAAAAGAGAAACTTTCGTGGACGGCTGCCGACTCTGACGACGCATGGCTCGCCCTGGATCGTAACGGCAACAGCGGGATAGATAGCGGGAAGGAACTGTTCGGCAGCGCTGCGCCGCAGCCACCGTCAGATAGACCGAACGGCTTCCTCGCGCTCATCGAATACGATAAGTCGGCGAACGGTGGCAACGGTGACGGTGTAATTGGCAGCGGTGATTCAATCTTCTCCAGTTTGCGGCTGTGGCAAGATACGAACCACGACGGCATCTCGGAGCCGGGTGAATTGCGTACGCTGCCATCGCTTAGTATTAAATCTATCGCTCTGGACTACAAGGAATCAAAACGGCGCGACCAATACGGCAACCTGTTCCGGTTTCGGGCTAAGGTAGACGATGCCCGGCACTCGCAAGTCGGGCGGTGGGCTTATGACGTGTTTCTCGTTTTCGGCTCCACCTAGTCTGTTGCTCAAGCGTTGAAAGCAGATCGCCCGGAGGTTGATTATGACTTCCGGGCGGTTTTGCTTTATCTTTACTCTGAAAAATTTATCGTGATCTGATTTACTCCCTTGAACGGATACGAACCATCATGGCAATGAAAACGAGCGTCGAGCGGCGCGAGCGCTTCGAGACCTCCTCCGGCATTGAGTTGCCGAACGACTTTAACCCGTCGAACACGGATGCGCCGGACTACGAGACGGACATAGGCTCCCCAGGCGAGTTTCCCTACACGCGCGGCGTCCGTCACAACATGTATCGCGGTCGCTTCTGGACGATGCGCCAGTATGCAGGGTACGCGACGGCTGAAGAATCCAACGCCCGCTACAAATATCTCCTCGCGCATGGGACGACAGGGTTGTCCGTCGCCTTCGATCTTCCGACGCAGATCGGGCTCGATTCCGACGACCCGCTCGCGGCGGGTGAAGTCGGCAAGGTCGGCGTGGCGATTGACTCCCTGGAAGACATGATGCGGCTCTTCGAGGGAATTCCGCTCTCGTCCGTCTCGACCTCGATGACGATCAATGCGACCGCCTCGACCCTGCTCTGTCTCTATCTGGGCGTGGCGAGGCATCAGGGAGTCGCGTTCGACAAGGTGAAGGGAACGATCCAGAACGACATCCTCAAGGAGTACATCGCGCGCGGCACATACATCTATCCGCCCGTCCCATCTTTGCGCCTCGTGACAGACACTTTCAGCTTCTGTGCCCGCGAAGTCCCGAACTGGAACACGATCTCGATCAGCGGCTACCACATACGCGAGGCGGGTTCGACCGCCGTGCAGGAGGTCGCCTTCACGCTCGCAGACGCCATCGCGTACGTCTATGCGGCGCTCTCTGCGGGGCTCAAGGTCGATGAGTTTGCGCCGCGCCTCTCCTTCTTCTTCAACGCGCACAACAATCTCTTGGAGGAGATAGCCAAGTTTCGCGCCGCGCGCCGCCTGTGGGCGCGCCTCATGCGCGAGCGCTTCAATGCGCGCGACCCGCGCTCCCTGATGCTGCGCTTTCACACACAGACTGCCGGATCGACCCTTCAGGCGCAGCAGCCGGAAGTGAACATCGTGCGCACCACCATCCAGGCGCTCGCCGCCGTGCTGGGCGGCACACAATCCCTGCACACCAACGCGATGGACGAAGCCCTCGCCCTTCCGACCGAAAGCGCCGCGCGACTCGCCTTGCGCACACAGCAGGTCATCGCGCACGAATCGGGCGTCGCCGACACGGTTGACCCGCTCGCGGGCTCTTATGCAATCGAGCACCTGACGGACGAGATCGAGCGTCGCGCCACAGATTACATCGAGCGCATAGACGCGATGGGCGGGATGCTGCGCGCCATCGAGACCGGCTACGTGCAGCGCGAGATTCAAGAGGCCGCTTACGATTACCAGCGCGCCATCGAACGGCAGGAACAAACGGTCGTCGGCGTCAACAGCTTTCAGATCGAAGAGGAATCGAGCATGAAGACCCTGCGCATTGATCCGGCAGTCGAACGGGCGCAAGTTGAGCGCCTGCGCGCGCTTCGCGAACGACGCGATGCCGAAAGAGCCGAGACCGCGCTCGTCAAACTGGAAGAGGCTGCGCGCGGCACGGAGAATCTACTGCCGCGCATCCTCGCCTGCGTCGAAGCTGCCGTCACAGTCGGCGAGATCAGCCATCGCCTGCGCCGCGTGTGGGGCGAATACCAGGAGGCTGTGACGCTATAATGCAGTGAGGTTCAAGTGATGCCGGTCCGTTTTTATAGTAAAGAGTTGTTCGCCTTAAAAATTCTCCTTCTGCTCATCCTGTTTGCTGCTACCAGCTTCGCTCAGGCTAAAGAGTTGCCGGAACAACGAGCAGCTATCACCGGTACTGAGGTGAGCCTGATCCCGCCCGTCGGATTCACACCTTCTCCTCAGTTCCCAGGCTACTGGGAAGAATCTCTTGGAGCTTCAATCCAGGTGACTGAATTTCCCGCTCCTTATTCGATAACATTCGCCGCACTTTCCGACACCGCGCAGTTGACCAAAAGAGGTATATCGCTCTTGAGCAGGCGGGAAGTTTCTGTAGGCCGCCTGAAGGGCATGTTACTTCAAGTCAGGCAGTCTGCCTCAGGCTTGGAGTATCTGAAGTGGATTTTAAACTTTGGGGATGAAGAAGAGTCGGTGTCGATTGTGGCTACTTTTCCGAAGGGGCTTGAAAAAGAGCTCTCCGAAAAGCTGAAAAGGAGCATTTTGACCGCCACCTGGGAAAAAGAGAGGAACATCCCTCCCACTGAGGGCTTGGACTTTACCATCGTTGATAAAGGAGAGATGATACTCGCGAAGAGAGTAGCCAACGTATTGATCTATACGAAGGATGGGATGTTACCCAAGCTATCTAATGATGAGCCGCTTTTCGTTGCCGGGTCATCGGTCTCGAAGATCAATGTTGAGGAGAGAGAGAATTTCGCGAAGTCTCGCATCGCTCAAACGGCAACCATCACGGATATCGGGATAGAACAATCGGAGAATATTACGATTGATAACCTGGCCGGGTACGAGGTTGTCGCGAAGGGAAAAGATATAGTATCCGGTCAGGAGATGGTTATCTATCAGACCATATTGTTTAAAGATCAAGGCTACTACATCATGGTGGGGCTCATTAGCAGTACACACCGCCAGGTTTATTTACCAGTTTTCAAAGGGATGACGGAATCATTCAAGCGCAACAAATAATAGAATGCGCCGCCGGTTGGACGATCACTGCGAAGCCCATCTCACAGCCGCGCGCGTGCTTTGAATGTCTTACCGGACAAAATTTTGATGAAAGGTAAGTGCTTATGCATCAGAAAGCTTTTCGTCTCGGTCTGCTGTTTTTGCTTCTGTTCATTGCGCCGCTGTCACTCATCGCACAGACGGCGAGCACGGAGGCGCGTCTTAAGGAGATCGACGAGTACGCGCTGAAGGCCGGGCAGGACTGGAAAGTACCGGGCTTCGCGATAGCGATTGTCAAAGACGATAAAGTGATCTTCGCCAGGGGCTACGGAGTGCGCAAATTGGGTGAACAGACGCCCGTCGATGAGCATACGCTCTTCGCCATCGCTTCCAACACCAAGGCTTTCACCGCCGCAGCGATAGCCATACTGGTCGATGAGGGCAAGCTGAAATGGGATGATCCGGCGACGAAGTACCTGCCCGGATTTCAGCTCTACGATCCGTACGTGACGCGTGAGTTGACGGTGCGCGACCTGCTCAGCCATCGCAGCGGGCTGGCGACCTTCGGCGGCGACCTCATCTGGTACGACACGACTTACAAACCGGATGAAATCCTGCGCCGCGTACGCTATCTGAAGCCGACTTCGAGCTTTCGCAGCCGCTACGGCTACCAGAACATCATGTTCCTCGCCGCCGGACAGATCGTCCGGAACGTAACGGGCAAAAGCTGGGAGCAGTTCGTACAGGAGCGCTTCCTCACGCCGCTCGGCATGGCTTCGACTAAGACCAGCATCACGGCCTTCAAGAGCACGGACAACGTCGCCGCGCCGCACAACGAGCTGGATGGAAAATTGCGCGTCGTCCGCTACAGCAACGTGGACGGCGTCGGCCCGGCGGCGGCGCTCAACTCTTCGGTCGCTGACATGGCGCAGTGGATCAGGCTGCAACTCGGTCGTGGAAAATACGAGGGCAAGCAGCTTTTCAGCGCGAAGGCCGCGCGCGAGATGTGGTCGCCGCAGACGATCATCCCCATCAGCGAGCAGAGCGAGAAGTTCAATCCCACGCGCCACTTCAACACGTACGGCCTCGGCTGGTTTCTGAGCGACTATCACGGGCGCAAAGTCGCCTCGCACGGCGGCGGCCTCGACGGTATGATCTCTCAGGTCGGGATGATGCCGGAGGAAAATCTGGGCGTCGTCGTCCTGACCAACAGCGAGACCCCGCTTGCCAGCTTCATGGTGAACAAGGTTTTCGATACCTTCCTCGGAGTTCCCGCACGCGATTGGAGCGCAGAGCTGTTGGCGCAATCAAAGCAGGCCAAAGAGGCTGAAAAGGCTGAAGAGAAAAAGCTGGAGGGCGAGCGCGCGAAGAATACAAAGCCATCGCTGCCGCTTCAGGGCTACGCGGGCACTTACGGGGGCGAGATGTACGGCGAAGCGAAGGTCACAGAGGAGAACGGCCACCTCATCTTACGTCTCGTTCCCGCGCCCAACTTCGTCGGCGACCTTGAGCACTGGCAATACGACACCTTTCGCATCAAGTGGCGCGACACGGTCAGTTATCCTTTCCCCAGAGGATTAGTCACCTTCACCCTTAACGCCCATGGCAAAGTGGACGAGATGAAGATGGACGTGCCCAATCCAGACTTCGACTTCAAAGAGCTGGAGTTCAAGCGCACGCCCGAAGTAGCAGGCAAATAAGTGCATAGATCGCGAAGCGTGAGCAGAAAAGAGGTTAGAAGTTTTCCACAAGCTTTTCCACAGCCCTTCAGCGGATTACGCTCTAATAGTTAAAGTGTTTTCTTCTTGACACACCCACCATGCCGGATGTATAACCCGCACCCTGTTGCGATGCTCACGGGCATCATGACCAGCGAGGGGATCGGCGAGCGGTGCGGTGACGCGCCGTTTGAGAGCAGCGGCAAGCGGTTTGCAGTTGCTAATGACGCCCCACGCTGAAGCCGAAAGGCTTGCTGTAAGCGATGCGGATAAAAACGCGTCGTGCTTCGAGGAGATGATCGACCTCGAAGTAGCATAGTCGCTCAGGCCACAAGCTTGAGCCTCGTTGCCGGTGTCGTAACCGGCGGTGGAGGAAAAGCCACCACAACAAAAACCAAGCGGCACCGCGCAAACCCTTCGGGGAGCGCGCGGGATTCGTGAAAACGTATCTTGTGCCGACCGAAAGCGCGCCGACCGCTAGCGCACTCTTCGGGATATAAAAATGGCAACCTCTCGCGTGTACATGCGGAGTTGCCAGTCCCCTGGATCGCTCCGGCGATCTATCGGGATCAAGGGTTGCGCTGCTATCACTTGTTGGTAGCAGCGCAATCTCTTTTTGTGATAAATCAAGATAGTGAGCGTCTTTCTTTCTGCGACCTTTGCGTCATCCTTAGCGCCCTTTGCATTTAGAGAAGAACTTTAAACGCAGAGAACGCAAAGGACAGTCGCAAAGGTCGCAAAGATATATTAAAGAGGGAGAGAACGATGGCACGGATCGAAGGCGTTGAACCGGAAGCGTTGGACGGTTACACAAGGCGCGTCCTGGCGGCGCAAGCGAAGAAGTGGGGCGCGCCGCTTCTCAATCATTTGTTGTACGCCCGCCGCCCCTCTATCTTTCGCGGCGTGCGCGGGATGTGGACGGGCATAGAGGCTTCCGGCCTGGTCGAAGGCCAGCTTCAGGCGCTCGTCAACCGGAGAGTCGCCTCCATCAACGGCTGCGAGTTTTGACAGGACCTCAACGCTGCCGTGGGTAGCCAGCTTGGAGTCTCAGACGAAAAGATTCTCGCCCTGCCGGAGTACAGCACCAGTCCGCTCTACACGGAGCAGGAGCGCCTGACGCTCGAATATGCCGATGCGATGACGATCACGGGACGCGAAGTGAGCGACGAGCTTTTTGCACGTCTGCGCGAGTTTTACACGGACGATGCGCTGGTGGAGTTGACAGAGGTCATCGCCTGGGAGAATGCTTCCAGCAAGTTTAACCGCGCCCTGAGAATTCCGAGCCAGGGGCTCTGGAAACCTCTTGCGACAAAATCGTAAACTACAAACGTCTCTCCCCGTATGAAGATGAAATGGCTGGCGGGCGTCTACATTCTTATTCTGGTTATGATCGTCTTTCTGGCCGACCAGAAAGCTTACCAGTTCCTCTTCAGGCCGGTCAGAAACTTGCCCTACGGCGACAAAGCTGGACATTTCATCCTGATGGGTCTGTTCTCCCTGATTCTCAACGCGGCTCTCTCGTGCCGGACTCTCAGGGTGTGGAAGCTGAATCTTCTCTTCGGCAGTCTCATCGTCGCCATCGTCGTCACCCTGGAAGAGTTCTCCCAGTTGTTCATTCGCTACAGAAGCTTCGACCCGGTTGATTTATACTTGGACTACGCGGGCATCTTCCTCTTCGGACAGTTGGCATATTGGATGGGGAGGGGGCTTCCTAAATCCTCCAGGAAGATTTAGTAACTCGACCAGCCGCGCGCTCGCCGTTGAAAATTATTTCACTTACAATCAGGTTGATAGTATACATTCAGACGTCATGTCGCATTTGCTCGAAGTCAAAGAACTGCAAACGCACTTTCAGACGCGCGCCGGATTGGTGCGCGCCGTTGACGGCGTGAGCTTTCATCTTGATGGTGGCGAGTTGCTGGGGCTGGTCGGCGAGTCCGGCTGCGGGAAATCGATCACGGCGCTCTCCGTGATGCGCCTTATCGCGCCGCCGGGAAAGATCGCGGGTGGCGAGATCATCTTCGACGGCGAGAACCTGCTCGCGGCGACGGAAGACCGTATGCGCGAGATTCGCGGCGACGACATCGCGATGATTTTTCAGGACCCTATGACTTCGCTCAATCCAGTCTACACTGTGGGCGAGCAGATCGCGGAGGCGCTTCGTCTGCACCGCAAGCTTTCGCGCAAGGATGCGCGGCAGGCGACGATTGAGGCGATGAAGGAGGTCTCGATTCCCGATCCGGCGCGGCGCGTGGACGATTACCCGCACCAGTTATCGGGTGGGATGCGGCAACGCGTGATGATCGCGATGGCGCTGGCGTGTGATCCCATGCTCCTGATCGCGGACGAGCCGACGACGGCGCTCGACGTGACGATCCAGGCGCAGATTCTTGAGCTTTTGAACGAGCTGAGACAGACGCGCGACCTTGCGGTGCTGCTCATCACGCATGATCTGGGTGTGGTCGCAGAGGTCGCGGATCGCGTCGCTGTGATGTACACGGGGCGCATCGTCGAAGAGTCGCCGGTCGAGGAGCTGTTCGCGCGTCCGAAGATGCCGTACACGGAAGGCTTGCTGCGTTCCGTGCCGAAGCTGACGGCGGATCACGTCGGGAAGGTTCAGCGTTTGGAGACCATAGAGGGCGTCGTGCCGAGCCCGACGGCGCTTCCCACGGGCTGCCACTTCGCGCCGCGCTGCTCCTATCGCATGCCCCGCTGCACCGAAGGCGAAATTCCGCTCTATGATCTGGAAGGCGGCGTGCGTGTGCGCTGCGTCCTGTATGATCTGGCGGCGGCGGTCGAAGCAGACCACAGAGAGGAGCGCGCCTCGCAGTGAATTCCGATCAGGGAATGAATTTCGATCTACGACCCGGCGCGTCGAGCGTGCCGGAGCGCGAAGCGCAGGCGGCGCAGGCTGAAGACGCGCGCGCCGGTGTGCGTGATGATCTGGTGCGTGTGCGCGCGCTCGTCAAGCATTTTCCGGTTGAAGGGAGCGACGACGTGGTGCGCGCCGTTGACGGCGTGACCTTCGAGATCAAAGAGGGCGAGACGCTCGGACTGGTCGGCGAATCAGGTTGCGGTAAATCCACTGTCGGGCGCTGCCTGCTGCGCCTGATCGAGCCGACGGCGGGCGAGATTACGTTCGAAGGACGCGAAGTGGTAGGGATGAAAAGCGCGGAGCTCAGGCGGCTTCGCCGCGAGATGCAGATCATCTTTCAAGACCCGTACGCCAGCCTGAACCCGCGCCTGAGTGTGAGCGAGATCGTCGGCGAGCCGCTGAAGATTCACGGGCTCGGAGGACGCGAGGAGCGCCGCGCTCGCGTCGCAGAGCTGCTGCGCAAAGTCGGGCTCGATCCAGATTACATGAAGCGATACCCGCACGAGTTTTCCGGCGGACAGCGCCAGCGCATCGGCATCGCACGCGCCCTGGCGCTCAATCCGAAGCTGATCGTCGCGGATGAGCCGGTCTCCGCCCTTGATGTCTCCGTGCAGGCGCAGGTCGTCAACCTTCTACAGGACTTGCAGGGGGAGTTTGGTCTGACGTACCTCTTCATCTCGCACGGCCTCGCGGTGGTCGAGCACATCTCGACGCGCGTGGCCGTCATGTACCTGGGACGGATCGTCGAAGTGGCGAGCGCTCTTGATCTTTACAGTGAGCCGCTGCACCCGTATACGCGCGCGCTGCTTTCCGCGATACCGATTCCCGATCCCCTGAAGAAACGTGATCGCATCATCCTGACGGGCGACGTGCCGACGCCGATCAACCCTCCTTCGGGCTGCCGTTTCCGCACGCGCTGCCCCGTGGCGATAGACAGATGCGCGGAAGTAGACCCGGACTTGCGCGAAGTCTCGCCCGGTCATACAGTGGCCTGCATACGCGTGCCCGGCTGGGAAGAAGCGGGGAAGCAGGAGACAGTAGACAGTAGCCAGTAGTAAAAACCGTCGCGTCAGGCTTTGCTGTCTACTATGACTTGAAGGCTCAGTACGAAAACACGTCAACCGATCTTCTGTTCTACTGACTACTGACTACTGACTACTGTCTACTTCATTTGGAGCCTAACCATGAGCGATCCAAACACAGAGAGTTTTCAACCACCGCCGCCGCCGCCGATGCCTCGATCCGAAGCATTCGATGGGCCGGTCATGTCAACCGCTGAGACGCTCTCCGGTATCTTCTTTGAGCCGGGACGCGTCTTTGAATCGTTGCGCGCTCGTCCGCGCTTTCTCGTCGCCGGAGCTATCATCATCGCCGTCAGCATGGCCTTTACCATTCTCTTCTTTCAGCGCGTCGGCTATGAAAATGCCATGCGCGAAGCGATTGAGAAATCACCCCGCTCCAGCCAGTTGAGCCCCGAGCAGAAAGAGGACGCGCTGGAGATTTATCAAAAGCCATACGTCAAGGCCCTCACTTACTGCACTCCGATCATCGCCATCGCCATCGTCTTCGCTCTCGGAGGAGCGCTCTACCTGTTGGGCACGATGGCTGTGGGGCAAAAGATCAGTTACAAGCAAGCTCTCTCGGTCTGGGTCTATGCCAGCTTCGCACCCGCCGTAGTCTCTGGCCTGCTGAGTATCCTGCTTCTATTCCTGAAATCGCCGGACGATATTGACCCGGCACAACTGCGCGGCGGCCTCGTCAAGGCCGATCTCAGCATCCTCGTCGATGACAAAGCCTCGCCGGTGCTGGCGGCAGCTCTCGGATCAATCGATCTCTTTGCCTTCTACGGTCTTTTCCTGGCCGCGCTCGGTCTGCGCAAGGTCGCCAAACTCTCGACCGAAACAGCATGGGGAATCGTCCTCACTATCTGGACGCTCAAAGTCCTCCTGCGCATCATCTGGGCGACAGCCTTCGGGACGACGATAGGATGAAACAGTAGACAGTATTCAGAAGTCAGTAGAAAAGAAAATTCGTTGACGCGGTTTGATATTGAGCCTCTCAATCAGAGTAGGCAGCGATGCGTGACGCGGCGGCTTTTCTGTTCTACTGACTACTGTCTACTGTCTACTGACTACCGTCTACTGTCTCCTTACTCATATCTCAGCGATTCTATCGGATCGAGGCGCGCGGCTTTCCAGGCAGGCCAGAGGCCGAAGATGATGCCGATGGCCGCCGAGATGCCGAGGCCGATGCCAATTGCCCACATCGGCACATAGGCCGGAAGCGGCGAATATCTGTTCATCAGCAGGCTCGCCACTTCGCCGACGATGAGCCCGGCGATGCCGCCGATGGCTGTAAGCGCAACCGCCTCAATCAAAAACTGCGAAAGGATGTTGCCGCGCGTGGCCCCGACGGCCTTGCGTATGCCGATCTCACGCGTGCGCTCCGTGACGGAGACGAGCATGATGTTCATCACGCCGATGCCGCCGATCATCAGCGCGACAAACGAGATGGAAGTCAGGACGAGTGCCGTCGCGCCCGTCAACTGGTTGTAGATGTCGAGCAGGGAATCCTGCGACGAGAGGCCGAAATTGTTGGGCGCTTCCGGCGGGACATGGCGACGGCGGCGCAGGATGTCCGTGATCTCGTCCAGCGCAGATTTGACGAAGGCGCGAGATTTGGGGCGCACGATGATGAAGAAGATGACTTCGGGCGGAGGAATATCGGGGTAGTATTTATCGAACGTGCTGATGGGGATGAAGACTGTGTTATCGCGCGACTGGCCGAAGAAATTGCCCAGGGGCTCCATCACGCCGATGACGCGAAACGTGTTGCCGTTGATCTTGATCTCTTTGTCAAGCGGCTCTTCGAAAGGAAAGAGGGCGCGCACTACGTCTACTCCGAGCACGCAGACGTTGGCACGATCCGTCATCTCTATGTCTGTGATGAAACGCCCGCGCCCGACATAGCTCGAATGCACAAACTCGTAATAGGGCGTCACGCCGAGCAGGATAGGCGTGTCCGTCTGCTTCTCCACGTAGCGCACCGTCGACGCGATCATGCGATGAATGGGTGAGACCCCCTCGACCGAAGGCGCTTCGCGGCGAATCGCGTCGGCATCATCCATCGTAATCTCTTTGCGCTGGCGCTCTTCAGCCGAAGGGGGACGTCCGAAACTCGGATCAAACTTTGAGACGAAGATCGTGTTCGATCCCAGGGATTCAATCTGATCTGCGAAAGCTTTATTCAACCCCTGTATGATCGAGACCATAAAGATTACAGTAATGACGCCGACGCTCACGCCCAGGATAGTCAGCGACGAACGCAGCTTGTTCGTCCGCAACTGGTCGAGCGCCATCGCCGCAGATTCTTTGATGTCGTCGAAAGTCATAAAAACAGTAGACAGTAGACAGTAGACAGTAGCCAGTAGTCAGTAGAAAGAAAGCAATGCGTGCCGCTTTCCTATCTACTATGATTTAGACGAGCAGTATCAACAGCATCAACGTATTTTCTTTTCTACTGACTACTGACTACTGTCTACTGTCTACTTCCTTTCATTCCGCCCTCAGCGCATCAATCGGGCTGAGCTGCGCTGCGCGCCAGGCGGGCCAGAGGCCGCTGATGACGCCGACGATGGAAGAGACGCAGACGCCGAGCACAGCCGATTGCACACTGAACATCAATGGGAAACCGACCATCAACGAGAGCACATAGGCGAGCGCAAAACCCGCGATGACGCCCATTGCCCCACCGATAGCCGTCACCGTCACGGCCTCGATCAGAAATTGCATGAGAATATCTTTGCGTCGCGCGCCCGTGGCCTTGCGTATGCCGATCTCGCGCGTCCGCTCTGTCACGGAGACGAGCATGATGTTCATCACGACGATGCCGCCGACGACCAGGGAGATGGCGGCCACGCCGATGGTCACGATGTAGATGTTGGAGGTCGCCTTGCCGTAGAGATCGAGGAACACGTCCTGCGATTCGAGCGCGAAGCCATCGTCCTCGTCCTTGAAAGACTTGCCGCGACGATTGCGCATGATCGTGCGCACCTGGTCTTTCGTCTCTTCCAGTTGCTCAGCCGATTGCGTCTGTATAAAGACGACGAGGGAATCGCGCGCGCCGAAGTTCTTCTGGTAGGTCGGGTAAGGAATATAGACGAAATTGTCGCGGGAGAAGCCGAATATCTTGCCCAGGGGTTGTGCGACGCCGAGGATGCGATACGGGCGACCCGCCAGGTAAACGTCCTGCCCGACGACACGGTCGGGCGTTGCGCCGCCGAAGAGGTTTTCCAGAACGTCCGTGCCGACCACGCAGACATCACGCGCCGCCGCTCCTTCACCCTCAGACCAGGTGCGCCCCGCGTCGATAGTGACGCCGTCCATGTCTATGATCGAGAGGGTCACACCGCGCACCACGGCCTGTTCAAACTTCTGATCGCCGTGCTTGACGGTCTGACGGTCGTTGGCCGCCAGCCCCGTGCGCCAGCAGGTCGTGCACAGGCGAAAGATCGCCTCTGCGTCTTCCTGCGTCACGTTCTTACGCCGGTTGAATCGTATGAACTCTTCGCGCGACGTGATGATCATCGGGCGTTTGGAGACGCTGAAGACCGTCGAGCCCTGCGAAGAGAAGGTGGAAGCAACCGTTTGATCCAGCCCCTTGATGATCGTCACGACCGCAATGACAGCCGACACGCCCACCACGATGCCGACGAGCGTCAAAGCCGTGCGCAGCTTATTAGCGCGCAGGCTCGCAACAGCCACGCGAAACGATTCCCAGAGCGGCGATATACGCATAAAACAGGTCTAGAGTCTGAAGTCTCAAGTAAGATGACAAAAGATACTGTGCCGTCAGAAAATAATTAAAGGGCAAAGCTTTTGACTCTGCCCTCCATTGCACCAGCTTGCACTGATCCCACCCTTGCGCCGCCAGCCGTCCCTCGCCGCGCCAGTCAAGCCATCAAGCAGGCTGCCCGGGCTGCGAACGGAACTCATTAAACTCGGAGCGAAGCTCTTTGAAATCGGCGCGTAGTCCATACAGCTCCGAATGAGTCAGCTTGACTTCGCTTTCAATCCTATCAAGCCTGACGTCAAGATGCTCTTCCATCTTCCCCATGCGAGCATCCATCTTCTGCTCAAATGTGGTCATGCGAGCATCAATTTTCTGCTCAAATGTGGTCGCTCGGTCATTGAGCCCTTGCTCAAGTGTACTCATGCGAGTATTCAGCCCTTGCTCAAGTGTGCTCATGCGAGTATTCAGCCCTTGCTCTAGCGAGGACATACGAGTATTCAGTCCTTGCTCAAGTGTGCCAATACGCTTTAAGACCGTTTCGATGGTCGGTTTTGTATCGTACTTCTGAGAGGGGTCTTCTGTCTCTTCTTCACTCATGGCTCAGCACCTTTCATCCCAAGCTCTGATAAGCGAATTTTACCACGCTCAATTCAGGCGATAAAGAGCTTACACCCTTCGCGCCTTTAGCAAGATGCTCTGCTTTCTTTACGTCTCAAGAGGATTTCAAACGCAAAGGCTGGCGCGATCCTTTCTATCGTATCCGCTCGTCCTTCTCTATCTGCCCGTCGCGGATGGAGATGACGCGGTGGGCGCGGGCGGCGATGTCCTGCTCGTGCGTGACGACGATGATGGTGTTGCCTTCGGCGTGAAGCTTCTCGAAGAGGTTCATGATCTCGTAGCTGGTGGCCGTGTCGAGCGCGCCCGTCGGTTCGTCTGCGAGAAGAATCGAAGGATGATTGACGAGGGCGCGGGCGATGGCGACTCTTTGACGCTGGCCGCCCGAAAGCTCGTTCGGGCGGTGCGTCATACGGTCTACGAGATCGACGGAGGCCAGCGCCTTCTGCGCCATCTCGTGCCGCTGAACTGAGCCGAGTCCGGCGTAGATCAAAGGCAGCTCGACGTTATGCAGGGCGGTGGCGCGAGCCAGCAGGTTGAAGGTTTGAAAGACAAATCCAACCTCCTGGTTGCGTATGCGCGCCAGCTCATCGTCGTCCATCTCGGAGACCAGTTTACCGTTGATCCAGTATTGACCTTTGGTCGGCGTGTCGAGACAGCCGATCAGGTTCATGAGCGTAGATTTGCCGGAACCCGAAGGCCCGATGATCGCCAGATACTCGCCCTTCTGCACGTCGAACTCGACGCCGCGCAGCGCGTGCACCTGTTCCGAGCCCATCTGATAGGTCTTCCAGATGTCGCGCATCGAGATGAGCGTGGCGGGAACGCCGTGGCGCGCAAGCTGTTCGCCGCGTTCAACTACGAGTTCTGCTTCCTCCTCAGTGGGCATCAGTAGCGTCTCGCTTAACATTATTTAGCCTCGTTGGAATTGGCGTTGGCGTCTCCAGCCTTGCGCGTCTGCCGCTTGATGGTCGAGCCTTCCTTGAGGGTCTTGAGCACGCGGCTCGGGCCGGTGATGATCTCCATGCCGGGCTGCACGCCGCTCGTGATCTCTATATCGGCCTCGCCGGTGATGCCTGTCGTGACTTCGATGAACTTGACCTTGTTGCCCTCAACGATATACACGCCTTTGATGTCCTTGGGCTTGTCACCAGTCGTCGTCGGCTGAGCGGCGGGCGCGCTACTACTACTGCTGCCCGCAGGGGAACTGGCCGGCGTCGGCGCTTTTTCGACGATGGCTTGCAGCGGCACAGCGAGGACGTTGTTGATGACTTTGGTGGTGATGGCCGCCGTGGCGCTCATCCCCGGACGCAGAGAGTTGCGAACCTCGTCGGGCATGTTGCGTAGCTCGACGACGACTTTGAACTCTTTCGCCTCCTGCACGTTGACGCGATTCGAGAGGCCGCCGCTCGTCGTGTCCGACTTGCTCACGGCGAGCGGGTTCTTCTGGATCACGACGCCTTCGATCTCGCGATCACCCATCGCATCCACCTTGACCTTGACAGGGTGACCCACTTCGACCTTGGCGATCTCGGTTTCGTCTACGTTGACCTCGATGTTGATGGTGGACATGTCGGCGATGGTCATCAAGGGGGTCGTCGAGAGTCCTGCGACGGCGAACTGCCCGACCTTCGACGGAATATCTGCGACGACGCCCGTCAGGGGCGAGCGTTGTATAGTCTTGTCGCGCTGGCTCGACTGGCCGCGAAGCAGAGCCTGTTGTTGACTGGCGCGCGCTTCGCTGGTCGCGACGCTCTGGCGTGCGCTGACGACGCCCGTGCGCGCATCACGCACGGCGACGCGCTGCTGGTTGGCGCGCGCGATGGCTTCCTGGACGCCGATCTTCTGCGCTTCAAAATTCGCTTTCGCTGTCCGCAGAGCGACCTGCGCCTGCTCGTAGCGGTCGCGTGCCGCGTCGTATTCCGAGCGCGAGGCGACACCGGATTCGACCAGCTCGGTCGTGCGTTTCAACTCGCGCTGCGCCGTATTGAGATCGACCTGCGCGCGATCAACATTGGTCTGCGAGGCGATCACCTGCTGGCGCGCCTGTGAAACGGAAGCTTCCGCGACCGTCAAGCCCTGCTGCGCCTGCGCGACCGCGTTCTCGGCGGCGAGCACCTGCGTGCGTGCGTTCTGCACGTCGCTCAAGGCAGCCTGCGCGGCGGCTAATTGCGCTTCTTGATTGGATTGAAGAGCCGTCGGGTCTATGCGCACGAGCAACTGGCCGGTCGTCACGGGCTGGCCTGGATTGACGTAGATCTCCTCAATACGTCCGGCCACCTCACTCGTCAGGTTGATGAAACGGATCGGGCGCACCTCGCCCGAAGCCGTCACGGTCGAGCGCAGTTCGGGTCGCACCTCGACTCTGACGGTTGTTACTTCAGGCTCATCCTTGCGGCTGGCGAAGATGCTGATGAAGACGATCAGAAGGAGAACGACCATCGCGCTCGAAGCGATAATAATCTTTCTTTTGCGGCTCAAGGCCATTGCAGTTTAATTCCTTTAAAAGGGGATCGGGTCGGGGCAGACCCGGCATCAAAATTTATACGATTTCCGAAGCGCCGGGCTCGGACAAGAGCGCCCGCACTCGTAAAACCCTTACGTCAAAAAGAGCAAAACAGTTTCATTATAAGCTAAAGTAGACAGTAGACAGTAGTCAGTAGCCAGTAGAAATGATAGGCTCAGCCGTTTTTCTACTGACTACTGACTACTGACTACTGTCTACTGATAAAATGCCGTTTGGCGCGCGTTTTCATTTCGCGCTACAATAGCAAGGTTTCTCGCGCGACGAGCGGCGCGCGGGCCTGAAGTTAGCGTCCGGCGCTCTCTCTCCCACTGAAGTCGAATCGCACGAGGGGAAACTCCTATGACCATCTGCGAGAGATGCAATACAGAGAATCTTGATGGCTCGCAATACTGCGATGAGTGCGGCGCGCCTCTGGGCGTCTCGCCGCGCGAAAAAAAGGGCGGCGCGCCGAGCAGTAGCAGTAGCGGTGTGGCTAATCAAAGCGACGCTGTCGCTCCGGCTGCCATCGCCAAAAAATCCGAAGCGGCGGCCGGAGCTTCGCAGGCGACGCCAGCCTTCGCCATTTCGCAGGGCTCCATCGCCTTGATGGACGGCGCGCATGCACGCCTCGTCATCGAGCGCGGGCGCTCAGCCGGTAAACAGTTTCCATTAAGCGACGACGAATCGCAGATTGGGCGTTGGGATGCAGACGGCGGCATCTTCCCGGATGTCGATCTGGACGCAGACGACCCGGAAGCGAAAGTCTCGCGCCGTCACGCGCGCATTGTGCGGCGCAACGGTCAGTATTATATTGAAGACCTGGGCTCGACTAACGGCACGTTTATCAATCGCGGGCGACGCCTGCTGCCCGGCGACCGTCAGCCTCTGCGCGACGGCGACGAGATTATCGTCGGCAAGACATTTCTACGTTTTCATATAGTCAAGTAGAGAAAGGCTTCGCGGCACGCGTCCGCAGGGGCGGCGCGACCACAGGCGAGGGAACAGAGAAGAGCACACCGACGCGTAAGTAACTCATTCGATCCTCGCCAACGAATCATCAAGAGAGATGTCCTTTTGCTACGAATGCGGCGCAAAGGTCGCGCCAGAAGATCCTTTCTGCGGCAACTGCGGAGCTGCCCAGGCGTCTACCCCAGCCGGCGTGACGACGAACGCCAGCGAGGAGAACGCCAGCGAGCCTGTATCCAACGCCTCGTCAGACCTTGATATTACGAAGAGTCCCGAAGCCGTAGAGCCTACAGTCAAGGAAGAGCAGAAAGAGGATGAGCAGGAGGAGGAGGAGCAGCCGCAGCAGCAGCAGCCTGCGGCGGCATCTTCGGAGGGCGAGCTGGAAGATACCTATATGCCCAAAGCGTCGAAGCCAACGGGTGATGTGCAGGGAGATAGTAGCGGCGCGTCGGCTGCGGCTGCTCCCGCGACCATGCGCGCCGGATCGACCGGAGGCCGCAAAGGGGCGACGAAGCAGCTTGACCCGGGCACGGTCTTAAACGGACGCTATGAGATTGTGCGCCGCATCGGCGGCGGCGGCATGGGCGCGGTTTACCTGGCGAAGGATCGACACCTTGGGGATGCGCCGCGCGCCGTCAAAGAGATGGTCGAATCGCACATCGACGATTCACAGCACGAGAAAGCGATTGGCGATTTCAAGCGCGAATCCTTGCTTCTGACCTCGCTGGAGCATCCATCCATACCGACCATCTACGACTATTTTTACGACGACGCGGCGAGCCGCTTCTATCTCGTCATGAAATACATTTCGGGCGGCGACTTCGCCTCGCGCCTGCGCAATGCGCCGGGCGGACGCATCGACGAGAGAACAGTCACCGACTGGGGCATGCAGGTCGCAGACGTGCTCGATTATCTGCACAACCGGCGGCCTCCGATCATCTACCGCGATCTGAAACCTGCGAACCTGATGATCGACGGCAACTCTGGCCGCGTGATGCTCATCGATTTCGGCATCGCACGCTGGGTCGCGCCGCAGGAGAAGGGCGTGACAGCCGTCGGCACGATGGGCTATGCGCCGCCGGAACTCTTTAGCGGCAAGGTCGAGCCGCGCTCGGATGTCTATTCTTTGGGCGCGACCATGTTCCATCTGCTGACGGGGTCAGACCCGCAGGACAATCCACTGCTGATCTTCGATTTTACGAAGAACCCGCCGCCGCGCCAGATCAATCCGGCCATCTCCTCGGAGATGGAGCGAATACTGATGCGCGCCGTCGAGTACAAGCCCGAAGGGCGCTTCCGCTCGGCGGCAGAGCTGCGCGACGTGCTGGCGAGTCACCTGGAGCGGCTGCGCGCCGGAGAGGTCTCTTACGGCTCGACGCCCGCCCATCAACTTGGCGGCGAGACGGTTTCCGTCGAGATCGTCTACTGCGGTTTCTGCGGCGGGCGCATCGCCGCCGACGATGTCTTCTGCGCCCATTGCGGCCAGCGACAGCCCCTCGCAGGGGTCGGAGCAAGCGATGCCCTGCGCATCGCTCGCGCCACGGCCAAGTTGGTCGTCGCCGGGACGACCGAGCTGGACGCTTCATTCCTCTTACAGAAGGATAACAACCTCGTCGGTCGCAGCGATCCGCACTCAAATATTTTCCCTGAAGTCGATCTCTCCAAGTTTGACCCTGAGACCAAGGTCTCGCGCCGCCACGCGCGCATCTGGCGCGAAGGCGAAACGTTTCTCGTCGAAGACCTCGGCTCGGTCAACGGGACTGTGATCCTCGGGCGCGACAATGACATCGTGCGGCTTGCGCCAAGGCAACCGCGTACCTTGAGGAGCGGAGACAAGCTGCGCCTTGGCGAAACGACGCTCCACTTTCTGGTAGGATGAAAGGGCAGGAGACAGAATACAGAATAGAGGAGACAGAATAAACGCTGCTTCCTTCTGTCTCCTCTATTCTGTATTCTGTCTCCTGAATTTATGACCGCACGATTAGAAAGAACCCCTTTGGTGCAGACCGGATCAAGCACGCGCGTTTACACTCAGGCTCATGTGGAAAGATTTCGCGCGCCTTTCTCTTTGCGTTGCGGGGCGCTGCTGATCGATTACATATTGATCGCGGGCATCGTCGCCTTTAGTACCCTGGTGGCACGAACCCTCGGCGGCGGGGCGCGCATGGCTGGCGGCTCCGCAGAGATGGTGGGGCTATTGGTCGCGCTCATTATAGCGCTGCTTAATTTCGTCGTCCTGACCGGCCTGCGCGGGCAGACCGTGGGCAAGTGGGCGACGGGTCTACGCATCCAGCTAAAGGATGGCAGGCCGATAGACTGGCCTCATTCGCTTCTGCGACATCTGGTGGGATATACGCTTTCTCTCCTCACCTTCGGGCTGGGATTCCTCGTCGCGGCGTTCAACTCACAGGGACGCACGCTGCACGACATGATCGCCAGTACGGTCGTTGTGCGTGACACAACGCGTGTGCGTCGGGCTGTGCGCTGAGAAGACCGCCGCCCCGGTCGGTGAGATAAGAGAAAAGAATGGCCAAGCTTTGTCCAGGATGTGGAGCAACGACAATGCCGGAGGCGCGTTTCTGCCGCGTCTGCGGTATGCTGCTTAAACGGACAGGCCAGCCAGGCGTCGGTGGCGCAGACGATGGGGGAGTCTCACCGGGAGCCAAAACCGTTCCGCTCTCCGGCGAGGGGCGTCCCACTAAAGGGATCGCGGCTGATGACCCGCAAGCGCCTGTCACCAACACCTCAAAGGTCAAGCGCGCGGAGATGGACGAGCTGCTCCGGCGTACGCGCCCCGCAGATTACACGCCAGCCCGGGGCGAGGACGGCTCGAAGCACGCACTCGAAGACATACATGCTTCAGCGCCCTCCACCAACGAGTTGAAGCCTCCACAGCCTGAAACACCTGCGGCAGCGGCGGAAGCGGTGACGCCTGCGTCGGCTGCTCCTTCCAACAGTCGGACGGCTACAAAAAGGTCTGCGCGCCGGAGATGGCCGATCATCATCTCGCTCTTCGTAGCCCTGGCGCTCCTGGCCGGGCTGATTATATTTCTCTCCACAGGTCGCGACGAGCCTGCATCTGCAAACACGAATAGCGCGCCTGCGCCGCCACCCGCAAACGATCAGAAGAGACTGGTTGATGAACGACTGGCCGATGCGGAAGCTCTGCTCGCGGCGGGACAAACCAGCGAAGCTATCGCGCGCTTACGCTCCGCCATCGAGCTTGACCCGACAAACGCATTGGCGCACCGCCGACTCGGCGAGGCGCTGGAAAAGAGCGGCGAGCGTCAGGCAGCGATAGATGAGTACCGCATCAGTACGCTCAACGATCAGAGCAACGAAGAGGGCTGGCGCGCGCTCGCCTCTGCGCAGCTCGCTGAAGGTCGCTTCAATGATGCGGTCGAAAGTTACCGGCGATTGATCGCCCTCAAGGGTGAAGAGGGCGTTGACGATGAGACGCGTATGGACTATGCGCAGGCGCTCCTGCTGGCCGGGCGCACGGAGGATGCGCGCGCCGTTTATCAACGGGTGGCAGCTTCCGGGTCGCAGGACTTAGCGAGCAAGGCGAAACGGCAACTGGCGCAACTGCCGCAGCTTCCATCCATCAATGCCAACACGCAGCCCACGCGCGACGGGCGTGTTGAGCTGCCGCCAAACAACAACTCTCAGGTGACGCAAGTCCCAGCCCCCACCCCCACGGTGCAGCCGACGCCCGCCCCCACAGTGCAGCCGACGCCTACTGCGGCCACACCAAACGCGAGCGACAATTCCGCGCAGCTCGACCCGGATGTCTATTATGAGTGGGGCTTGAAGATCATAGGCCGTAGTGATCTGAAATCTTTACCCCGCGCTGAGCTGCTTCAAGCGCTCGAATATTTTCAGCGCGCACAGAGCGGCGGCACGCACCGCGCGGAAGCGACCCGTTACGTACAGCAATTGGGGCGTGAGTATGATCGTCGCAAGAAGCAATCGCAGCCCTAACTTAGACGTCCGTCGTCCGTCGTCAATCGTCGAAAGACCGTAAAGCGGGTTGTCTATTTACGATTTACGATTTACGATTTACGACGAAAACAATGCCTGACCTGATCGTCAAATACCCGGATCGACCGCCCGATACGTTTCCATTGGGGCGTCTCAGGATGACTATTGGCCGCTCGGCCAGAAACGACCTGTGCATCCCTGACCCGTTCGCTTCGCGCGTCCATGCGGAAGTGCGTAAGGAGGGCGACCAATATATCTTGCAGGATTTGGGGTCGGCCAACGGGACGCTCTACAACGGCGTGAGCGTCGAAGGCGCGGTCGAGCTTGTCCCCGGCGGTCGCATTCAGATCGGCGAGACGGAGATCGTCTTCGACAACGGCCAATTGGACACGCAGGGCGCGACGATGATCGAGGACGCTGCTCAAGCTCCCGTTCCAGAGGCCACGCTCGCCCTCAATTCGACGGATCGCACCACTTCGGGTCTGCTCGAAGCCATAGAGGGCGCACGCACCCAACCCGACGATGATGCGCCGCGCCGAGTCGCCAAGCAGAGCGACCTGCTCGCCCTCATCAGCAAAGTGGGCGTTACGCTTCTGGCCTCCGCCACGCTCAACGAGACGCTCCGCCAGATCGTCTCGCTCGTCTTCGAAGCCGTCCCGGCAGACCGCTGCCTCATCATGATGCGCGATGAGGGGAGCGAAGATTTGAAGGTGGCTGTCGCGCGGCTGCGCGACCGTGAGGGCGAAGTCGGTGAGATTCGCGTCAGCCGTTCGGTGATGGACGAGGTCGTCGGCAAGGGGCGCTCGGTTCTGACCTCAGATGCGCAGCACGACCCGCGCTTTGCCGGGAGCACGATGACGATCCAGAACATACGCTCCGTGCTGGCCGTGCCCCTCGGCGTCGGCGAAAAGGTCTTCGGCATCATCTACGCCGACTCGCCCATCGCCGACGGAAGGTTCTCGGAAGATCACCTGAAGGTCTTGACGACGCTGGCGAGTGTGGCCGCCATACGGGTCGAGAATGCGCGCCTCCTGGAAGAGCAGTGGGATCGCGAGCGCCTCGAACAGGAGCTGCACCTGGCGAGCGAGATTCAGCAGCGCTTTCAACCGACCGCGCCACCCGTTGTCGAAGGCTATGAGCTACAGGGCATCAGCTTCCCCTGCTACGAGATTGGCGGCGACTATTACGATTTCATAGAGCGCGAGGACGGGCGACTGGTGATTGCGCTCGGCGATGTGTCGGGCAAGGGAACAGCCGCCGCGCTCTTGATGTCCAGCTTGCACGCGGCAGTGCACGCACAGGCTTCAGCGAACAACTCTCTGAGCGAGACGATCACGGCGGTCAATCGCTACCTCGCCGAAAACATTCCTTCCAACCGCTTCGTCACGCTCTTCTACGCGGAGCTTGACCCGCAATCGGGCGCGCTCTCGTTCCTCAACGCCGGACACAACCCGCCCGTCATCGTGCACTCTGCGGGCACGGTCGAGCAGCTTGGCTCAGGTGGCCTGCCTCTCGGCATCAAAGCAGACGCCACTTTCCGCGAAGGTCGCACACAGCTTCAAGCGGGTGACGTGCTCGTCATCTACTCAGACGGCGTCTCAGAAGCAGTCAGTCCCTCAGGCGAAGAGTTTGGCACAACACGCCTGCACGATGTCATCTCGCACAACATGGACGCCTCCGCCGCAGGCATACGCGACCGTATCGAGGCCGCCCTGACCAAGTGGTCGCAGGGCACGCCCGCCTCAGACGACATCACGCTCGTCATCGTCAAACGACAGGCCGAAAGCGTTTCGGTCGCCGCCGGAGGGATAAGGTAAGCGTACGCGCGCCGGATACAGGCCATAAAAACCAGAGCACAAGACCTTCGATGAAAGGCATCTGGCAATGACCACAGAAGAGAGACTACTAAGACTCGAAAATGCTTTCGCTACGCTTGCAGAGTTAGCTGCCAAGTCCAACGAGCGGCATGATAGTGCTGATGATCGCCTCGATAAGCTGCTCGCGCGGGCTCTGAGCGCAAAAGAGCGTATGAGTCAAGAGCCTGCGTGGAGAAAAGAATTAGGCGTGGCGCAGGCGAGACTCGCGCAGGCACAGACTAAGCTGAAAGAAGCGAAGAAGCGCACGGGGAGGAAGCATCGGCAGAAACGAACGAGCGGCTAAACAATCTTATTAATGTTGTCGAGCGGTTTATCAGCGAAGGACGCAACGGGAAGTCTTGACGAGTTTACATGGCTCGGCACGGTAAGAAAGGGGCAGAGTTGATAGCTTTGCCCCTTAATTATTTTCCTATCTAACGACTTGTGCACATGATAGCATTAGGCTCGTTGCAGATCGAAAGAGTACTAAAGGCCAAAGCTGAGACAGGTTCAAAGGTGAGTAAGAAGATGAGAAATAAGAAGGAGCGAATTTTTCAGACCTCTTGGCTTATCCACAGATGTAGGCAGATGTCCTCATATATTGACACCTCACGAGCAGGGGAATAGTGTGCGTCTGTTGATTCGTGAGCCTTACGTCTTTTTGAGTAAGCGTCTAATCCACAAGGGAATGGTCGTATGCTAAAGGAGACACAGACATGAACAGATATGTCGCTGAATTCGTGGGAACCTTTGTGCTGGTCTTTGCCAGTTGCGGGAGCGCCGTGCTGGCGGGAGATAAGATCGGTTATCTCGGCGTCTCTCTGGCTTTTGGCCTGTCGCTGCTGGCGATGGTTTATGCCATCGGCCCCATTTCGGGGTGCCACATTAATCCGGCTGTGACGGTCGGCATACTCATCAGCAAGAAGATGGATGCCAGGTATGCGCCCGGTTATATAGTGGCTCAGGTTCTGGGTGCGATTGTGGCCGCCGCTCTGCTGCTGCTCATCGTCAAAGGCGCGCCCAGCGGTTACGACCCGTCGGTCGCAGGCTTCGCGGCGAATGGTTATGCCGAACACTCTCCAGGCCGCTACAACATGCTCTCTGCCCTCCTGGTTGAAATAGTGCTGACCTTCTTTCTGGTTTTTACCGTGCTCGGCGCGACTGACATCAAAGCGCCGGTTGGCTTTGCCGGTATCCCCATCGGGTTGGTGCTCACGCTGATCCACCTGGTGGGTATTCCAGTGACCAACACTTCGGTCAACCCTGCGCGCAGCATCGGGCCAGCCGTCTTTGTGGGCGGATGGGCCTTGAGCCAGCTCTGGCTATTTATTGTTGCTCCTTTGATCGGGGCAGCCATCGCCGCAGCCGTTTACCTTGTGACGCACAGACCGGTCGAGGTGATTAGCGTCAAAGAAGCTGAGCGCGCGCTGGAGAGCGAACAGGCTGAGAGGCGATCCTGAGACGAGCTTGAAAGCGATGTCGGATAACCGCTTGCTGAAGAATCTCGGAGAACAATTAGTAGATGAATGCGCGCGGACGGCAGCCCCTTGATGGCTTGTCTGGAAAGGCGCTATTGATGGTTCATCTCCACGCCACTGACGTGATATATTAACGCCGATTCCTGTACACCCGATTGCGGATTGCGGAATGACCCGGCTGGCTTGAACCTTTGGGGGCAGTGCAGCATGGGTCGCGCCCGCATCTCGCGCATGGAGTCTCTATCGTTTGATTCAATGTTCCAGAACAGACGCCGGAGGTTCAAGATGAAAAGTTTGACAGATATTCTGACAGGAGTGATAGGCTTGGCAGCTCTTGCGGTGGCGATCTGGCAGTTCATGTTGTTCGTCACAGCGAAAGACCCCGCGACGGGGCTGCCCGACATGTCATTCGGCACGAGCCATCTGTGGCTTGCCATTGTGGCTGCCATCGTGGCCTGTGCCAGCGTGGTCGTGCTCTTCGTCCGCCACCCGCGCCAGGAAGAAGAGATTCACGTCACGAAGTAAACGTTGGGCGCGTTTCTCGCGTAAGGTTCACGCACACGCTCGCGCGCGACGACTGTACCTAAATCATCGGCGCTGCCCGACGAGGGTCGCGCCCGCCGGAATCGAGCCGCCTCCGCGCTTCTCATCCCTTTCATCCTGCGCTTTATCAGGCAGGTCAGATAATGTTCTCGGCGGCGCGCTCTTGAAGGGGTTGTTATACCGGATTGTAGAGTAAAAGAAGGCGTGCGACGATCCGCGAATCAACACGAAGCAGCACGAAAGAGGAGGCTGTTTCGTGTCGATTCGTGTTAATTAGTGGATCGTCCCTGTCCTCTTTTATTCTGCAATCTGGTATTAGAGCGGATTTCAATTGAGCGTCAGGGAAGAAGAGAAGAATTAAACGCAAAGGAAGCCAAGGAGGAAGACGCAGAGGGCGCGAAGAAGAATCTCTTTGCGCCCTTTGCGATTTACCTTTGCGTGCTTTGCGTTTAAGTCTTCCGTGCGGGCAATTGCAACTCGCTATAGAATTCCCGACGCCATGTTTCTCACCATCAGAGTTAAGAGCACTTAAGGTGCAGGCTGCTTAGAGGCGCTTGAGGCTCTCCCTGATCCTTTCGGCGCTCTTCTCGCCCAAACCGTCAACCATTTCGAGTCCGTCGCCGGCGGCGAATTTTTTGAGATCGTCGAGCGAAGCGATCTTGAATTGCTGGTGCAGCGTGGTGGCGGTTTTGATCCCGATGCCGCTCACGCGCAAGAGGTCGAGGACGCTTTCGGGCGTCTCAGCGGTCAGCTTTTCCCATGCCTCGAACGTCCCCTTTTCCAACAACTCGATGATCTTGCCACTGATGGCCTTGCCGACGCCCGGGATCGTCTGCAAGCCCTTCAAGCCCTCTTCCTCGGCGATCTTTTTCATGGGCGTCGGCCAGGTCTCTATGCTCTCGGCGGCGTTGCGATAGGAACGTATGCGGTAGCGGTCGTCGCCGCGAATCTCCATCAGGTTCGCCAGCCGGTTGAAACGCTCGGCAATCTTCTCGTTATCCATACGCTGCGCCCGACGCTTCCAGTTGAAGAACAAGGTTGATCCTTATCTCGGTTAAAGAGCATGCACGGTTGCCAACGTGCCCGCTCCTTACTTTCAATCAAAGGTATTGAGCGCCGGTGCAGCCCATCCGGTACTCAAGCCCGTACTGTCTCAGGCAACGCTGCCAGTGTTTTAACTCCATCAGCAAATTCGCGCAAGTTTCCACTCAGGGAGCGGAGATTTAAACGCAAAGGGCGCAAAGGGGAGATGCGCAAAGAGCGCAAAGCGTCTACTCCTTCGCGCTGTACTTTGCGCCCCTTGCGTTTAAATCTCCCCTCTGATGAACTGGCCTGAACGGCTTGACATCAGGCATCGCCTACGGTTATCACTTGAGGCATCCCTTCGAAAGTAGCAGGATACTAAACAAGCAGTCTAACTTCTCCTCCGCCAAAATATATTTTTGAGGGCAACCGATGAGATTGAGAAAATTTTTGTGTACGCTCTTGATGACGCTCTTCGCGTTTCAGACGCTCGGCCTGATGGCATATGCAGACGAGGGCATGTGGACGTTCAACAACGTGCCCACGGCAGAGATCAAAAAGCGCTACGGCTTTGAAGTGACCGACGCGTGGCTGAAGAAGCTGCAACTCGCGTCCGTCCGCTTCAATAACGGCGGCTCCGGCTCGTTCGTCTCGCCGGACGGCCTGGTGTTGACCAACTATCATATCGTCGAAGACATCGTCGGCGAGTTGAGCACGCCGCAGAAAGACTATGCCAAGGAAGGCTTTCTCGCACGCACGCGCGCCGAAGAGCGGAAAGCTCCGAGCCTTGAGCTGAACGTCTTGATGAGCATCGAGGACGTGACGGAGCGCGTTAACGGCGCGGTCAAGGCTGGAATGGCCGACCCCGAAGCTTTCGCTGCGCGGCGTGCCGCGATCAGCAGTATCGAAGCCGAATCGCTCAAGGCGACGGGGCTGCGCTCGGATGTCGTCACACTTTACCAGGGCGGGCAGTACAACCTTTATCGCTACAAGAAGTATACGGACGTGCGTCTGGTCTTCGCGCCGGAGTTCCAGGCCGCTTTCTTCGGCGGCGATCCGGATAACTTCAACTATCCGCGCTACAACATCGACATGGCGCTGGTTCGCGTCTACGAGAACGACAAGCCCGTACACGTCGATAACTATCTCAAGTGGTCTAAGGAGGGTGTGAAAGAAGGCGAGCCGGTTTTCGTCACGGGACACCCGGGAACGACCCAGCGCCTGAACACGGTCGCGCACCTGGAAGCTTTGCGTGAGACCAGTATTCCGTTAATCCTGCGTATGCTCGAACGCCGCCGCGACGTGTTGAAGAAATACATGACGCAGGGCGAAGAGCAGACGCGCCGCGCGCAGAATGAGCTGAATAGTACGGAAAACGCCATCAAAGTCTACAAAGGCCAGCTCGCGGGCTTACAGGACAAGGCGCTGATGGAACGCAAGCAGAAGGCAGAGGACGCGCTGCGCAAGTCAATCGCCTCGAATCCGCAGCGGCAGAAAGAGTACGGCGATGCCTGGGACGCCATCGCCAGGGGGCGTAAAAGTCTGGCCGCATACGAGCGTCAAAGAAGAATCCTGGAGGCCGCTGCCGGTTTCAATTCCGTCCTCTTCACGTATGCGCGCGAGCTGGTGCGCATGGCCGCCGAGAACGAGAAGCCGAACGCGGAGCGGCTGCCCGAGTTCACGGATGCCAGGCGCGAGTCGCTCGAAAACGAGCTCTATTCGCCCGCGCCCATCTACAACGATTTCGAAAAGCTGAAGCTCAGTGATTCGCTCGCCTTCATGGTCGAAGTTTTGGGCGCGGATGACCCGACCGTGAAGAGCGTGCTCGCGGGAAAGACCCCCGAAGCTCGCGCGGCGGAGTTGATCGACGGAACGCGTTTGAAAGACCCAGAGGCCCGCAAGAAGCTGGCGGCGGGCGGAATCAAGGCGATTGAATCGTCGGACGATCCTATGATCCAACTGGCGCGCAGCATAGACAAAGAGGCGCGTGAGGTGCGCAAGCGTTACGAGCAGGAGGTGGTCGGCGTCGAGCGCACGAGCTACGCGAAGATCGCGCGCGCGCTCTTTGAGACGGAAGGGACGAAGCTTTACCCTGACGCGACCTTCACCCTGCGGCTCTCCTACGGCGCGGTCAAAGGCTACATGGAGAACGGGCAGCAGATACCTCCTTTCACCTATCTGGGCGGCCTCTACGAACGCTCTGCGAAGTTCGGCGGCAAGTTCCCCTACAACCTCGCGCCGCGCTGGGTGGAGAAGAAGGACGCTCTCGATCTGAAGACGCCCTTCAACTTCGTCACGACCAATGACATAACAGGCGGCAACAGCGGCTCGCCGACGATCAACCAACGCGCGGAGTTGGTCGGGTTGATCTTCGACGGCAACATACAGTCGCTCGTCGGCAACTTCGTCTACGACGAATCCGTGAATCGCGCCATCTCTGTCGATTCGCGCGGCATGATCGAAATCCTGCGCAAGGTTTTCGGCGCAAATGAGATCGCGGACGAGCTGACGAAGGGCTAGGAAAGGGCCTTGAGGAAAGGCGCGGCAGACGGCTCATCAATCCACGCGCCTTTCGTCCACCCTTCAAAGATGATGAGGAGTCATTGATGCCAGGACAATTCTCTGTAGCGATGAGGCTGGCCGCGTCGGCGGCGATCATGACCCTGTTTATTACTCTCGCAGCGGCCTACAAAACGGCGCAGGCGCAGAAACGTTTGAGAGGTGTTCAGTACGTGAACGCCGAAACAGCGCCCGATGCCGCATTAGAGAGAGCGATCCTGAAAACCATCCCCGACTACAAACCTGAGAGCAGCGCTGATGAGGTTGGCTACTACTACAACCGCGTCGATCTGAACGGCGACGGGAAACCGGAAGTAATAGCTCATATCACAGGCCGATACGTCTGCGGGACGGGCGGCTGCGATACCTTGATCTTTCAGCCTGCGAAGGGCGGTTATAGACTGGTCTCGACCATCACGCTATCAAGAACCCCTGTCATCGTCAGCCCCACTAAGACTCGCGGTTGGAACGACCTCATCATGTACGTCGTGGGCGGCGGCATCACGCGCGGCTACTACGTGACGCTTCGCTTCAACGGGCGCACCTACCCGGAAGACCCTACAGACCTGCCGCAGATGAACTCCAGGGCGAGGATCAGCGGCAAAGCCTACATCGCCAACGAAGACATGTCTGCGGGCACTGGAATAACTCTCAAGCGGGCGCAACCCTGAAGGGCGGGGCGTCGGATTATGAATCTGAAAACTCTACAAACCATGCCTCGTATGTAGCTCATCAACATAGAGCCGGGTCGCATCAGTCTGCGAAAAGCACTGGCATTACCGAAGCCGAGTCTGCCCTTCCTGGTTGGACGATGCCACTGGATGATCTCTTCGATCAAGCCGCGCCTCACAACTCATTCAACGCGGATGCCTCGGCAGCATTCTTTTCAGTAAGCTCTTCTCTGTGCCCGCTCCGTGTTCTCTGTGTCTCTGTGGTGAATCTACTTTAAACCACACTCACCACCGCAGACACCGCAGGACGCGAGAGGCGGCACAGAGCACTAATGACATGAAGACGCCACCTTCTTTTCAAGATACTTCCTTCGATGTACATTGAATGGCGGCGCTCGGCACAGGTTAATTCAGAGCGCGTGAGGCGGAGCGTGGAGGGTCATCATGAGATTCGAAGTCATCGCTGCCTTTGCTATCGGAATCCTTCTTCCCTTACTGGAAACTTGTCGTCGAGGCATCAGCCACTGGAGCGTCAGCTTCACGACCATGTTCGAGGATTACCTCGCGGGCGCGTTGCTTCTCATCGGTGGGTGGGCGTCGTATCGAGCGCGGCACTGGGGAACGTTGTTCCTCTTGCTGGCATGGGCATACGTTACCGGTATGATGGGCGGCAGTTTCTGGTCGCAGCTTGAACTCACCTTCCGGCATGTCCCTGCGGAGCCAAACAACCTCTTGGTGGTCATCGTCAAGTTCCTATTATGGGGAACCTGCGTCGTATCTTTGATTCTTTCCTACCAAAGAGCATCAAGTTCACGCAGCGCCTGACAATTCATTCAACGCGGACGTCTCCGGGGAATGGCTTTCAAGGCGCTTCCTCCAAGGTAACTTGAGGACAGATCAAGTGGCGCGAGTTAAGTTGAGGCTTATACCGATAGCAGAATAAAAGAGGGCATGCAGACGATCCACGAAGCAACACGAAACCGCGCGAAACAGCCCCTTCTTTTCGTGTCATTTCGTGCCGATTCGTGGATCGTGCCCTCTATCTCTTTTGATTGCATCCTGGTGTTAGAACTAAGCGGGTTGGTAAAGAAAATGGTTCTCGTCCGGCGAAACTTTGAAAGGTGTTGGCTGCGTCCGTGGCCTTATGCTGAATCCTGACGCATCCGAAGGTGATACAATACGCCGCCCATGGTGAAGTGTCCCTCCTGCTTGCAAAACATACCTGAAGAGAGGCAAGCCTGCCCCTCATGCGGAACCGCGCTCGGAGATTCCATCACACCGACCCGCCCGCTCGAACCGGCGATGCCGTCTGCAACTCTGAAAGAGGATGCGAGAGGCCAAAAGGCGAAGGCACAGTCTACACGCGCGCCCGTCTCCTACGACTCGATTGATAACGCTAGGTTTGTTCCAGGGACTATCCTGGCCGAGCGCTACCGGATCGTCGGCCTGCTGGGGCGAGGCGGGATGGGCGAAGTCTACAGGGCTGACGATCTCAAGCTGGGGCAGCCCGTCGCGCTCAAGTTTCTCCCAGAGCATCTCTTGAGCGACGGGGCGGCGCTGGCGCGCTTTCATCGTGAAGTGCGCGTCGCGCGCCACGTCTCGCATCGCAACGTCTGCCGCGTTTACGACATCGGTGAGGTCGAGGGGCAGCACTTCCTCTCTATGGAATTCATCAAGGGTGAAGAGCTGGCCTCGCTCTTGAGACGCATTGGACGTCTGCCCTCGGATAAAGCGACGGAGATTGCGCGCCAGCTCTGCGCCGGGCTCGCAGCCGCCCACGACAACAACGTTCTGCACCGCGATCTGAAGCCCGCCAACGTGATGATCGACGGGGATGGCAACGTGCGCATCCTCGATTTTGGACTGGCGGGTCTGGTCGAAGAGTTTCGTGACGGAGAGATGCACGCGGGCACTCCCGCCTACATGTCGCCGGAGCAGTTGGCCGGAAAAGAGTTGACGGTCAAAAGCGACATCTACTCGCTCGGGCTGGTGCTCTACGAAGTCTACACGGGCAAGCGAGCTTTTGAAGCCGGTTCGCTGGCAGACCTGGTAAAAATGCGCCGGAGCGATACGACCCCAACCAATCCTTCGAGCCTGGTGAAAGACCTCGACCCTCTGGTCGAGCGCGTCATTCTCCGCTGCCTTGAGAAAGACCCCAGAGACAGGCCCTCGTCTGCGCTGCAAGTGATGGCAGCTTTGCCTGGAGGTGACCCGCTTCAGGCGGCGCTGGCGGCGGGCGAGACGCCTTCGCCGGAGATGGTCGCCGCCGCTCCCAAGGAGGGCGCTCTTCGTCCGGCGGCGGCTGTGGCTTGTCTGGCATCCTTCCTATTGGTGCTGGCTTTCCTCGTCATCTTTTCGGAGAGGCTGAGGTATTACAACCAAGTGCCGCTCGAAAAATCGCCTGAGATTCTTAATGAGCGCGCGCAGGAAATTATCAAGAAGCTCGGCTACACGGACGCGCCCGTTGACACTGATTCAGGTTTCTCCAATGATCTGAGCTACGCCGATTACACACTACAGCAGGGAGCGTCATCTAACGGTTGGGATAAGATTCGCAGCGGTCAGCCGCTTCTGCTCTATTTCTGGTATCGTCAAAGCCCGCGTTATCTGGACAGGCTCATCATGGAAGGTGGTGATATTCCTGATCCGCCACTACACATTTCAGGGCTGACTAATCTTGCGCTTGATACGCGCGGGCGACTGGTCGAATTCTACCGCGTTCCTCCGCAGCTTGATGCGCAGCCCGGCACAACATCTCAACCCGAATGGACACCACTCTTTGCCGCTGCGGAGCTGGATGCTGCAAAATTCCGGCAGACTGATTCGAAGTGGGTTCCGCCGGTGGCTTATGACACGCGCGCCGCGTGGGAAGGAGAGTTGCCGGATCATCCTGAAATTCCACTGCGCATAGAGGCCGCCTCTTATCAGCAGAGGCCGGTTTACTTCCAGCTCATCTACCCCTGGACGAAACCGCTCAGGCAGGAAGAGGCAGGATTTAGTAGAAGGGCATGGGTGGGAGTCATCTTGTTGGGCGGCGTGATGTCAACTGTGCTGATCGGATCAATACTGCTGGCGCGTCGCAACCTGCGTTTGGGGCGAGGTGATCGCAGAGGCGCTTTCAAACTGGCGTTCTTTGTCTTTTCGGTAATCCTGCTCAGTACACTTTTAGCGGCTGACCACGTGCCTTCGCTCGGCACAGAGCTGTGGACTCTCTACGTGGCCGTGCGCTTCGCGTTGTTCGTCTCAATCGTGCTCTGGCTCATCTACATCGCGCTTGAGCCGTACGTGCGGCGTTCCTGGCCGCGCCTGCTGATTTCGTGGAGCAGGCTCTTGTCAGGCGAGTTCCGCGACCCGATGATCGGACGTGATCTATTAGTCGGGGGACTCCTGGGTCTCGGTCACCCCGCAGCAATTCTTATCGGCGGGCTATTAGCGCGCTGGCGCGAAACACCCGGCCTGGTCATCATACATCTAGATTTAGACAGTTTGCGCGGCCTGCGGGTGATGGTGGCCCTGATGGGCACCGAACTCGTGCAAAGCATATTCAGTGGTCTGGCCTATCTCTTCTTCCTGCTGTTGATGTACATCATCGTGCGGAAGCAACGGTTGGCCGCCGTCTTGATGTGGCTGGTGATATTCACTATTCAGGTAGTGTTCTTCGCGAGTGCGTGGTACATCGTCTTCATCAATGCCGCCATTGCGACCCTGTTAGCCGTCACGACGGCCCGCTTTGGTCTGCTGGCGGTGATTGTCTGGCAATTTGTCTTCTTTCTCATTATGAACTGGCCGATCACGACCAATTTTTCGCTCTGGTATGCGAGCGCCACGATCTTCGCTTTGACTGTGATGGTCGGCCTCGCCGTTTATGGCTTCTACACGTCGCTTGCCGGACAATCTTTGTTCCGCGACAGTTTTCTACAGGATTAGAGCGGATTTCAATTGATCGTTAGGAAAGAAGAAGAAGAACTTCAAACGCAAAGGGCGCAAAGTAGAAGACGCTGGAGATCGCGAAGAAGAATCACCTTTGCGATCTTTGCGCTTCTTCCTTTGCGCCCTTTGCGTTTGAAGGTTTTCCGTGCCTGCCAATAAAATCCGGTCTAAGCCTTCTCCAGTCCCGCGTACTTTTCGATCAGCTTCTTCTGTCCGAAGCCCGGAAAACTCACCGTCAACTTCGCCGCATCGCCCGTGCCTTCGCGGCGGAGCACGAGGCCGCGCCCGTATTTCGGATGACGTACGTGGGAGCCGGGGGCGAAGTCGCCGCCTGCATTTGATGAAGCGGAGCGTGACGGAGGCGAAGCGTCTGTGCGGCGTTTGATGGTGGGCTCGCTCTGTGGCCTTGGCTGTGATGAGCCGAGCTGCTGGCCGCGCTTGCGGAAAAACTCTGCGATGGAGTCGGCGCTGTCGTAGGTCTTGCCGCTGTAGCGCGTGCGCTGCTCTCTCGTCTCGCCGCGCAAGGCGCGTGCGGCGTGCTTGTTCTCCAGGGTCGAGGAGTTGCGCGCAAACGAGAGCCATGAAGGGCCGCGCGAGAGGTCTTCCATCAGATCGAGCGGCATCTCGTTTAAGAACTGCGAAGGCTCAGAGGCCAGCTCTTCGCCATAGACGCGACGCTTCATGGCGTGCGTGACGTAAAGAAATCTTTCGGCGCGTGTGATCGCCACATAACAGAGGCGTCGCTCCTCTTCCAGCTCCGCAGGGTCTGTGGCGGCGCGCGCGTGCGGGAACAATCCGTCCTCCATCCCGACGATGAAGACCAACGGAAACTCCAGCCCCTTGGCCGAATGAGCTGTCATCAAGGTGACGGGCGCATCGCGCCTGTATTGATCGGAGTCCGAGACGAGCGCCGCATGGTCTATGAAATCGCGCAAGCCCTCCTGTTCCTGTGCATCATAATCGACTGCGGCGTTGACCAGCTCCTGAAGGTTTTCGAGACGCGCTTCCGCTTCATCCGTGTTCTCAGCCTTGAGCGCGTTGGAGTAGTTCGTATCCAGAATGGCCGCTTTGACCACGTCAGAGACGGGTGTGTCGGAACGCGAAGCGTTCGTCGCAATCTGCACAAGGTCTGTGATGATCTTCTGAAAATTTTTCAGGGCGGTCAGGGCGCGCGGGCTTAAGCCCTGCCCCTGCTCCCCTGTGAGGATCGAGATCGTCTCCCAGTGCGAGACGCCGTAATCTTTCGCGCGGCGCTCGACCTCGTCCAGAGTCTGTTTGCCCAGGCCCCGCGCGGGGCTGTTGATGACACGCATGAGCGCGATGGAATCGTGCGGGTTGAGCGCGAGCTTGAGATAGCTGATGATGTCGCGCACCTCCGCGCGCTCGTAGAAGGAGAAGCCGCCAACGATGTTGTAGGCAAGCCCCGCGCGCCTGAGCGCCTCCTCAAAGACACGCGATTGGGCATTGGTGCGATAGAGCACGGCGGCGCGTATGTCCGGCTCCAGGCGGCGGTGCTCCTCTATCTTGGCGGCGACAAAGCGCGCCTCCGTTTCCGAATCAAGCGCCTGGTAGTAGCGTATACGCTCGCCCGCAGGGTTGGTCGTCCAGAGCGTCTTGTCCTTGCGCTCTGTATTGTGTTTGATGACCGCGCCCGCGACATCCAGTATGTTTTGCGTCGAGCGGTAGTTCTGCTCCAGGCGTATCACTTTCGCGTTCGGGTAATGCTGCTCGAAGTTGAGAATGTTCGAGATGTCAGCGCCGCGCCAGCGGTACACACTTTGACTCTCGTCGCCGACGACGCAGATGTTCTGCTGCTTCTCGGTCAGAAAACGTATCAGCGCGAACTGTAGCATGTTGGTGTCCTGGTACTCATCGACCAGGATGTAACGAAACTTATCGTTATACTTCTCGCGCACTTCCGGGACGCGGCGCAGCAGTTGGACGGTTTTGATGAGCAGGTCGTCGAAGTCAAGCGCGTTGTTGTTGCGCAGGCGCTCTTCGTAGAGGCGAAAGACGCGCGCGATGGCCGCGCGTTTCTCGTCGCCGTATTCGACGCGCGCCGCGTAGCTGGCGGCATCGTCGCCCTGACGATTCTTCGCGCCGCTGATGGCGGCCTGCACGGCGCGCTGCCCCAGTTGCTTGTCGTCGTAGCCCAAATCCTTGATGCAAGCCTTCACCAGACGCACGGAATCGTCCTGATCGTAGATGGTGAATGATCGCGTGTAGCCTTCACCCAGGGCTTCTATGTGCTGGCGCAGGATGCGCACGCAGAGGCTATGAAAAGTCGAGATCAGCGGAGCGCTCGCAAGCTGAGCGCCGCCGAGCAGCCGCTTGACGCGCTCGCGCATCTCCTCAGCCGCTTTGTTAGTGAAGGTGACGGCGAGGATGTTGTAGGGCGGCACAAGGCGCTCACTGATCAGGTACGCGATGCGATACGTGATCACACGCGTCTTGCCAGAGCCAGCGCCCGCCAGGATGAGCAGCGGCCCCTCTGTCTCGACGACGGCCAGGCGCTGCTGCGGATTGAGTGAAGAAAGGAAGTCCATAAAACAGTAGACAGTAGACAGTAGACAGTAGTCAGTAGCCGCTCTGCGTAGTTTGCACTGTCGCTGACATTCTAAGGATTCGATGGCGAAAGTTTTTACTACTGGCTACTGACTACTGTCTACTGTCTACTTCATTTTATCAATTTCTGTATCGCCTTAAACTGTTCGTGACGCGCGTCGCGCAGCAATTCAAAGAGAGCCATTTCGGTGGACGAAGGAAGCGCGCCGCTCTGCTGCATCTTCGCTAATCCGATCTCCTTGTTGGACGTGGCGCGGGCGCTGATGCAGTCCGTCAAGAGGTGCACATGGTAGCCGCGCGCCAGTAGATCATGCGTTGTCTGGTTGACGCAGACGTGCGCTTCGATGCCGCAAACGAGCACGTGTCGCGCGCCCGTGCGTTCCAGCTCTGTGCAGAAACTTTGCGCCCCGCAGGAGCTGAAGGCTGTCTTCTCGATCACTTCGAGCGTGGCGGGCAGGACAGTTCTGATCTCGCCAGCCGTGTGTCCGAGGCCGCGCGGATACTGCTCCGTGACGATGACGGGAACGTTTAAGAGTTGCGCAGCATGCGCGACCAGCGCGATACGCGCCGCCGTCTCCGCGAAGTCGGAGATTTTAGAGCGAAAAGCCTCCTGCATGTCTATGATGGCGAGCGCCGTGCGCGACAGCTCAAGCGTGTTCCCGTGTTGCATGATTAATTCCCGTCAATCTTTTTTAGCACACAAAACTCGTAAATCGAAAATCGTCAAGGGAAAGAGAAAAATCGTTCGTCGATTCAGGATTCACGATTGACGATGACACGGTCGCCCACGGAGGGACGGCCAAACGCTTCCCAGGCATTGCCGCCGCGCAGGAACAGTTCGAGCCAGCGTATCTCTTCGCCCTGCTTGTTGCGCCAGCCGCTGCTGCCGGGTGCGAAGGCCATTTGACCCGGCTCGACGGCGAAGCTGCCGTCGCTGGCAACGATTTCCTGCTCGACCTCGCCGATGCGGACGCGTACGAGAGAGCCTTTGTAGCTCTCGCGCGGCGAAAACGTAATGGTTGTTTTCAGGTTGCCGTAGCCGTCTATATAGGCGATGCGACTCGGCGGCACGCCGGGGACATCCTCAACGCGAACCTCTGCGCCGAGCGCATCCGGCTCGCCCAAGGCAATCGCGGCTGCCGCCTGCGGAAAGAGGTCGCGCGAGCGAAACTGCGAGCCTTCAGCCGCCACTGAAGCCCAGCGCATCTCTTCCACCTCATCGCGCACAAACGAAAAGGCGTGTCCCGCGTTGACGCCGATGACGCGCACGCCCGTCGGAAGCCGCACAAAGGCGAGACGCTCACCGGCATTGTCTTCGCGCGGCTCCTCTGCATCGGCGCGCGGCGCGACGTTGTGATAGATCAGGGTTCCGGCGGGCGCACGGTTCAAGCCCAGTTGCGCGACGCAAAATCCGGCGGCAAGCGTGTTGAAGGCCGGCACGGGTGTGAGCATCAGTTCGGCATCCGGTAAATAGGATTTGATGCGCTGCACTACCTCTGCGAAAGCCAGATCGCCCTGGCCGTAATCTGCGATGATGTGAACTAACAATCGAATCCCCCCTGGTTTTGTTCGTGTGTCAAGGCGACCAGGAGAACTTACCACAAAGAGACAAAGGCACGAAGAAGGCTGTCCGTGCGCTCGTGTAGTTCCGGCGCGGCTGACTGAAGGCGCACCCTGGTGCAGAGATCATTAAGAGGGGGAAGCCGTTTGTCTCTTTACGATCCGGGATTTCTCGGTCTTATACCAGGGAGCAAAATTAAAGAAGGCAGGGGAACGATCCACGAAGTAACACTAAACCACGCGAAACAGCCCCTTCTGTTCGTCTCATTTCGTGTCATTTAGTGTTACTTCGTGGATCGTTCCCCGTCCTCTTTTGTTTGCACCCAGATATTACTACCTTTGTCTCTTTGTGGTAACTTCTGTTTATTGCTCTCAGAGGAAACGCGTTTGAGGGAGGTGACAGAAGTTGACTCTGGATGAAGAGACGTTGAAGAAACTGACACGGGAAGTAGCAGGGGAGTTGGGTCTGGACTGTGCGGCCAGCCTGGTCACGCCGCTGGCTGGCACGACCACCTGGTGCATCTACTTTACGGACGGACACGCCCCGTATTGCAGCGATTTCCGCGAATATGTGGGCGCCCCTTACGAGGAAGATACGATCAAACAGAAGATCAGGGAGTACCTGGTCAAACAGCATGAAGAACGTCAATCGTAAATCCTGAATCGACGCTCCGGCTTCTCTTTTCCATTGACGGTTCACGATTGACATTCTCTCTATCTTTTCCTAATTCACACGAAACAGTAGTGTTCCCTGGTTTCATCTCAACTCTCTGTGCATCCTCCGTGTTCTCTGTGCCTCTGTGGTGAGTCTTGTCTAAAGTAGATTCACCACAGAGACGCAGAGAACACGGAGGATGCACAGAGCACTAATCACATGAGGACACTACCCACGAAAGGACACGCTATGATCCGTAGTCTGAAGGTTCTGGTTGTGCTCGCGCTCACGCTGGCCGCGTTGGCTGGGGCAGCCTCGCGGGCGCAGGAAGAGGAGAGACGCTTCATAGACCTGAAGCAAGTTCCGGTCGAGGGCGCTGCCGCCCAGGATTTCGTGCCGCGCGGCTGGAAGATAGAAGAGCAAGTGGACGGCGACCTCAACGCAGACGCAAGGCCAGACACGGTGCTCAAGCTGATCGAAGACCTGCCTGAAGAGACGGCTGAGGGAGCGCTCAACATACGCTATAGAGCCCTGCTCGTGCTGTTGAAAACGGAGACGGGGAAACTGCACCGCGCGGCGGTTGGAGCGCGCCTCTTGCAATGCACGGGCTGCGGGGGCGTGCTGGGCAGTCCGGGCGGCGGAGACATCCAGATAGAGAAGGGTGTGCTCGTCGTCTACCAGCTTTCGGGCTCTCGTGAATCGACAGATGTCACGCAGCGCTTCCGCTACGACGCGCGTCTCAAACGCTTCGTGTTGATCGGCGAAGACCAGGTCAGCACAGACCGTTTGACGGGCGAAAGCACGTCTGAGAGCACAAACTATCTGACCGGCGTCAAGATCATCAAGAAGACACGCCTCGACAAATCGGGTGATCGGGACATCCCTGTCTCTACGGCCACGAAAAAAATCGCCGTCACAAAGAGATTTCTAGAAGACATAGACTACGAGAGGCAGTAGGCGGCGAGAGCTGTCGAACAAGGTATTCTCAGGCAACGAGACGGGCCTGCGCCGCTACTAAAGTAGACTCGAAAATAGGGAAGGAAATATCTCTTACATAGATTTATGGCTCTTTTGAAGATGTTACTGGGAACGATGATGGCGATGGCGACGCCCGTCAGTGCGACGGAGCGTGCGACGGGTCTCCTATCACGCACGGCCAACGTCGGCAACAACTCTTACCATTATCAGGTCTACATTCCGGCCAGTCTCAAGCAGACGCCGCAGCCGCAGAAGGTTCCTGTGATCGTCTTTCTGCATGGCATAGGGCAGCGCGGCGAGGGGGGCTATGTTCCGGCACAGGGCGGCGCAGGCATGATGGTGCGCAGCTACATGGAGCGCATGCCCGCCGTCGTCGTCATGCCGCAGTGCCGCAAAGGGCGCTACTGGCATGATGCCGAGATGTCTGAGATGGTGCTGGCGACGCTCAACCAGACGGTCGAAGAGTTCGGCGGCGACCCGCAAAGGCTCTACCTGATAGGCGTCTCGATGGGCGGCTACGGCGCGTGGCACATGGCCTCTGAGTATCCAGACAAGTTCGCCGCCATCGTACCCATCTGCGGCGGCAGCCCCCTGCGTAGCGGTGATCGTTTCAAGCAGATCGCGCGCAAGGTCGGACGTACGCCCGTGTGGGTCTTCCACGGGTCGGCTGATCGCATCGTGCCCGTCAGCGAATCGCGCCAGATGGTCGAAGCCTTGAAGGCGACGGGCGGCAACGTCCGCTACAGCGAGTATGAAGGGGTCGGGCACAACGTCTGGCTCAACGTCGCTTCAGAGCCAGACCTGCTTCCGTGGCTGCTCAGACAGAGCCGCTGAAGAAGTCAAAAGGCAAAAGTAAAAAGGCAAAAGTGAGGTCAAAGCACTTTAATGAAAAGTGGTTTCCGCCTCACTTTTGCTTTTTGCTTTTGCCTTTTGACTTCTTTTTTGCCTTGTTCCTTCCATGTTGAATGTTTTATTCTCGCCGCCGATGAGTTCCTTCATGACATTGCATCGCAGAGGCTACGCTCATGTTTGATGCTCTCCTTGGCGAGAGGAAAGAAGAGGTCTGGGCCTGGCTCTTCCCCTTTACGTACCTTATCCATGTAACTGAAGAGTACGTGGCGGGCGTGGCGCTCGCTCCGTCTCCGAACAAGATACGCGGCGCGAATCTGACGCCCACGCAGTTTCTCATCCTACAGGGGATTGCCTGCCTGCTGCTGGTCGTCGGCATCATCCTCTCGCGCCGGTTCAATTTCAGGCCGTGGCTCCTGATCTGCCTTGCGACGGTCATACTGGTCAATGCATTGTTCCACGTGGCGGGAAGCTTCCGCATCAGTGGGTATAATCCAGGCGTGGTCTCAGGCGTGTTGATCTGGATGCCGCTCGGCGTGGCGACGCTGCTACATCTGAAACGGAAGATGCGCCCGAATATGTACTGGACGGCGATGGCCGTTGGAATTGGAATCAATATTGTCGTGCTGGTGCTGGCGCGCGGAGGCCGCAGGCTTTTCGAAGGATAGCTGGGCTGGTATGCTAAGCTTTCACGTGCGATCTGCCTTCTTCAAGTTCAGGTGAATTTATAGTATGAAACAGCTACTCCGCATATTTTCTCTATCGTTAGTGCTGCTCTTACCCATCGTCCACAGTGCTGCCCAAGCGGTCGCGCAAAGGCCGAAAGATACGGGTTCAATAGAAATCTACAGGAACTACAACAAGGGCAAAGATCAGACGGTCACGGAGACTGGCCTTATGTCTCTGGAATTCAGTTCGGAGGTTCCCATTCCGATTGGCTTATTGGACATGAACGTTTTTTATACCTACCCGGGTAAGACGCCCGTCGCGCCTGTCGCCGTGACTATTAAAGTCATCTCGGATTATGAAGGGTTTCAATCCAAACATGATTTGACTATCGTGGCTGACGGAGAGATATTTCAGTTGGGGAAGATGCAGTATCGGAAAAGAGCCACCGGCAACAATGTGCCCGGCGTGATGCGCAGCAGAAACGGGCCTGCCGACAGTGGCGGTCTCTCTGGCTTTACCGGCGAGATGTCAGCGGCCATTCCGGTTGAGACGTTTAAGCGCATAGCGAACGCTCAGAAGGTGCATCTTAAGATCGGCCCTATGGATCGTGACCTGCATGATTTCCATCTCGAAAAAATGCGCGGCCTGCTGAGCGCCATGACGCAGTAAGCGAAAGACTGTTGACCCCATGATGCCATTGGACGCCACGAACATAATCTGGCCCTGGCTCTTTCCTTTCACCTATCTCATACACATCGCCGAAGAGTACTGGGGAGGCGAAGGCTATTCCGCGTATCTCTCAAGGACGAAGGGCGTTGAGCTGACAGCCGCGCGCTTCCTGTTGATGACCGGCCTCGGGCTTGCGCTGATGATCGCAGGCATCCCGCTGGCACAGATGTTCGGGTTTCCACAGTTGCTGATGGTCATTCTTGGAACGGTGGTGCTGGTGAACGGGCTCTCGCATGCTGTGAGCAGCTTGATCAAGACCAGTTACAATCCGGGGCTCGTCTCAGGAGTGCTGGTCTGGATTCCGCTCGGTGTGATCACGCTGGTGCAACTGAAGGATAGGATGAATGCCGCCAGGTTTCTGACGGCGTTGGCGATTGGCGTGTCAATTCAGGCTATTGTGTCTCTGCTTTCGCTTAAAGGAGGGAAGCTCTTCAGAGGATGGGGCAAGGGGGAGCGCCCCTCTGAGTAGGCAAACCCGGCGCAGGGCGGGAGAAGCTCTTTTTCGTCCTTTAATACATGACAGCCTGTGTGCTTCGCGCGACGCTGTTAAATTCCAGCATTCGGAGCCCCGAAGACTATGCGAAGAAAAAGATGCAGCGCGGTTGGCCTCCTTTTCTGGGCGGCGGTGGCCGCGCTCGTCAATGCCTCTTTGTCTCAAGCGCAGGTATCGTCTGTCACAAACTACCAGGACTCTATCGGCGCGGGGTCGAAGACGACCTATCTGGACGCGCTCAGAAAGATATTTCCAGATGTCAAGATGGAGGAGGCAGCCGTCGCACATAAGACGATACCGCTCAGCCACCTCTTCGGTGATTACAAGGGGATGGTTTATGAGGGTGAGATGAAGATCGACAGCATCGAACGGCTACAGACCCAGGGTAAGAATTCAGGGCAACTGTTGGTGCTTGTTCATGCCTCCGGCTCAGACCAGTTTAACTGGGGCGAGATAAGTGTGCTGGCGCTCTTCCAGTTGGAGCCGACGCTACGGTTGCTGGACGCAGGGGATGTGCAGGCTGACCGGTCTGCGAGTTTCTGGGAAGAGATGCCGCATCTACGTATCAGCCCACAGGGGGATGCGGTCATCGTCGCCAGCTCTCATCACAACTCCAGCCAGTCGTATCTAAGCCTGGCAATGATCGCCACCGAAGGGAATAAGCTGAGCACGGTCTTCGATTTTCCGACCTTGCTTCACGGTAACGATTGCGGGAACACCTTCTCTCAAACTCCGGGTGTCTCCGTTTTGCGAGCGGCGACGGGTGCACACTTCAACATCCTCTTCAAGGTGAAGATGGTTAAAGAGCCGGACGACGCAAGTTGTGAAAAGAAGACCAGAGGATACACCAGATACTATCAGGGACTGCTCGTCTGGAACTCCTCCAAACGCAGGTATGAGACGCGAGGCACAGGGCTCGCACGGTTATCCAGATTCAATGAGAAGAGTTTTTAACCTGCATGTCTCCATTCTCTCACTCAACTGCAAAGCGGAGCCGAAAAGAAGTGGACTACCAGATCGACATAATGAGGGATGACGATTGGGAGCAGGTGCGCGCCATCTACCTTGAAGGGATCGCGACCGGACAAGCCACCTTCGAGACCGATGCGCCATCATGGGAGAGATGGAACGAAAAGCACTTGCGAGAGTGCCGTCTGGTCGCACGTCGAAGCGATGTAGGCGTCGCGGGGTGGGCTGCCTTGAGTCCTGTCTCGGACAGATGCGTCTATGCGGGGGTGGCGGAGGTGAGCGTGTATGTCGCAGATGTGGGCAGAGGGCACGGAATGGGACGCGCTCTTTTGGAGGCGCTCATCGAGGCGTCTGAAAAGTGCGGCATCTGGACGCTGCAAGCGGGCGTCTTCCCGGAGAATACGGCCAGCACGCGGCTTCATCTCAAGTGCGGCTTTCGAGAGGTCGGCAGGCGCGAACGGCTCGGCCGGATGAACGGCGCGTGGCGCGATGTGATGTTGCTTGAGCGGCGAAGCAAATCGGTCGGCGTCGATTGAAGAAGCGTGCGTTAAATAAATTATTGCGCCGCCCTGCATGGATAGCTTACCTTTCATAGCGGGAGGTGTGGTTCGCCGCCCGCCAAACTGCAACGGCTCGCGTCCGCGAGCCGTCCGCACCTTTCATAAGAGAGCATGCATCTGCTGCACAAAATCGTCGGATTATTGATCGTCGTGGTCTTTCTGCTCACGGGGTAGTATAGGGATTTTCATCACCCGCGCATGTATGAGTTGGATGATGGGATGAGGATGATGTTTCGCTCAAGGCATATCTACATACCGGAGTATTCTATGACTTTATTGTTTTGTCTACGACTTTATTATTTTGTTTACAACTTTATTATTTCCCCATAAGTATCCTACTTAAACCTTAATCAGCTATTCGACCGTTACGGACTTCGCCAGGTTGCGCGGCTGATCCACGTCGCAGCCACGGCGCACGGCGATGTGGTAGGCGAGAAGCTGCAGGGGTATGACCGCCAGAATCGGCGACAGCAGGTCGCTCGCCTCTGGAATCTCTATGACGTGATCGGAGACGACTGAAGACATCGTGTCGCCTTCGGTCAGGATGGAGAGCACGACGCCTTCGCGCGCCTTAACTTCGACGATGTTGGAGTGCGTCTTCTCGTAGCGTAGTTCAGAAGCGCGGTTGCCCTCTTCGCGCGTGTTGACGACGACGACCGGAAGACGTTCGTCGATCAGAGCGTTGGGGCCGTGCTTCATCTCGCCCGCCGGATAGCCTTCGGCGTGAATGTATGAAATCTCTTTGAGTTTCAGAGCCCCTTCGAGCGCGACCGGGAAGTTGATGCCGCGCCCCAGGTAGAGGAAATCCGTCGAGCGGAAGAACTCTTTCGAGAGGTCTTCGACTATGTCGGCGTCGTTTAAGAGATGCTCGATCTTGACGGGAAGCTCGGCCAGTTGCTGCGCGTGATGGCGCGCCTGCTCGCTTGTGAGCGCGCCGCGCAGTTGTCCAAGGTAGAGGCCGAACAGGTAGAGCGCGATCATCTGCGAGGTGAAAGCTTTGGTGGATGCGACTCCGATCTCCGGCCCGGCGTGCGTCAGGATCGTGCCGTCCGCTTCGCGCATAATCATAGAGCCCTGCACGTTGCAGACGGCCAGGATTTTCGCGCCGTGCTCCTTGGCCTCGCGCAGGGCGGCGATGGTGTCAGCCGTCTCGCCCGATTGCGAGATGACCAGCAGCAGCGTGTCTTCGTCGAGCACCGGATCGCGGTAGCGAAACTCCGAAGCGTAATCGACCTCCGCCGAGACGCGCGCCAGTTGCTCGATCATGTACTTGCCGGCCAGCCCGGCATGCCAGCTTGTTCCGCAGGCGGCGATCTTGATGTTCGTGAAGCGTTTGAAATCCGCCTCCGTGATGTCCATCTGATCCAGGTAGACGCGCCCCGTGTCGAGCGAGATGCGCCCCTGCACTGTGTCGCGCACGGCTCGCGGCTGCTCGTAAATCTCCTTGAGCATGAAATGCTTGAAGCCGCCCTTTTCCGCCATGATCGGGTCCCAGGTGATGCGCTGCTGCGTGGGCTCGACGGGGTTTCCGTCAAAGTCCGTGACGCGCACGGCATCACGCGTGAGCACGGCGATTTCCCCGTCGCCTAGAAAGAAGATGTCGCGCGTGTGCTGTAGGATCGGCGGAATGTCTGAGGCGACGAAATATTCGCCGTCGCCGAGGCCGATGACGACCGGCGGCCCCTGTCGCACGGAGATGATCGTGTCCGGCTCGTCCGCCGAGATGATCGAAAGCGCGAAGATGCCCCTCAACTCCTGCACCGCCTGGCGCACAGCCTTTTCCAGAGAGTCGCCCGTCTTCAGATATTCTTCGATGAGATGGGCGATCACCTCCGTGTCCGTTTCCGTGACGAAGAGATGGTCGCTGCCGCGCAATCTGTCCTTCAGTTGGAGATAATTTTCGATGATGCCGTTGTGAACGACGACGACGCGTCCCGTACAGTCGCGGTGCGGGTGCGCGTTCTCTTCCGTGGGGCGCCCGTGTGTAGCCCAGCGTGTGTGGCCGATGCCATAGGTTCCGTCGAGCGGCTTGAGGCGAATCGCCTCCTCAAGGTTGCGCAGCTTCCCTTCGGCGCGACGTATCTCCAGGCCATGATCCTCATCGACGACGGCGATCCCGGCGGAATCGTAGCCGCGATATTCAAGTTTGCGCAGCCCGTCGATGATGACGGGCACGACCTGCTTATTACCTACATAACCGACAATGCCACACATGATAAAGCAAGGGATGAGGGCGGAGGGATGAGGGATGAAAGTATGACTACTCAACTTGAGTCAGCACACTTTCATCACTCATCCCCCCGCCCTCATCACTTCGTTCCTCCTCCTTCTTTTCGTTGAGCCGCTTTTTAACTACCGCCGGAACGCCCGCGACGAGTGAATCGGGCGGCACGTCTTTGGTCACCACAGCGCCGGCGGCGGTCACGGCGCGGCTGCCGACACGCACGGGCGCAACCAGCATCGTGTCGGAGCCGATCTTGACCTCGTCTTCAATCACGGTCTGGTGCTTGTTCTTGCCGTCATAGTTGCATGTAATAGTGCCTGCGCCGATGTTCGTCTGCTCGCCGACGGTGGCGTCGCCGAGATAGGTTAGATGCATAGACTTGGAGCGACGCCCGAGGCGCGACTTTTTCATCTCGACGAAATTCCCTATGGCCGACGCCTCTTCCAGGCGGGAGTTCATGCGCATGTGCGCGAAGGGGCCGACCGAGCAGTCGTTGGAGATTTCCGAATCGACGATCACGCAATGGTCTTTGACCAGAGCGCGGTCGCCGATGCGCGAATTCGTGATGCGCGTGCCGGAGCGAATCTCGCAGCCTTCGCCGATCACGCTTGCGCCCTCTATGTGAACGTCCGGATAGATCACAGAATCACGCCCGATCTGCGCTTCGGGGCTGATGTACGTATGAGCCGGGTCAATCAACGTGACGCCGCTTTCGAGCATCAGTCGGCGGAGCGTGCGCTGGCGCAGGAGTCTTTCGAAATCTGCCAACTCCACGCGCGTGTTGATGCCCGAGACCTCGCGCGCATCCGTGTGCAGGTAGATGCTGACGTTCGAGCCTTCGGCGCGTAGAATGGCGGGCACATCCGTCAGGTAGTACTCGCCCTGCGCGTTGACTGGCTGGACGCGTGCCAGAGCCGAAAACAGAGAGCGCGTCTCAAAACAGTAGATGCCCGCGTTGATCTCGTTGATCTGTTTCTCCTCCGGCGTAGCATCCCTTTGTTCGACGATCCTTTCAAAGCGACCTTCGGCATCGCGCAGGATACGTCCATAGCCTGTGGGGTCGTCCAGGCGGACGGTAAGGAGCGTCGAGGCCGCGCCGCTCCCGCGATGCGTACGATGCTGGTGGACGAGCGCACCCAGGGTGGGCTCTGCGCGAACCAGCGGCACGTCACCGGAGAGAATCAGCAGCGTCGAATCCGCATCTGCCAGGGCGGTGCGAGCGGCCATCACAGCGTCGCCCGTGCCGCGCTGCTCCGCCTGCTTGATGAACATCGCGCCCGTCTCGCCCAACTCGTCGCGGACGGCACGCTCGACCATCTCCGCCTGGTGGCCGACGATGACGTAGATGCGGCGCGGGCTCAGCGCTGCCGCCGTGCGGCAGACGTGCGCGATGAGCGGACGCCCGGCGAGCCTGTGGAGCACCTTGGCCGTCTGCGAGCGCATGCGCGTGCCGAGACCTGCGGCGAGGATCAGCACGTCGAGCGGCGCGGGGGTCTCCTGCGGGTTGCTGGTAACCTGTTTCTCCATAACTTCAGAACGGCATGGCGGACGACGTGGCGCGCGCCTGCTCGCAACAAGCCACTATAACACGCGCCAGCTTCTCCGGACTGTGACGAACCTTCTCGCCTTCGTCCAAAAGGTCTGCGCGGATGATCTCCGTCTCGCCGCCGTACTCTTTTTCGAGCAGGTGATCCTGCATCCCGATCTGGTGAGCCCCATCGGCAGCGTAACGCTCAGCCTGTTCAAGGCTGACGGGGCGGTTGTTGACGACGACGAAATCGAAGGCAATCTCCGGCGCGTAGCGTTTCACCGCTTCAAGGTGCTGCCGCGCAGTGTAGCCGTCGGTTTCGCCGGGCTGCGTCATCAAGTTGCAGATGAATATCTTGAGCGCGCTCGTGTGCCCTATAGCCTGGGCGACGCGCGCCACTAGCAGGTTTGGCAGGATGCTTGTGTAGAGAGAGCCGGGGCCGATGGTGATGGCGTCCGCAGCGCGAATGGCGGCCAGAGCTTCGGGAAGCGGCAGGCATTGCTCCGGCTCAAGGCGCAGGCGGCTGATCGGCTTACCCGAGGCGGTGATCTGCGTTTCGCCGCGCACTTGGCTTCCGTCTTCCAACTCCGCGACGAGTCGTACATCATTGATCGTCGCCGGATAGATGCGACCTTTGCTCGCCAGCACTTCCGACGAAAGGCGCACAGCTTCGACGAAGTCGCCCGTTACTTCCGTGAGCGCGGCGAGAAAGAGATTGCCGAAGCTGTGGCCGCCCAGCTCGCCTGAGCCACGAAAGCGATAACGGAAGAGGCGCGAGAGCAGGGTGGAATCTTCAGAGAGCGCCACCATGCAGTTGCGTATGTCGCCGGGGGGAAGCATCTGTAATTCTTCGCGCAAGCGCCCGGAGCTTCCCCCGTCATCTGTGACCGTCACAATGGCCGATAGCGTTTCCAGCCATGCGCCGCCACCATCAACAATGCCGACGAGGCGTTTCAGTCCAGAGAGAAGGGTCGAGAGCCCCGTGCCGCCCCCGATGGCGACCAGTTTCAGTCCGCGACTAGTTTCCGCTACGTGCAAGCTCTAGCTCTCCTTAAGACCAAAGGGCTGCCCGGGACGCCCCCACACGAAATCATACCTAAAAGATGGAAGCTTTTAAACTTTTCAATCAATGTAAGGAGATAAAACCCTCTGGGGCAGCGAGGGCTGAAGAGATGGTTCTAGAAACGAGGGGCGAAGACCAGCCGCTCGAAATCAGGATCATTACGCAGCACCACTAAATCCTGGTCATGTTGCGCGCGCACGCGCAGGCTGGGTTGAAGATCAAGCGCACGTCGCAGCGATTCCAATGCCGAGTCGATAGAGCCAAGACGCGCGCGCGTCGCAGCCAGCCCATAGTGAATGTGAGCCGCTTCCGGCTCGCGCTTGAGCGCGCGCTCGAACATCTCCTGCGCCGCCACATACTCGCCGCGATTTAGCTCTATGACGCCACGGTCGTAGAGCGAATCGGCGTCGCGCGGCAGCGAAATCTCCGTCCGCAGGCGCGCCTCTGCGATAGCCAGGTAGGTGCGGGCGCGAGCCGTCACCTCAGAGGCCCCCGGATATCTCTCTATCAGCTCGCGGAACTGGCCGCGAGCCTCACCGAATCGACCGCGCATGAACTCTTTATGCGCGCGCTCGAAGGAGCGCAAAGCCGCCGCTTCATCACGCGTCGGTTGACGCTTCGCAGGAGGCGGCGCAGGCTGCTTACGCTCAGCCTGCGCTTTTGCTGTCTTCGACCGAACAGGACGCGTAGGTGCTGCCTTCGCAACCTTCTTTTGCGCTTTGGCGGGTGTGGGTTTGCGAGCAGTCGATTTTTTCGCGGCGGCGGGTCTCTGTGTTCGAGCCGTTGCCTTCTTCTGGGGTGGCGCGCTCTTCGTACTCTTTTTCGACGCCTTACCTTTGGAAGAGGCTATCTCATTTGATTTCGTGGCTTTGCGCGCGGGAGCCTTCTCTGCCGACGAACGTTTGGCGATCAGCGCGGGGCGTGCCGCAGACTTGCTCGCCAGAGTGCGACTCTTTCCCGAAGACGTTGAAGATGTCTGGCGCGAAACAGGGCGCGAGGAAGACCTTTTGATGCCCTTGACGACAGGATCGCTCATGCGAAGCCACCAACTTTCCAAAGGGGCGCTCAACCATAGAGCCGCCGTGAAAACTGTGCCAAGCTTAACACAGCTTGTCCCCTAAAACAACGAGGACGTAGGACTTGCGGACATATAGCAGGTAATCTTGACCCACGTTTTGCGATAAACAACAGGGGAAAACACTTGTAGTCATAAAGACGCTATGCTAAAGTGCCTACTGGAGTCGCGGCACAGGCTTCCTTGGGGCAGGCCGCGAGAAGGCATCGCGCTACCGGTGCGGACGGGCGAAGACCTTTGATCTCTTCAGCTTAGACTCTGGCCGTGTTCATAGCACATGAGCTCTAGCCTTGAGTCTCCCACCAAGCCCCGCGCCAATCTCTCGAACGAAAGCGTGTCCTGATGGCAGACACTCCTATTGTAATGCGCGAGCAGCAGTTCCGGCAGATCGAGGCTGTGTTAGCCAGACTGCGTCTGGATTCTGCGGCTCGAGTAACCTTTCTGGTGGACAAAGACGGCCAGCAGATCGCCGTGCAGGGCGACGTGGGTGATATTGACACAACGAGCCTCGCCTCGCTCGCCGCCGGAAATGTCGCCGCGACGACGGGGATGGCTAGGCTCATCGGTGAAAAGGAGTTTCCGACGCTCTCGCATGAGGGCGAGCGCGAGAGCATACACATCTGCGTCATCGGGCGCGCCCTTTTGATAGTGGTTTTCGACGAGCATTCCAGCCTGGGGCTGGTCAAGTTGCGTGTCAAACAGGTGTCGAATGAGCTGGCCGCCATTTTCGACGAAGTGACGCGCGAGTCCAAAAAAAGCGCGGACGAAGCCGCCCTGTTTGCCGAGATTACGGATGAGGATATAGACAGCCTCTTTAACTAAAACAGTCAGGAGTCTAGAGTCTGAAGTCTGGAGTCAAAAGAAAGAACATCTTTTGCCTTTGACTCTCGACCGCAGACTCCAGATTCCCGACTCTTAAATGCCATGACGTTCATCAACTACGCTTCGCGCGAGATCAACTGCAAGATCGTCTACTACGGCCCGGGGCTGTGCGGCAAGACGACCAATTTACAATACATCTTCGATTCCACTGCTCCGCAGTCAAAGGGCAAGCTCATCAGCCTGGCGACCGAGACGGATCGCACGCTCTTCTTCGACTTCATGCCGCTTGAGCTGGGCACGGTGCGCGGCTTCAAGACGCGCTTCCATCTCTATACTGTGCCGGGGCAGGTCTTCTACGACGCTTCACGCAAGCTCATCTTGAAGGGGGTGGACGGGGTGGTCTTCGTCGCCGACTCGCAGGAGGAGCGAATGGACGCCAACATCGAATCGCTCTACAACCTGCAAGAGAATCTACAGGCGCAGGGCTACGATCTGATGGGCATCCCTTACGTGCTGCAACTGAACAAGCGCGACCTTCCGAACGTCATCCCGACCGCAGACCTGACGGCAGAGCTTCAACGTAAAGGCGAGCCCGTCATAGAAGCGGTCGCCTCGACAGGCATCGGCGTCTTCGACACGCTCAAGGCCGTCGCCAAACAGGTCTTGACCGAATTGCGTAAGAGCTAAAAACAAGGCAAAAGTAAAAAGGTAAAAGGCAAAAGTGAGGTGAGCTTCTTCACTTTTGCCTTTTACTGTCCCAAGCCGCTAGTGCAAAGCTATGCACTTTCAGTGCAAGACTTTCAGTTGCTACCCACTTCTGGAAATGCTAGAAGTGCCGGAGCATGAAAGAGAACCGCTATGGCAGTCATACCGTCAGCAGATTAACGGCGCACCTAATCTGGGCGACTAAGTACCGTTACCATGTGCTGACGGGCGACATCAAGATCAGATGTCGCGACCTGCTCATTCAAATATGCGACGCTGAAGATGTCAGGATACTCAAAGGGGTCGTGAGCAAGGATCATGTCCACATGCACATTGAGTATCCGCCATCGAAATCACTCTCAGATTTGGTCAAACGGATGAAAGGTCGAACTTCTCGGATGCTGCAACAAGAGTACCCGGAGTTGCGGAAAAGGTACTGGGGCAGACACTTCTGGGCAATCGGGTACGGTGCGTGGAGCACGGGCAACATCACCGAAGAGATAGTGCAAGAGTATCTGGAGCATCATCGAGAAGCCTCCAACAAGGAGACTGAAACATTCATCTTGGAATAGCTGGACTTTCAGTCCTTCTTAAATCTCTGCACTTTCAGTGCAGAGTGATTTAGTTTTGCCTTATTCCAAGGACTTGACCATCAACAATCCGTCGCCGCCGTTTGAGTAGTAGCGTGGCAGGCGCTGCGTGGCGACGTAGCCGAGGTCGCGGTAGAGTTGCTGCGCGCCCGCGTTGACCGAGCGAACCTCAAGGCGCACCATGCGCACGTTGCGGCGGCGAAAGCCGTCTTCAACCTTCTGCATCAGGCTGCGGGCGATGCCGCGACGGCGATGCTCCGGTGAGACGCCGATGGTCGTGACATGGCCTGTGTGATCCGGTTCGACGAGACCGACGATGAACCCGACCATCGTGCCGCCCTGCGTCACGGCGCGATAGGAGACGGACTCTGAAGCCGTCAAGAGATACTCGAACGTATCGCGGCTGTAGGCTTCACCATCGACAAAGCAGCGCTGGTCGAGCCGCCAGCATTCGTCCAACTGCGAAACGGTCATGGGGCGCACGTCATAGCGGACTGCTACGAGCCGAGCGGAGATCGGCTCATCATAGCCAACGGCATCGCTGGCAGCATCTTCGCCCTGCGACCACAACCGCGACCGAATTTTCTTCAAGACAGCCATGAGTTCGTAAATCGTAAATCGTGAACAGGTAAATCGAAGAACAGCTTCTACCTGTTCACGATTTACGATTCATTAAATTATTAACATGCAATCGCCGTAACTGTAAAAGCGATAGCGTGACTGGACGGCATGGGCGTAAGCGGCCTGCACAAGGTTGCGCCCGGCGAAGGTGGCGACGAGCACCAGCAGGGACGAGCGCGGCAGATGGAAATTTGTCAACAGCGCATCGACGACGCGAAAGCTGTAGCCGGGCGTGATCGTCAGGGAAGCCAGGCGCGCGCCCGCCGCGACCCTTCCCGCCTCATCCGCAGCAGATTCTAAAGCGCGCGTCGTCGTTGTGCCAATAGCAAAGATGCGACCACCGCGTGAGCGCGCATCGTTGATCGCCTGGGCTGCATCAACAGTGATCTCGATCTCTTCGGGCTCAACCGCGTGAGCGCTCAAGTCAAGGGCGCGCACGGGCTCGAACGTGCCGTAGCCGACGTGGAGCGTGATCTCGACGAGGTGTGCGCCGCGCGCCCTGAGCTCATCCAGGACGCGCGGCGTAAAATGGAGTCCGGCTGTCGGCGCAGCGATTGCTCCTCGCCGACGTGCGTAAACCGTTTGGTAGCGCTCGCGATCCTCCTCGCGGGTCTCAGCTTCCGCCGCAGCACGCTTGATATATGGCGGCAGCGGCGTATGCCCCGTCGCCTCAAGCAGCTCGTCGAAGGGAGCTTCCGTATCGAAGCGCACGGTGCGGCGTCCGCCATCCAGTAACTCGATCACTTCAGCGCGAAGGCGTCCGTCGCCAAAGCGTATGCGCGCGCCCTTCTGTAATCTGCGCGCCGGGCGCGCCAGCGCATCCCACACCTGCGGCTCCCGCTCTCGGAGCAGGAACAGCTCGACGCGCCCGCCCGAAGGCACGCGACGACCTTCGAGACGTGCCGGAAAGACGCGCGTGTTGTTGATGACGACACAATCGCCCGCGCGCACGTAAGAGGGCAGCGACGCGAACTGCCGGTCGTGCCAGTTCCTTTCGGCGCGGTTGAGGACGAGCATCCGCGCCGCGTCTCGCTCAGCGAGCGGGTGCTGTGCGATCAACTCTTCTGGAAGCTCGTAATCAAAATCCGAAATAAGCATAAAGATGTTAGAGCCGGGAGAACATTCTGCCTCATATTCCGAACTATGATACTACCCGGATTTCGATTGTGTGTAATACCAGTTTGGGCACTCTGCACAAGGTAGCCCCGGTAGGGGCGGCATATCAGTAACCTATGACGTGAGTCATGGGTAAACAGTTAGTTGAACGAACCAGAGCCCCGGAGGGGCGACATAATCTCAAGTTGAAATTATGTCGCCCCTCCGGGGCTCTTTTGTGCTCCGGTTTCTATCCATGTGAAGTTTGCTCCAGTGGTATGATCTCTCACATGCGAAAAATCTTCTCTTTACTCCTGCTCATTTCCATCTCGATCACGCTGTTCGCCCAGTCTGATCAGACCTCTTTCGACGTGCTCATCAAAAACGGCACCGTGTATGACGGCACGGGCGGAGCGCCCTTTAAGGCGGATGTCGGTATTCGTGGCGACCGTATTGTGGCTGTAGGGGATTTGAAAGGGGCGCATGCGCGCACGGTTGTCGATGCAAGTGGGCTGGCAGTCGCGCCGGGATTTATCAACATGCTGTCGTGGTCAACGGAATCTCTGATCGCGGATGGCCGCTCGCAGAGCGAGATTCGCCAGGGCGTGACGACGCAGATTATGGGCGAGGGCGATTCGATGGGGCCGCTCAACGAGCGGATGAAGAAGAGGATCAAGGATGAGCAGAAGGACATCAAGTACGACATTGAGTGGACGACGCTCTCGGAATATCTAAACTATCTTGAGAAACGCGGCGTCTCGCAGAACGTCGCCTCCTTCATCGGCGCGACGACCATACGTGAATATGTCATCGGCCTGGAGGACAAGCCGCCGACGCCCGCGCAACTAGACCAGATGCGCGAGCTGGTGCGCCGCGAGATGGAAGCGGGTGCGCTCGGCATAGGTTCGTCTTTGATCTATGCGCCAGCCTTTTACGCGCGCACAGAAGAGTTGATTGAGCTGTGCAAGGTCGCGGCCAAATATCAGGGCAAGTACATCTCGCACATGCGCAGCGAAGGGAACCGTTTGATCGAGGCGATTGAAGAGCTGATACGCATCAGTCGCGAGGCAGGGATACCGGCTGAAATCTATCATCTTAAAGCGGCGGGGCAGCAGAACTGGGAGAAGATGGATCGCGCCCTCATGTTGATCGAGGCGGCGCGCCGTGCGGGTTTGAAGATCACAGCGGACATGTACATGTATCCGGCGGGCGCGACCGGGCTCAACGCCTCTCTGCCGCCGTGGGCGTTAGATGGCGGCTACGAGGCGCTCTTCAAGCGGCTGCAAGACCCTGCCATGCGGCGGAAGATCGCTGAGGCTGCGCGCACGCCTACTAGCGATTGGGAGAATCTATACCTGGCTGCGGGCTCGCCCGAGCGCGTGCTCCTGGTCGGCTTCAAGTCCGAGAAGTTGAAGCCCTTGACGGGCAAATCTCTGGCCGAGGTGGCGCGTATGCGTGGTCGTGATCCGGTCGAGACGATCATGGATTTGATGCTCGAAGATCGCTCGCGCGTCGATACTATCTACTTCCTGATGTCCGAGGAAAATATCAAGAAGCAGCTTCTTAAGCCCTGGGTTTCTCTAGGCTCGGACGAAGCTTCGCAAGCGCCCGAAGGGGTCTTCCTCAAATCGAATCCGCACCCGCGCGCTTATGGAAACTTCGCGCGGCTCTTAGGCAAGTATGTGCGTGAAGAGAAAGTGATCTCGCTCGCAGAGGCCGTACGCAGGTTGTCTGGACTGCCCGCGACGAACCTCGGTCTGGATCATCGCGGCTACGTCAGGGGAGGGATGTACGCAGACCTGGCTATCTTTGACCCCGCTACAATCGCCGACCGTGCGACGTTTGATAAGCCGCACCAGTACGCCGTCGGCATGAGGCACGTTTTCGTCAACGGCGTGCAGGTGCTCAAGGACGGCGAGCACACGGGCGCGAAGCCTGGAAGGGCATTGTGGGGGCCGGGCAAGGCCAAGGTGCTGATGATACGCAACAGGTGACAGACGACCGTTACGTGCCAACCGACGACCCGCGCAGGCTCACCGACGACCGTCGCAGGCTCAACGATGACCGTCGCAGGTGTAACGACGACCGTCGCAGCCTCAACGATGACCGTTGCAAGCATTACGACGACCGTCGCAGGCTCAACGATGGCTGTTGCAGGCTCACCGACGACCGTCGCAGGCGTAACGACGAGCGTTGCAGGCATTACGACGACCGTTGCACGCGTAACGATGACCGTTGCAGGTTGAACATTGAGCGTTGCACGACTGTAATTGATTATTACACTGTGAGTTACGCGTTTTGCGGCATGATCGGCTCGCTGGCTGTATGAAAACCAGTCAGGGGCGGCTTTGTCTATTAGAGCAAATTTCAATCGTGTGTAGAATTGTAGGGGCAGGGCTTGTCCCTGCCCGCTCAATAGACAGCGAAGACGGGCAGGGACAAGCCCTGCCCCTACAATTTTATCGTCGTCCTACATTCATTTAAAATCCGCTCTAGTAGAGCGGATTTCAATTGAGCGTCGGGGAAGAAGAGAAGAATTAAACGCAAAGGAAGCCAAGGAGGAAGACGCAGAGGGCGCGAAGAAGAATCTCTTTGCGCCCTTTGCGATTTACCTTTGCGTGCTTTGCGTTTAAGTCTTCCGTACGGGCAATTGCAACTCGCTATAGGTGGCGATCAATGAATAGGCGCGGTGGCGGCGTCGGCGGCGGAAGCCTTGATCTTCTCTGTCGGGTGTTCGCGGTGAAAGACGGCGGTCAGTTGCGCGCCGAAGAGTAGGATCAAGCTCGATACATAGCCCCAGGTCAGGACGGCGACGACCGCGCCGACCGAGCCGTAAATCTGATCGTAGTGAAAGTAGTGCAGGCTTGAGGCGAAGATGTACTTGGAGAGTTCCCACAGTAGTCCGCCCGCGACCGCGCCCGGCACTGTGTCGCGCAAGGTGACGCGCGCGTTCGGCATGAAGCGGTAGACGAGTATGAAGAGAATGATGGTGACGAGTATGCTGACGAGCGCGAGGATGATCTGCCAGAAACCGCTGCCGACCGCCAGGAGCCACGCCCTGCTCTCAATCACACGCAGGGGCAGGCGTGCCGCCAGTTGTTGCAGGGCGACGAGCACGGATGTTGCCAGCACGGAGATCGAAAGAAGCAGGCCGACGATCCCGATCATGCCGATGGTGAGCGCGCGACCGTGCAGGAAGGTGCGCGAGGTTGTGCCCCAGATTCTGTTAAGCGCGCGCTCGATGACCGCAAAGACCCATGAGCCAGCCCACAGCACGACGATGAAGCAGGTGATGATGACTCCCGTCCCAACGTCCGACAGGGAATTGATCGTGCTGTTCAGAAACTCTCCAGACCCCGGATAGACCTGCATCACGCGACGCAGCATGTCGTTGAGCACGTAGGAGCCCGCCGCCAGGCGCTTGCCGAGCGCCAGCAGCAGCAACAGCGTCGGAAAGAGCGTCAGCAACCCGAAGTAGCTCATCGCCGCCGCCGACGTGAAGAGATCGTTCTCGTGAAACTGGTGGAACGTGTGAGACACGATGCTCCCCCACGGCGCGCGATTGCGCACCCCGAAAGAGTGGCGCGAGAATGAGGGAAAACGGCGCATACGAAATTATGAATGATGAATGATGAATGATGAATGAAAAGAAAGACCAAGATCAAAGCATTCAGGAATCAAAGTGTTCAGGTTTTTTTTGTCTTTAATTCATCATTCATCATTCATCATTCATCATTTTCTTTCTTCCAACTCTGCTCGTGCGGCTGCAATGTGGGCGAGAGCATGGGGGACTTTCCCGCGCAGGCCGCGCGCCTCCGTCAGAGCTTTCTCAAAGTCCAGGCGCGCCATTGTCGCAAAAATCGTGTCGAGACGAAAAGCCCCGGCGTCGATGCGGAAATAATCCGCCGCCGTAGCATCTTCCGTAGCATCTTCCGCTGTAGCGTCCTCGTCCGCCGTCAAATCGAGCGAAGCTGCGTCACCCGCGTAGTCCTCCACGGCGTTGGCCGCCTTGACCGTCTCGGCCAGGAGTCGCCACGCGCGCGTCTTGTCGATGCGCGCCGAGTAGTTTGTCATGATGACGTAGGCGGCGACGCGCTGGCGCGTTCCAGCGGGGACGCGAGCGGCGTAGCGCTCGGCCTCGTCGAGCAGGTCGGAGGCGGGTTGAGACTTACCTGCGCGCGCGCTGATAAACGCAGTCTGCGTCAAGCCCCAGGCGGCGGCAAAGGGCGGCACGTCCGCCGAGCGCACGAAATTTGCCAGTTGCTCAAAGTCGCCTTCTTTATCGTCTGCGTAGGCGCGCGTGATGTCTGCGATCTCATTGACGGCGATAAAAGAGAGGGCTGCGCGCTTCGTTCCGGCGTCCTTGATCTCGGCGGCAGCACGACGGGCGCGATCCCACAGACGGTTTTGTGCGGCTCTGCTGATGATGGCGAGCGAGATGCGCAGCCGCTCCGCTTCGTCGCCCGCGCGCGCGAGTTTCTCAATGTCCGTCTTGAGCGGGTCATCCCCACGCTCAGGCGTCAGGCTGCTCAGCTCGAATTGCGTTGAAAGCTGTTCGCGGCGGCTCGCTTCGATCTCGTTCAAGAGAGCGGACTGTCGCGCGCTCATCTCAGGCGCGTACTGCGGGGCTTCGCGTCCAAAGTGCGAGAGCAGACGCCCGATGGTGAAATAGAGCGCGACGGCCTCGCGCACAGGGTTCACGTCCACTCGCTGCACGGCGGGGCGCGCAAGCACCGTCGCAGCAACATTGTAGAAAAGGCTTCGCGTCTCATTTGAGAGCGGCGGCGGAGCCTGCGGCGCAGGTGTCGCGCGAGAGATGGGACGAAACAGGAGCGAGCCGCGCTCGTCTACGACGACCATTAGCTGAGGCGAGATGACGGGCGCGGAAAGCAGCAGCACAGAGTTGGCATCAGCCTCTGCATCCGCACGCGTTCTCTTGAGCAGATTGACGTAGAGCGCATCGGCCTGGCTCGCATTCTGTTCGCGCAGGTGCAGGATGAAGGAGATCAAATCCCCGCTGACGCCCTCGTTGACGAGGGGCGCGGCGACCTGCGCCGCCTGCACAGACTCGTTTCTGTTGAGAAGCTCAATCGCCAGCACGAGACGACGCGCGCCGCTCGCCGTCAACTCACGCCAGGGCGTGCGACGCTGTGATCTGCTGCGCGCCTCGCTGCTGCTATTGCTGCTGCTCGCGTCGCCCTCCCTGTCCTTCATATATTCTTGCAGGAAAAGGCTCGCCAGTTGAGGGTCGCGCGCCGCCACCTTGATCAACACCTCGTCGCGCGCTTCGCTAATGAAGTTTTCTTCCGGTTCGGAAGACGTGCCGAATTCATCTTCGAGCACTTTACTTTCGGCTTTGTCCGATGCCGTGGCCGCGTCCCACGCGCGACGAAAGAGGGCGCGGGCTCTCTGCTGATCGGACGGCCACAGGGCGTCTGCGGCCAACATCTGAATTCTCGCGCGGTAAAAGAGGTCGTCGAGCGTGCGCGCCGCATAAGCCGTCTCGTCGAGCAACTGTACGGCACGCGCGCGGCGCACACGCGCGGCATCTTTTGCCTGCGCCGAAGCAGACGGCGGCGCTTGAGAACGACGGCGTTGCTGCGCCCTGGCAGAGAAGGGCGCGCATGAGACGGCGAGCGCCAGCAGAGTTAAGAGACAGATGCGAGACGTTGTGCGAGATAATAAATTCACGGCTTTGAAAATCTATAGTGTTCGTCTGCGCCCTTTGCGGGTCCCCTTTGCGTACTCTGCGTTTAAAGAGAAGATTAAACGCAAAGGGCGCAAAGGTAATTCGCAAAGGCCGCAGATATAACCCTCTTCCTCAACTGAACTCCTACTCGGAATCGAACAGTCCGGGTTTGTGCGGCTTTGGCGCGATGCCGAAGTGCTCGTAGGCGAGGCGCGTCGCCATGCGCCCGCGCGGCGTACGATTCAGAAAGCCGATCTGGATCAGGTACGGCTCGATGATCTCTTCGATGGAATCCTTCTCTTCGTGAATCGACGCCGAGAGAGTCCCGAGCCCGACGGGGCCGCCGCTGAATTTTTCGATGATCGTTGTGAGCAGCTTGCGGTCGATCTCGTCCAGACCGAAGGTGTCAACCTCCATCCGGTTGAGCGCATCTCCGGCGACTTCCTCAGTGATGCGCCCGTCGTAATCGACTTCGGCATAGTCGCGCACGCGCCTGAGGAGACGGTTGACGATGCGCGGTGTGCCGCGTGCGCGACGCGCAATCTCGCGCGCCCCGCCCTCGTCAACTTCGACGCCGATGATGTCTGCCGAGCGCTTGACGATCACTTCCAAATCTTCATGTGGATAGAAATCCAGATGAAAGACGATGCCGAAGCGCCCGCGCAGAGGTGCTGTAATGAGACCGGCTCGCGTGGTCGCTCCGACCAAAGTGAACTTCGGCAGCTCCAGCTTGATCGAGCGGGCCGCCGTGCCCTGCCCGATCAT